>CAUZJQ010000054.1:0-19266 GCA_963580095.1 Lentisphaeria bacterium | reverse complement strand
GAAATAGATTTCACCAACGGCGGCGGACATCAGACCGGCATGGGGGCTTGTGGCACGTCCGCAATATACCGCTATGGCATACCCTCCAGCCCGTAGCCGCCCATCAACAGCAGCAGCTCGAATACGTTTCCAGGCTATGCGCGGTGCACGCCGTGCGACGACGTCGCTAATGCCGCAGTCAATCTGGCCTGCACAATTCTGAGCGAGGCCCTGCCGACCAGTAGCCAGGAACTTACGGATGCTGCCACGGTCATTGTCAATTCGCTGATGATCAGCACCAATATCTGGGAGCCGGCTTGCGATATCGGCGCCGGAATCCAGGCTGCCATCGACGTCAAACTCAATCAGTAAAACCGATTGACATGTTGACCTTGAAAAAACACGGAGTCCGGAGACTCCGTGTTTTTTTTTGTGTGGGGGAACACAGCGCACTACCGTCACGGTTCGGTTTGACAAAAACAGTCTGCAGGCAGATACTTGGCACCGTTGTATAATGTATCAGAAAATATATGTCGACCATGAGGCTGACACGCAGGGGAAGGCCATGGTACAGACCGGACACCGTTTCACGCTGATAGAATTGCTGGTGGTCATCACCGTCATCGCCATCCTCGTATCGATGCTGCTGCCGGCGTTGTCTCGCGCCAAGGAGAAAGCGCGCCAGGTTGTGTGCATGAGCAATCTGCGTCAGTTCGGCGTCGCCCTGCATTCCTACGCCGCAGCGAACGATGCGAAATTCTTCAAGCAGTGGGATGACGTCTGGGGCGGTGCCGATCCGGCCTACGTCGATCGCCTCGCCGAGCCGACCTACCTGATGCTCAGAGACGAGTACAGCTACGATTTCGAAGAGATGGGTTGTCCGAACCTCAGGCGCTACCGGCCAGATGGGGAAATCGCGACGAATCCGGGGGACACCGCCGCTTTGTTCACAACCTCGAGCTGGCATGCGTTCGGCTTTCACACCTGGTGGTGGGAGGGAAACCCCAAGGGCGATCACTATATCATCGAGCATCTTTATCTGGCAAATCTCCACGACCTCGAGGCGGGCTGTAACGAGCCGGAAAATGTGACAAGTTCGCCCCGGGGGATAGCGGAGTCCGACCCGTCGGAGATGGTGCTTGGCGCCGACAAGAATATCCGTGTCGCCGGCAATTGGACGTCAGCCGGCACCGGCCCGTACTTCCAACCCAGTGTTGCGCCTCACAGCCATGGTGACAGCCTGCCCGGTGATATCTACGGCGGCAATACGCTCTACCTCGACGGCCACGTCAAGTGGCGCAGCAACGCCGATTTGGATCTGAACAGTGAAGGCCCTTTCGACTATCACGAGTGTGCCGGCATCGGCGGCCACGACGTGTACTGGTGAACGATACCCTTGGAGAGTCTCGACACCTGCTGACGATCGCGGCGCGGAGCGAAGCCTCAATCTTTACGAGGTCGGATGCGCCTCTGCGCGCGTCATTCCACGGGGTTTCAGAGTTGCCGATCGCCAGCGGAATTGCCCCCAAAACACGCCATTCCCAATGAGTAATTCGAATCCCGACAGCCTTCATCAGGGCATACGCGTGACGTTGACGGAAGACCTTGAGATAGCGAACGGCGAACGCACAATGCAGAAGTAGATGACGGATCCTCTTGCGGAGGCTACGTCGTCAGCAGTTCCAGGCAGCCTTCTATAAGCCGATCCCCGGCGCCAAAGGCGAACGGCAGGGGACGACACCCGTGCTCCAGCATCGAATACCGGTTGCTGGTATTCATTTCATAGCCGCCGCGACGTTTGTCCTCGTCCGTCCCGATGTATCCTTCCGTGCCGTTGGTCATGGAAATGAGCAGGGTTTCCGCCAGCGGGCTGCGGGCCGCCAGCTCCAGGCTCAGTTCCGTAAACGGTTCGCCGCTGTTGAAGATGATCGCAAGATCGTCGAGAGTCCATGCCGTAGCCGAGATCGGCCACGCGTCCGGGAAGGTGCGCCCCGATTCCAATGCTGCCTTCAACCGGCGCGCCCATTCCGCCAGTGGCCGCGCCGCGCCCTGTTTGAGCTCGGTGCGCCACTCAGGTTTGAAGTTGACATCGAGCACCCATGCCAGGGTTGGATCGTTCTCCACTGCCTGGATGTACGCCTCGACCTCGGCGATCTCGCTGTCGAGCTGCTCGATCGGCGGTGGTGGATCGAGCGGTAATTCGATGGTCCCCGTGCGGCTTGTGAATCGCTGCAGTTCCTTCGTTTCGATACCGGCGAAGACCGGGCCGGCCAGCGCTGCGAGCTGGAGGCCCAGGTTGCGGGTGTCCTCCTCGGTCCCGAACATCGGCAGACAGTTCACGTCGCCGGAGGCGCCGTAGCCGAACAGCATAGGCGCGCCGTTCGCGAACTCCTCGCTCATTTGATCCGTCATGTAGCCCGGGTACTCCGCCGATATTGGTGTGTCGAAAATGACGCAGGCCGGGTGCGCCGAAAAACGCACCCACCCGGCAATCGGCTGTCCCGAGGCATCGTCGATTCGCAGCACGCTCACGCGCGGGTCGATCGGCCGGCCGGTTGCCAGCGCTTCCCGGAAATCCCTGGCGAACTTGACCCGGGCGCATGCCGGCCAGTCGCCGCCCCCTTTCGGCAGCGGTTTGCGCTGGTTGAACGAGGCGCCGACGGCAAACGTCCGGTCGTGGCCGAGCCGTGCCGGCTGCCGGGCTTCCCACGCCGCGGCAGCGACTTCCGTCGTCTGTCGACAGACGAGCTCGTAGACGGGTTGTGGCCCGCCCATCGGTTCGGCGCGCGGTGTCGAGTGGCTGTGCGTGCTGCTGATGACGATGTCGTCCATCTGCAGATCCAGCTCAGTGGCGATCGTCTGGCGCAGCGGATCACTGTGCTCTCGCGGTAAAAGAACGAAGTCCAGAACGATAAGGATCCCGTTCGTGTCGCCGTGAGACAACGCCACTGCCTTGGCACGCAGCGGGCTGCCCAGGGGATCGAAGCTGAGCTTCATGGTGGAGTGCAGCGTGTTGTCGATCTGATCGGGTGTCGGCATCAAGTCGCGCTGCGCGGCACCGGCAAGGAATTGAGTCATGGTGGAGTCAGGAGTCAGGTTGGAGAACGTCGGGATTTGTTGGAGTTCACGCTGCAGCGTGTCTTTCACAGCGTCTACGCATCAGCGGTAAAGACACGCTAAAGGGGCTGTCGATTTACCCACGACATGATATATAGCTCGCCGGTGCTAGATTTCCACGCTCACGTTATCATCAATCGCAGCCAGATCACGGAAGACCATGGATAAAAACATGCACTGGGACCAAGCGTCACTCGCGCGCACAACTCACCCTGTTCCCGACAAGCTTGGATGAGCGTATCGCTGCGGATGATCCGATCCGCATGGTGGATGCACTCTCAGAACAAGTAGACTGGAGCGAGTCGAGCGTGTCCGGATCGATACCCGTGCAACATGAGAGCTCTTGTTGTCTTCATCTCGGAATTCCCCCTGTGATAGTGGTTGTTTTCGCAAAAAAATACGGGTGTGAAAAACGGACAGCCAATTGCAAGCTAAAATTACTAATAATGGTCGGTAGACGATTGCAGGTTCGCGTGGCAGGTTCCACAGTTATCCTTAGAAATCCCCTGCGCATCAAAATCGGCGAGCAAATCTGAAGAAAATGCCTGATCTCTTTCACAAACCTGGAGTCGTCTGGTTCTGGTTTCTCAACGATGCGTGTGAGACCGGCAAGCTCGACGCCTTTGTTGACGCCTTTGCCGAGAGCGCTGCTGCGGGTGTCGTTCTCCATGCCCGCCCTGGTGGGCTCATGCCCTACGGCGGTGCGGACTGGTTCGATATGATCCGCCACATTGTCGAACGCTGCGCCGCCAAGGGACTCGCCGCCTGGCTCTACGACGAGGACCCGTACCCGAGCGGCGCCTGTGGCGGCATCCTGACGCACGAAAACCCGAACCGGCAGGCTCGCGCGATCTATCAGCACATTGTTGATCCGGATCTGCAAACGGGTGAACTCTTCGGATTTCCGATCGGCGAGCTGCTGTGGTGCGGTGCGGTGCGCGAATCTGATGGTGGCCAAGGCTCGGCAATCGCCGACGGGGATGTTCTTGACTTCACCGCACGGGTCGGAACGGTCCGACGCGAATGGATGGTTTTTGAAGACGCCAACAGCTCGCATTATTACCCGTGCATCCCGGCCTACGATTGCATCCGCAGCGATACTTTCACCCCGGAATTCGCCCTGAAGATTCCTGAGCTTCCAGCCGGCTATGTTCTGCATGCCTATGTTGCGCGCCCCTGCGGCAAGGGTGCGGTCTACGGCGATCAGCTGCCGGATTTGTTAAATCCGGAACTGGCACAGGAATTCATCCGCCGCACCCATGACCGGTACTATGAAAGTGTCGGCCAATGGTTCGGCAACACGATTCCTGCGATCTTCACCGATGAACCCAAATACTTCGGATCCACCCCGTGGACCGCCGGGATCGCCGAAGACTTTGCGGCGACGTATGGCTACGACCTGTTGCCGCGGCTCTGGCACCTGTATTCGCCGCGACTGGATCCGGAGCTGATGAAGACGCGCCTGGATTATCGCGAATGGTGCGGGCATCGGTTCCGTGAGGTCTGGCTGAAACCGGTGTCCGACTGGTGCCACGACCATGGTATCGCCCTGACCGGACACATCAGCCCCGAGGACGATCCGCCGCAGCAGGCGGTCAGCGTCTCGAACCTGTTTTCCTGTTTTCCTTATTTCACAATCCCCGGGATCGACCTGATTGTTCCCGCTGTTGGCGATCGGCACCATGCCCTGCTCAACATCGGCGTCGTCAGTGCGACATCGTCGGCGCAGCAGAACAACCGGCCGGGCGTGATGAGCGAGACGCTCGCCTGCAGCGGCCTCGACAGCAACGTCGAGATCGCGGCGTTAGTCCTGCGCTGGCAGTTGGTCATGGGCGTGACGACGCACGTCATCCATGGCGCTTTCAACAGCGTCGAGGGGGAACGGCTCTATGACGCGCCGCCGGACTGGGGGCCGCAAAGCGATCACTGGCCTGGCATGGTCGAGCTGGGCCGCGAGCTGGCGGACCTGCAGTCGGCCATCCGTGACGCTGCTCAGATCGCGCCCGTCGCGATTCTCTGGCCGATTCGCAGCTATGCTGCTCTGTCAGTCGATGCCCTCGAGGTTGGCGATGGCTGGCGTGACCAGCTCGTGGAACTTCTCCGGCGTTGCCTGGACCAGCAGAGCGGCGTCCATTTTATCGACGAAGCGGACCTCTCGAGATCGACGATCGCCGATGGTCATATAAAGCTCGGGCGCGCTATCTACAGCCACATCCTGGTACCGGACTGCCTGATCCTCGCAGCGTCAACGATTCAGGCGCTGCGTGAGGCGGCGATCGCGGGCGTCTCAGTCGTTGGAACCGGGACGGGCCCGGCGTGGATACAGACAGAAACCGGCATCGGATCGGCCGGTGAACTGCCGTGGAAACGTGTCGGGCTCGATGACGTGATGCCGCAACTGCCGCGCCTCGTGATAGTCGATGGCGACACCACCGACATTCGCTGTACAGCCTGGGAACGCAACGGCGAGATCACCCGGCTGCTGATCAACATCAACGACAAAAAACGTGATACAGTAGTCGATGGGAAGACGATCAAGCTGCCACGCGGTAAAGTAGTTGTATTGTGATTACACAAGACGATATCAGCGCGCTTGAATCTGACGGATATGTCATACTGCGGTCGTTGCTCGACCCGGACCGCGACCTCCGCCCCTTCGTTAGCGAGTATCATGACCTGATCGACCGGCTCATCGCCACTGCAGCTGCCGATGACCCGCCGTCGCGCGACGCCGGGATCGACGAGAAGATGTCCTGGTTGATGGTGGCGACGGGGGGCACGTGCCAGCAGACGCTGGACTTTTCCCTGCCGCAGGCCGGTGTCACCCAGGACACGCCGATCCATCTTGGTCCCGCCGTCTTCGATTTGTTGCGTAACAACGCATCGCTCGACGCGGTTGAGGCGATCATCGGACCGGAGATCTACTCCGTGCCGGTCCAGCACACCCGGTTCAAGTTGCCGGAACACAAGCTCACTGACAGCAGTAAGGGCACCGCTCTTGCCGGCGCCACCAACTGGCACCAGGACCTCGGCGTGCTGCTGCCGGAGGCGGACGATTCCCGCATCCTCTCGGTCTGGTTTCCGCTGACCCCGGTGAACGAGGAAACCGGATGTCTGCTGGTTATTCCCGGCAGCCACCAGGGACCGTTGCTGCACCACGACATGATGTTTATGAATATCAGTTTGTCGGCCGGAGAGGTCGACGAAAGCAAAGCCATAGCATTGCCGATGGACGTTGGCGATGTGCTGATTTTTCACCGCCGCACGGCCCACGCGTCCCTGCCGAACCAGAGCAATAGCGTGCGCTGGAGTGTGGACTTGCGGTACAGCCCGATCGGGCACGCTACGGGGCGTCCGTGGTTTCCCGGCTTCGTCGCCCGCAGCCGTGAAAGCCCGGCGTCGATCCTGACTGACCATCGCGCCTGGGCCGATGCCTGGCGGGAGGCGCGCGCGAAATTAGCGGTTGCCGGTGATGTCAGGTTTCAACGTTGGTAAACGAGAAGCTGAAAATGAAGGATGAAGGATGAAACTTGTACCCGTCAATCGACCTGTAACAATACATAGCGTGCGCTTCGCCGAGCGTTGGTTTCCGCAGCTTCTACGGCACACGGACAGCAGCCTGATCCTTTGGATCAATTGGGGGGGCGACGCCGCTTTTGCGCCGAGCATGCATATGCGGTCGGCGGACAACGGTCATACCTGGGGCGAGCCGGAATCGAACGTTCCTCGTCACGCCTTTTCGCACAGCCTTGCGGACCACGAACTGTTCGAACTTGATGCCGTCGGTATCAGCGATCCGGCTGCCCCGGCCGATGCGGTGTTCCGGGGTGCCTGGAGTTTTCCCGATCGCCTCGGTGACCAGCCGGTACGCGACTTCGTGCGCATGCACCTGCCGTCGATCAAGCGCTCGCCGCTCGCCGCATCTACTTCCGGTTACCCGACGCACCACTGGTGGCCGCTTTGGAACGCGCTGCACGGCCGGGACGACATGACGGAGGACGAAATCCTGATCGCCGGACTCGACGTGACCACGGCAATCACGCTGGATGACGGTCGCTTGCTGGCGCTCGGTTACGGCCGCCATAAGGACAGCGCCGACGGTCACGACACGATCTTTACGATTGAATCGGCGGATAACGGCAGAACGTGGACCGAGACCGGAATCACTGCGAACGGTGACGAGCTGGGCGCCGATCCGAACGAAGCAACAATGGTGCGGTTGCGGGACGGCCGCCTGTACGTCGCGATGCGCTATGATGGTGTCACTATGGACCTTGAAAAGGCGGTGCTGCATCACATGTGGTCGAGCGATGACGGGCAAACCTGGACGACGCCGGAGCCGATGCGCCTCATCGATTCGGATCACATGCCTGCCAGCGTCTGGCCCCGCGCGAAAGTGCTCGAGGACGGCACGCTGGTAATGAGCTACGGCAGGCCCGGCAAACATATCATCTTTGACCCGTCCGGCACCGGCACGCAATGGCAGGGGATGCTGGATCTTACGGCATTCGAAAAGGAGACGCAGGCGCTGATGGGTGTGCCGGAGGACCAGCGAATCCAGCGCCGCCACGGACCGGGAGACCGGCACTGGGATTCGAGCGATTATCTGGCGCTGGAAACGGACGGACCGCGGACGGTGATCGTCGTCTACGACGCCCAGAACTACATCGAAAACTGGAACGCCAGGCCGGTGTCTGCAGTACGTATGCTGCGGGTGCGGCTGGAAGATTGAGAGACGGTGATTGGGGTTCGACTGAACTCTATGTTTGTCTTGTCGACCGCGATCCGCGGCATTTCCCTTGCGGGTATCGACCGCAACCGAACACAACCGATAGCAATCGACAAGATACAATCGCCCAAACAGGAGCGGAATCATGGCTGATCGAAAGTTGAACATACTGGCAGTGTGCGCGCATCCCCACGACTTTACCTGGTTCGGAGGGACGCTTGGTATACACGTCGAGCGCGGCGACAACGTCACCCTGTGCGTGGTGACCCACGGCGGCAGCACCCATCGCGAAGAGTGGATGGAGGAGCTGCGCAAGCCGGAGGCGGAGCGCGACCCTGTCATCGTCAACGCCTCCCCGGAAGAATACATCGAGCAGAAGCAGGGCGATCTAAAGAATGCCGCCGCGGTCTTCGGCATCACCGATGTGCGCGTCCTCGGGTTCGAGGATCAGCCGTTTCTGCTCACCGAACAACCCGAGTCGATCGATCGCATCGCCGAAGTCATCCTCGACGTACGACCGCATGTCATGCTCACCGAAAGCCCGTTCACCGACTGGAGTCGGCCGATGACCTGGCGTACCGACCATACTGAGGTCGGCAACGCTGCGGCCGAAGCGAAGGCGCGCGCCCAGTTGCCGCGCCCGGGCTCGAAGGCGCAACCGCATCAGGTGGCCCAGACCTACTGGCCCGGACAGGCGTTCGACATGAGCAGGCTCGACTTTGTCGTGGAGTTGACGGACGCGTGGTACGAGAAGCGGGTCGAGGCGGAGGCCTGTTTCGAAAGCCAGGGACATGACGAGCGATGGGCCCGTCGCCGCATGTTGATAGACCTGGGCAGTATCGGCAATGTTGTGCGGGTCGCCTATGGTGAGGGTTTCGTCCGCGAAAAACCGGAGCTGTACAGCTGCCTGCCCGTACCCGAACTCATGATCAGGCAGACCGAAACCGGCGATACGCAGAACGTGCGAAAGATGTACGGGTTGAATGACGGCGGGTGAATAGGCGCTGATCGCTCAAGAACTACACCAAAAAAAGAAGAACCACAGATGGACACAGATGGACACAGATATTAAGAGCTTTCGTGCCGTGCAGATCCCTCAATAGCAATCTGATCCGTGTTGATCCGTGTCCATCCGTGGTTCAAATCCATAGTTGCAATGACCAGACCCGTAGAAACAAACCATCCCCCGCACCGGCCGATACCTCTCGCCGGCGTGCATGCCTACACCGATCCGATGAGCGTGGCTGCCGGCGAGACGATCCGGTTCTATGTCAGCAGCGACACGCCCTACGAATTTCAGGTTTGTCGCCTCGGCCCGGATGTCGACAGCCCGGCCGAGGATGACGTGCTGGCGGCGTGGCAGGTCGATGCCCCGGCGGTTCAATCGATCTACCCGGGCTCGTACCTCCACGTGGCGCAGGGACTCGCAGCCGCGGACACGGCAACGATGACCCTGGAATGCTGGGTCCGGCTGTGGAACGTCTCCGACCGCCAGGGGATCATCACCCAGTTTGACAGCGATGAGGAGAACGGCTTCGGCTTGCTCGTTGACGAGGACCGCGCCGTGTTGTTCTGCATCGGGCACAGCCTGTTTCGTAGCGGACCGGGTGTGCTGACCGGCCCCGGCGAAAAGGACGACGATGGCTTTACGATGCCGCCGGCACAGTGGCACCATCTCGTGGCGACAGTGAACGGCAGGACCGTCGAGATGTTCGTTGATGGCGGGTGCATCGGGCAGTGGCAGGCACCGGCTGAAATCGTCCTCGGAAGCGCGCCGTTGCGTCTCGGCGCATTCGGCCGCGGCGGTGTCGCCGACGGTTTTCTCGACGCCGATATTTCGTTGCCGGCCATTCATGGTCGCCTGCTGTCCGGCACCGAGATCGTCGAACGGTTTGCGGGCAGGGCGCTGGTCGTGCCGACGCCGGACGATTTGTTGGCCTGCTGGCCGTTGGCTGAAGAGAAGGGAGATCTGGTTCGCGATTGCAGCCGGCATCGGCGCGATGCCCGGATCATCAACTACGCGACGTGGATGATCGGCGGTCCTTCCTTCGCTGCCGACGTGCCCCGTTTTGCTGCCTATGAGCCGGCGAAAGACCCAAGCCGCGGTCATGGACTCCGGTTGGCGTCGGACGACCTGTACGACTGTGGCTGGCTACCGACGTTCGACTACCGGCTGCCCGACGATGCGCAGTCCGGTGCCTACGCAGCACGAATTCGCTTCGACGTCAACGGCGAAGAGCGGCTTTGTCACGCGCTCTTCGTCGTCAGGAAAGCCGCCGGCGCCGCCAAAGCGCCGATCGCATTTCTTTATTCGACGAACACCTGGAAAGCGTATTCGGGATCCCCGTTCTGTCCCTCATGGCCGGGTATCAAGGCGTCGATAGACAACAAGGGCTACGCGGCGGACCCGGCG
Organism: Lentisphaeria bacterium; assembly: GCA_963580095.1. Classification (GTDB taxonomy): domain Bacteria; phylum Verrucomicrobiota; class Lentisphaeria; order JABSQK01; family CAJWLW01; genus CAJWLW01. The sequence goes on along the minus strand of CAUZJQ010000054.1, from coordinate 9,028 downwards.
GACCCAAAAGCCGCGTATTGCTGGTACCGGCACCACCGCGGCGGGCAACCGACCTACCAGATGGGCATGCGTATGCCGTGGCCGGCGGCCGGCCCCTATACCCTCGACTACGATCTCACACTCGACTATAGCCACCTTTGTCGCGCGGATCGTTTTGCTGCCGTTTGGCTTGAGCACGAAGGCTACACAGCCGACGCCATCACCGATTTTGACTTGTTTGATGACCCGGAATTGCTCGATGGGTACCAGGTTCTGTTTATTGTCGGGCACAACGAATATTGGTCGATCGAACAATACGAACGGATCCGCCGGTTCCTGCAGGCGGGCGGCGACGTCATCTGCCTTTCCGGCAACACCAACTACTGGCGCGTGAGCTTCGATGTCGACAATGGCGTCATGGAATGTCGCAAAGCGGACGGCTGGGGCGCACAGTTGCGAGCGGATCAGCGCGGTGAGTGCTGGCACAGTCATGACGGCAAACGCGGCGGAGTGCCACGCGACTGCGGTTTTCCCCTCTGGGAGCTGCTGGGTGTTGAGTTCATGTCGTACAGCGGTATCGGCGCGATCGGCATCGGACCGTTTCGGGTCAGCAAAGCGGATCATTTTCTCTTTCAAACACCGCATCGGGTTGGGCTGGAGAATGGCGATCATTTCGGCTTCGATCCGGACAATCCGCAGCGACAGGTCCTCGGCCACGAGGGCGACGTGCGGGTATCGACACTGATGCATGTGAGCGCGCCGCATCCCGAAGGTGCGCCGGCTGCGTTGACGGACCCGCCGAAAATAGAGGTACTGGCGGCGGGTGTCGTCGATTGGGAATGCGCCGGTCAACATAGCGGCTGGTTTGACTACTATCATCGCTACCGACCCGCGGAGTTCTGCCAGGGGCGTGACGCGGCTTGTGAGCTGATTTACTGGGAACGTCCCGATGGCGGCCGCGTCTTCAGCGCCTCGTCGATTGCGGCAGGTTGGCCATTGGCCGTCGACCCGCGCTGGTCGGACTTGCTGAAAAATGTGCTCCACCACTTCGGCGTACTCGGCCACGAGACGCCGCGTGCAGGAGCGGCTCACCCGTAAAAGAGTTTCCAACGATCGTTACGGATATCTATGGCGGTCATTATTCCCGGACTTTGAGCGAGGACGGATGAGCGGCGCGGCAGCGCAGTTGGATTTTCAGTCACTGCCACGCCCGTTGTACCCATTCGATCGTGGGTGTTGATGCTTTCGAAAACGCCGTCGAGCCTGATGTAAATCGGCGAAGAGGTCCGGGTTTCTACACCCGTTAAAATCGCATCGGCCAGGCGCTGCACTACGGCGACGTGACCGGGCAGCAGCCGGTACTTGCTTTAATCAGTGCGTACTACAATATTTTCGGCGCCGAACAGCAGAAGCTCGAATACGTTTCCGGGCTATGCGCGGCGCATGGCGTCGAGGTATGGGCGTTAACAACAAAGAGGGAATGATGAAAACATCGTGGGGCAAACCTGTGCATGTAATTTCGTCCTGTCAGAACGCTGGGATTATAAATTGCCTGTCTTTTTAGCAGAAAAAACGCAGCGCCAGTGGACGCCGAGCGGAGGATAGCAAGAATTGTGAAATATGCTGAATTGCCGAACATTGAAAAACGATTGAGTGCCATCTACCTGGGGACCGGCAGTTACGGTTCGGAGATTTCACCATCAGATTCGTTCCGGCTCCTCGACAGGTTTGTAGAACTGGGAGGCACGTTTGTCGACACCGCCCACGTCTACGGAGCGTGGGATACCGCCGGCTACAACGGGGGCTACGGCAACAGTGAAAAGGTGATCGGTGAATGGCTCGAGAAGACGGGGATGCGCCAGACCATCGCGGTCGGCACGAAAGGTGGGCATCCTGATCTGGACACCGGCGTCTGTCGCATGAATGCCGAAGATATCAACGCTCATATCTCTGAGAGCCTTGAGCGGCTGAAGAGCGATTCGATTGACATGTATTGGCTTCATACCGATGAGCCATCCATTCCCGCCGGGGAGATACTTGGGATGCTCGCCGAGCATGTTGCGGCCGGCCGGCTCACGGCGATCGGCTGTTCCAACTGGAGCATCCGACGCCAGAAAGAGGCATCAGAGGCGGCTGTCGCACTCGGGCTCCCGGGGTTTGTTGCCAGCCAGGTGGGTTGGTCTTTTGCCAGGGCAACTCATTCAGTCCATCGACCTGGTCATATTGACATGCTGTATATGGATCCCGATATGCTCCAGTACCATGTTGAGACGGGCACCCCTGTCGCCGGATACAGCTCGCAGGGATGTGGCTTCTTCGCCAGGAAGTATGACGGGCTTGATTTCGATTCGCCCGACTTTCCCAGCCCCGGCCTGTCGGCCAGGTACGGAAATGATCTGAGCTACAGCAGGCGCAGAGCGGCCGTCGAGCTTGCCGGGGAGAAGGGCTGCAGCGCTAATCAGGTGGCGCTTGCCTGGATGATACATCACAACTTCCGTGTATTTCCGATTGCCAGCCCCAACTCGCCACAGCAAATGGATGACACGATGAGGGCGGGTGAGATTGAGCTGACTGACGAAGAATTCACGAGATTGACCTGCAACCCGTCCGGGCACGGGCACGAGTAAGGACAGCCTTTTCGCAACTACGGGCAGGACGGGACCGTGCCGAACTTGTATATGGCCTGGGTGCCACAAGAGAAGTCACCGGTTTGGTGGCCGCCGCCGTTGGTGTAGTCAAAATCATCCAGCCACGATGGTGCGCCGCCGTTATCCTTGGCAATACCCTTGCCGATGAACACCTCATGGGTGGCCACGTGCCCGTCGACAAAGCTGAACGGATACCTCCGGTTGTCGTGCGGATCCCAATCGGCGTCCTGGCCCGGCCAGATGCACGACTCATGGGTGTAACTACTCGCGCTGAGATTACTCATAAAAACCATGGTGGTCGGAGTGATGACGCCGGTCACCGTGCAGGAGTGCAGGTCGTTACATATTCGTCCTCCGCCCGCGGCGGCGCCATAGGAGGAGCCGCATTGTTCGATATAGGTGGTGGGGCCCCAAGAGCTGCCAAGATAGCCGCTGCCGGGGACGTCGAATGGGCAGCGCCCGATCTCGCACGGCATGCCGTCCACATTCAGGCCGAGATAGGTGTTTAGGGGGCGGTCGGTGATATCGGACACCCAAATAGGGTTGGTAGTAGGATTCACTAACTGACCGATCCATTGGTTGCCATGGTGGTTCGGGTAGTGGGTGTTGTTATCCGCCGTGTACAGAAAGCCGGCCAAGGCTATCTGCTTATGATTGCCCATACACAAAACGAGCTTGGCCCGATCTTTAGCCTTGCCCAGAGCCGGGAGCAGCATCGACGCCAGAATGGCGATGATGGCGATCACCACTAAAAGCTCAATGAGCGTGAAGCGAAATTGCGCTTTTACCCTGTCGCAGACCCTGAGCCGTGTCGAAGGGAGCGAACGGAGTGCGCCGGAGGGGAGTCGTTCGATCAACGTGAATCTGTGCCGGATCTTCATTAAGTCTGACCTTAAAAATTACCATTGTACCGGTATGAATATAGCGGAAACCACAGGAAAACAATGCAGTGGCCCGGAAACAATGCGAGGGAAGATGGCTTATACCACGAAAAGCCTAGCGCGGCCGTTGGCCGCAACCAATGCGAACCACGGATGGACACAGATTTTGAGAGTTTGTCCGTCTCGAAAATCCCTCATAACCAAACCCAATCCGTGTTCATCTGTGGTTCTCCCCAATCGCTTGTCAGCGAACGTGTCGCCCACCAAAGTTAGGGGGGGATTAGGGGTAGACCTGGGTCAGACCTACTTTTTTATTTTAAGGACGCAATTCACGCAATCGAAGATCGAACCTATAGTATCGCACGACGACAACCCGGTCGCTTAGTAGCGGGCCTTAACCACGCCGGTGCACACGAATGCGGAACGCACTGACGCGCGGCCGCCTCGGTGACCTTACTGTTAGCATGACAAGTATGGAGGTCCTACCCGCCTGCTTCTTGTACAGTCCGCCTTGGACGGTACCGTTTGCCATCGCCAAGAAACAAAATTCTTATCAGTGACGATGGTAGACAGTCCAATAAGACGTTCCTGGCCGGACGCTCGACTTGAGAAATCCCCAACTCTTGAAGTCGTAATGATTTAGACATCCTGCAATCCCGTTAAATTGAGTCTGACTCTAAGGTGCAGAAATGAACAGCGAAATAGACGGCAAAGTAGCCTTGGTCACCGGTGCGGCGGCTGGAATCGGGCGGGCGACCGCCCAGCGATTCGCGGCGGACGGCGTCAAAGTCGTCGTCGCCGACGTGGCCACCGACGAGGGACAACAGACAACGCGCCTGATCGAGCAGTCGGGAGGTACGGCGCATTTCGTGCGTTGTGATGTCTCGTCGGCCACGGACGTCGAGGCCATGGTCGAGGAAGTCCTTACCCGTTACGGTCGCCTCGACGCGGCCTTCAACAATGCGGGCGTCGAATGTGAGATGGCCACCATCGGCGAGGCCCAGGAAGACGATTGGGATCGAGTGATATCGATCAATCTCAAGGGAATTTGGCTCTGCATGAAATACGAAATCGCCGCGATGATGCGGCAGGGCGGCGGAGCGATCGTCAACAGTTCTTCGGTGGTGGGAGTCTTGGGACAGCCCAACATGGCGTCCTACGTGGCCAGCAAGCACGGTGTCTTGGGGCTCACAAAAACGGCCGCACTGGAATATGCGTCATCGTCAATTCGTGTCAACGCGGTCTGTCCCGCCATCGTCGACACACCCATGCTGCACCGCTACACGAAAGGGGACACACAGTTGGCTGCGGAACTGACGGCGCAATATCCCACCCAACGCATCACGCAACCCGAAGAAGTCGCTAACGCCGTGCTCTGGCTTTGTTCGGACGCGGCGTCCTATGTCAACGGCCACTCCCTGATGATCGATGGAGGGCTCAGCATTCAGTAGGTGTTCGCTGCTGGGCATCGATCACGACCCGCGACTGACGCTGTCATCTGACGAAATCGCCAGGGGCAACCCGCAGGCTATAGATCGCGTCAGGTCAGGCCACCCGGGTAGGTGGGGTAAATCTCTACAGGGTGTGCGCCTGCAGGCGCACGGGGTTGTGCGTGCATTGCGCGCTACTGGCGGCGGGATTTGAATAAGCCTAAAACGGGTTTATGCTTCCCGCGAAAACCGGATTGGAAGGAGAACCTCAGGATGGCCGAGAATGGGAGCTTTAAGAAAGACTGGTTTGAAGCATTGGGAGTCGGTGAACTTCTGCAGTCTGTCGCCATCCTGGGCGCGATCTTCTTTTGCCCTATGGGCGTGTACAGTTGTTTTGGTTCTAAGCCGTCTCAAATAGATGAAGAAATGCAATATTGTCATTGGCTTAGTCAGCAAGAGAAATCGTATTAAACGGGGGCCAAAAATGATGCAACAAAACCCTTGACTCGCCGTCAGGGGCAGAACGAAGATCGAAAAAGGGGGGCTCCCCAAAGAAATCAAACATCAAACCGAACGGAGGAAACACGATGGCAGAAGCAAAAGGACTCAATAAGCCGGTAAAGCTAAAAAGTGAATTGGCAGCGTTTTTGGGAACCACAGAACTTCCCAGAACAGAGATCACCAAAAAACTTTGGGACTACATTAAGGCAAACAGACTTCAGACAAAGACCGAGAATGGGAAGGCTGAGGGCGCGGGAAAGTTCATTGTGGCAGATGCAAAATTGCTGACCATCTTCAAGAATACGAAATCGACAAGTAAATCGGGCAAGCTCACTGATCTAACGAATCTTAAGGAAGGTGAAACGATAAATATGATGCAGATGGCCGCCGTGGTTGGTGCGAACGTAGAGTAAACCGCGGCTCGCATATTCGAATCGTCATAATCTCCGATACGGAATTGCGGCCTTAGTAATCCGAACAAACGACCGAGCGGCACCGCAGTCTTAGACATAGCTACGGCGAGGACACCGCGACCGTAAGTTTCGACGGAAGATGGTGGTTTAGTTCCCCTAAAAACCGCAAGTTATTTCTGTGTCGGCCCTAAGGTTCAGAGCATAACAATTGGATTCAGAAACGAATCAACCGTTGCGGCTTCGCCTCTACGGCGATCCGTTTCTGATCCAGGCGTTGGCGCGGCAGCGACATCCCGGCGTCATCTGACGAAATCGCCAGGGGCAACCCGTAGGCTATAGATCGCGTCCGGCCAGGTACTCGGGTAGGTGGGTCAAATCTCTACAGGTTGAGCGCCTACTCCCACTTGATCGTCAGCGCTTTCGCCAAGTTTGTGGCTTCGTCGGAATGCACGATCCCGGGATCACGCAGGCGGACGTTGACCTGGAAGGTCTTGAGCGGTTTATCCGCGTCTGCCAGCCGCTCGTAGGTCAGCTGGCCGTGGCCGGGCCATTCCATCTTGAAACTGCGCTCCTCGGGGAAGTTGATCCCGTCGAATGAGATCCCGACACTGTTGTTGGCGCACGCCGCAATATTCGGTGTACTGCTGTCGAGCACCGCCGTGATCTTCTTGAGCGGCGTGGCCGACTCGACTGAAAAGATAATCGCCGCATCACCGTGCCAGTCCTTCGGCGTGAAGAGGCCCAGCCATTCCCCCGGCTTTTGCCGCAGCTCGCCGCCGTCGATTTTGATATTCGAAGCGCGCGCGATGGTCGCGCTCGCCGTCAGGTCCAGCGTTATCTCCCCCTTGGCCAATATCGCGGCGTCCAACGTGATTGTCGTACCGGGACGCTTCGCTGCAGCGAACGGTGGATTGTCGGTCACAAGTGTCGGCTTCTCTGATTTCAGGAACAGCGCCATGCGATCCGCCGGTAAGCCCAGCTTGTCTGCGATGTTCGCATCCTGCGAGATCACCAGCACCTGAGACGTCATCACGTCGTCAACTTTGATGCTGCGCAACTGCCCACGGCCTTTCAGCTTTACCGGCGCGACTTGGTCCCACGCGACGCGGACGACGGACCGCGCCGTGAACCAGGGTGGCAAGTCGAACTTGACTGTCGTGTCTTTGACCGGGTAGATGAACGGCTGCAGGGCACCCCTGTTGTTGGTCGGCGAGTGGAGCTGGTGGCTGTTGTTGACCATGACGACAACGAAATTTTCTTTGCCGCAGAGCAACGACCGCACGTAAAGCTGTGGGTTGTCGGTTTCGGCGATCTGGAACGGGTGCCCTTTGCTCAGCAACGGTGCGATGCGGGTGAGTTCGGCGTTCATGCGCCCGATGTTTTTCCACAGCATGTTGGTCTTGCGCATGCCGATGAAGTACCCGCCCTCGTACACTTGCGGATAGGAATTCCAGTCGCAGAAGTAGTAGATCCCTTTGGCGCCCTCGGCGACCGCGTAGTGCACGGTCATGTCGTTTTCCGCGGGGGTCGGCGAACGCTTCATCGGGTAGCCGGTGTTCATGCATCCCCAGATCATCATGTCGGTGGGGCGCGGAGACGCCGCAGCGTTCATCGCCCGCATCTGCATAAACACGGCCTTCAAGCTGTAGCCCATCCAGCGATTGGGTACGTAGCAATCGCTGATAAAAATGTCCGGCACTTCGCCGTAAATCAGCCAGTTCAGCGGTGCATAGGTGCGGTTGCAGACGAACGTCGTGTCGTGCCGCTTGTCGAGCCGGCGCTGCATGCGCATGGTCGGTTCGACCTTGGCCATGATATTGATGCCGCAACGAGACATATACGGCAACGGCGGGGGTTCGTGGGCGTCTGGTTCGTCGATGTTCGTGTAGATCAGTTGGTCAGCCGGTAGTTTCGCAACCTGACGCACCGTGTTCTCATTCGAGCCGCTGCCGGTCCTCAGCAACCCCAGGCGCTGTTCGGCGCTGTCCTGCCACCAGCCGTCTTCTTTCGGATATTGGTGGGGGATGTACATCGTGTTAAAGAATTTCGCATGACACTCGTTCGGGTCACTGACCCAGGCGCCCAGCCGGTAAGTGCTGTCGCGAGCCCGGATCTGGCTGACTGCGACCGGCCCTTGACCGGTCGCAGCTTCGATGACGTGAAAACTGCCGTTATTCAGCGGCTTCTCCAGGGCCAGTTCGATCAGGGCCGGGCCTGCCGCGAAATCCGGGTTAACGAATTCGCAGCGGTTGGTGACGTCCCGACCGTCGAGGCGGACGCGGTTGAGTTTCAGTTTCCCATCCGACCAGTTTTCGACATACGCGTAGATTCGATCGATGTTGTCATTGAACCCGACGAAGCCGAAGCGGATCTGATCCAGGTTGTCGTCGCGAAACTCCGCCGAAACAGTCTCACCGCCGGCGGTCACGGTCAATGTGATCGGCTGATCCAGAGCCGACCGTAACCGCGCGTACACCATCCCGAACTGACCCGGTTCGAGCACTTCCGGATTGCTGCGGTACCAGATCACCGGGCCGGCATAGTCCGCCTTCGTAGAGACTTCGTCGATCGGTTGCCGTTGAAGCGGACATCGGTGATGTCGAGCGCGGTATCGCCAGTGTTCTGCACGAACATGTGCGCCGTTGCCGCCGGCTTGAAGTAGCGCGGGAAGAACTGCCGCACCCGCGGCCAGCCTTCATTCCATTGCCACTCTTCGGGAGACACCACCGAGCGGTCCTGTCGGATGCTGTGATGAGCGACACGCAGGTCAGCCGCGTTTGCGGCGGCGGCAAGAATTGCCAGAAGAAGGAAATGCTGGATTCTCATGTCTTGTTCCTTGGTCGTGGGTCTAATCAGGATTGCTTTTCAGAAACAGCCAGCAATTTTTCGACCGCTGTCAAGGTATGCAAGTGATCGGCAGTTTGACTAATGAGAACCTCGTCATTATGTCATCTTTTTAGGCAACGACCGGATGGAACGATTTGAAACCCTATCGAACAGGCGATGGGTCGACGATTAATCCAGCTGTAAAATTCAGTAATTTGTCGTCACCCGATAGCATTCTAACTTTCTGCGTCCGATGGGTGGCCCCCTCGACGTTGCCTTCGGCAGTCTCGCAAGCTCCGCAGGGTCGGTGGCGGATGAGAGGCGGGCTGGAAACTGTAGTCGGTCAATGG
>CAUZJQ010000053.1:0-19525 GCA_963580095.1 Lentisphaeria bacterium | reverse complement strand
GAACATGTCTACGATTGTCTGAGTCGTCGGCTCGTCGAGCCGAATGCTGCCGGGGTAATGAAAGTAGATACCCGTGTACGGTGCCTGCTTGGCGATCGGCACCACTGTCGGGCTCATCGTTTTCGAGATGCTTGAAAAGGCCAGCATCGTAAAGGTGATCAGCACGATCGTCGTCGTCGTCAATATGGTACGTACGCGGCGGCGTTTCATGTTGTTGACGCCGATCATCATCGCCTTTTGCCCGACCGTCGAGGCGCCGACCTCGACCGTGTCCATGCCGCTGTACGTTTGAAAGAGCAGCTGCATCTCGCCTTCGAACCGAGAGTACAGAATGAAAATGACAAAAGCGCCAAGGGCACCCATGACGAAAGCAATGAAAATCGCCTCCGGCGCCTCAGCGACGCGGAAGGCCGGATGCACAAAGCGGAAGACGATGAACGTCATGACGAACATCGCGGCGAACGCTGCCATCTGCGCTTCGATCCGGACGAACTTGAACAGGAGTTTCTGCATAAAAAAGCAGAATGGCAAGAGCAGCGCCATGTAAAACACGATTGCCATCAGCATGTCATTGGTCATCGTGGAGATGCGCTCGTAGCCCTTCCGGGCGGCACCCAGGGCCCCGTAGACAGCACGCAGATACTCATTGTGATCAGCCGCTGCCGTTGCCGCATCCATCCGCGCCAGCTGTTTTTCGCTGAGGGTGACATAGTTTGCGGCCAGTTCGTTGGTGACGCCCCGCAGGTTCTCGAGCCGCTGGCGGTTAAGATGTGTCATGTCACGCGCCGTGGCCGCCATGAAGTCGGGCTGCTCGAGCTGGTCCGTCCTCGTCAGCCCGACACCTTCGGGATCTTCGGTGCTGGCGTTGGTCCTGACCAGGCGTATGGTTTTCGTCCCGGTCAGCAGCTTCAGCACCTCACCGTCCGGCAGGTAGACGGCGTACGGTGCCGGCAGCGACTGGTTAACGCTCGTATCGAAGGTCTTGCTGGATCTCGCGTTTACCCAGGCACTGATGCCATAGCTTCGCGGCGGCGTGTTGCGCCTGCCGTCGATGACTATGAACTCGACTTCACCGATCGGCGTGTATTCGATCCTCGACGTGTCGTTATTTTCATAGAGGGGAAATTCGCGGCACGGTATCAAAGCAAACACGATCGAGTCGTCTTGCTTGATTTCCTCGTCGAGGTTGCTGTTGACTTTCTCGTGTACTTCACCAGCGTCGATGATGTAATCAACTTCGGTGAAGTCGTCGTCGAGATGGTAGGCGTGTGTCGGGACGCTGTTCGCGAGACCGACCATGAAGGCGACAGCCCGCGCATCGGTAAGCTGGAAGTAGGCCTGAATAACGTCGCCGTCGATGATTCCAGAACGCCTTGGATTGATCGGATTCGAACCAATCTTTTCGAGTGTCGGCAATACCATGATGATGCTGTTGGGCACTGGCAGATCCGGCTGCACGGATGCCGCGAATTCGTCGAACATGAAGGCCTTCAACTGGGACCCGAAAGTCCTGCTGGCGATAGGGATCTTCTCGATCTCCCAGCCGGTAGTCAGCCCCGGGTCGTCGAGGAACGCTCGAAGCAGTCGGGGAACGTAATCGAGCAAGGCGTCGACATTTTCCGCCGGTAGCGCCGCGACAGTGTCGCCGGGGGAAAACTTGCTGCCGGGATTCGTGAACGGATTGCGCAGGGTGAACGCTGCCACCTCGGCAGCCGTGGCAAAAGCGTTGCAGCCGCTGACCGTCCCTGGTGAATAGTAATCCTCGGTCAACCCGCCCAGCATGGTCATCGTGTCGATGAACGGATTTTTCGCCAGTTGCAGATCAGCCGCGAGCTTTACAGCGGACTTCGTTGTAATGGCCCCGAGCGGCCGAGACCAGATCTCCTTTTTTTGCGGGCTATTTATCCCTGTCAGCAGACAGACGCGGTCGTTGGCCCATGTGAAGTCGAGCCCAAGCACAACCTTGACGTGCCAGCCCTGCAGCGCCGTTCGCACCCTGCCGTTGGCGTTGTCGCGCTCGAGTTCGCGCCGATTGAGGTCCAACCAGACCTTGTTACGCTGAATAATCTGGCTGACGTAGCCGCGCAGGATCTCGAATTCCTTTTCACTGAGTTCACGCAGCTCAGTACGCGGCCTCACTTTGTTGAACAACATCAGAACATTGATGTAGGACTGATTCTCTGCCCGCAATTCTGCGATGCGTCTTTCGCGCTCATCATCGTCGCTGATACCGCGGATCTTACGCATCAAATTCGCCTTGCGGCCATTGACGTCCACCTTCGCCTGGGCTACGATCGGCTCTTTGATGGCGACCGGCGTACCGGTTGATGTGTCCTCGAGTGTCCGCATTTCGACCAGCAGCGCAGCGTCATCAGGGTTGTTGATGCTGTCGAGCGTGAGCTTGGAGTACGCATTGACATACAACTCCTGCAGCCGCATATCACGGCCGATGATGTTGCGGATCGATTCGACGGACAGCGGATCCTGCACCAGGTGCCATGCCAACTTTCTTTCGCCTATGAACCCGTGTGTATGCCCATTGACCGCGACCAGCAGCACCGATCGCTCCGCCGGCTTCTCGGTCAGTCTGGCCAGCAATTCCAGCAGCAGGTACAGATTGGCGCCGGCCTGGCCGCCTTCGGCCAGGGACGGCACGATGCAGTTCGAATCCATCGGCGCCGTCACGACGATCACTTCTTTCTGCAGGTCCGCATTGCTGCCCGGCACCAGTACCCAGAGATCGCGGATGTCGACATTTTTCCAGCGGGACGGCTCTGCCTCCACTTTGCACGGCAATGGCGATGTTGCAGCCTTCAACCGCTGGCGCAGCCGGTCACCGGTCACAGCGTCGAGGAAGAACCGTGGGACGGCCACTTCGGAGGTGAAGATTTTGCGCTGGCTGTCGATCAGGTCGTAACGATCCGGCTCGATGAAGATGAAGCCGCGCACGCCGAATCGCATGAAGCGCATCCACGACTCGCCACAGTCATACTCCATCACGGCGATCGTGTCGTTCAGTTGTTGGCTTTTGAGTGCTTCGAGGTCATCGTAACTGCCGCGCCCCAGGTAAACCAGGCTGGCGTCGAATTGCTTTTCTGTGAAATTTCCGGGGCGCACCATGGTCGGGTGCATCGGCAGGATGTCGATCGGATCGAAACCGTCGATCTGCAGTTGTGTCGCACCCGTAAGGAAGGACGGCGCAGTGAAGTTGATCTCGCCGTGATGATCTTCATCCAACGCGCTGGCGGCGAAAATCTCTGCGACCTTTTTCTCCACCAGCAGGTTGCCCGGGCTGCCGACGTTGCGCGGGCCGATGTCTTTGAAGAAGCCCTCGACGTCGGAGACCGTTGCCGCGCCCGTTGCCAACGGCAGCGGCGAGAGCAGAGTGAAAAGAATGATAAGATGACGAATCATGCGGCTATTTGACGGCAATGGAGATGACCTGGCGCTGGGCCAGAGATTTGAGAAAAGCCGCGACACTGAGTTCGGCCTCGCGCCGGTCGGTCCGGAATCGGTGGGCGAACGCCTCGATGATTGCCTTGACCGTGCGCTTACCGTCGATCTGCTCGAAGACAAAGACGCCGAGCTCATCGAGGCGCACACGCTTCTTCATGATCCGCGGCTGGAACCGCGAGAGAAGACCGTTGCCCCGCTGGATCTCGATGGTGAGCTGCAGCCGGCCGTCCTCGTCGATGGTATGGCTCACACAGTCGTTGAGGACCGGAATGCTTGCCAGTGAGCGGCGACGATCGATTTGCTCGGTTTTTTTTCCGCTGGAAAGCATTAGGTAGCTGGCCTCATTCGATACGACCGATGTGGATATCCAGATCCTTGCGCTCTTCGAGACGGTCGACTTGGCCGTCTCGAATCCACAGGATGCGGTCAGAGACGTCCAGCATCTTCATGTCATGTGTTGCGGAGATGATCGTGACGCCCCGGGACTCCTTTAATTCAAGCAGCAGATCGATGATTTCCTTGCCGGTGTTGACGTCGAGGTTGGCGGTCGGTTCGTCTGCCAGGATGATGACCGGGTCGTTGGCGATCGCCCGGGCGATCGCCACGCGCTGTTGCTGGCCGCCGGACATTTCGTAGGGGCGGTGAAAGATGCGCTCACCCAGTCCGACCATCTTGAGGATGTCGGCGCCCTTGTCACGTGCATCGTCAGCCGAGAGCCCGGCAAAAACCATCGGCAGTGTGATGTTCTCAAGGGCCGTCAGCACCGGCAGTATATTGTAGCTCTGGAAGATGTAGCCGATCTTGTGACAACGCATCCAGGCCAGTTCGTAGGAGTCGAGCTGGGCAACGTCGATTTCGTCGATGAACACCATTCCCTCGGTCGGTGAGTCGATTCCGCCGATCATGTTGAACAGGGTTGACTTGCCCGAGCCGGATGGCCCCATGATCGAGAGATATTCGCTGCGGTAAACGTCCAGAGTCACACCGTCCAGCGCCTTGGTCACAGCCTCGCCGCTGCCGTAGTAGCGCTTAACGTCGATTGCCCGAATGACAATGTCCTTAATCTTACTGTCGTCTGTGTCTGGCATCTGCCCCAGTCTCCGGTAAAAACAAAAGGAAAAGGTACACCAGTCGCATGACGTTGCAATGTGCCGCGGTCAATTGTAGGTTGGCATTACAACCTGCCAAAGGAGAATCCGGATCATGATCATCGACCACATCGACAATGCCGCAATCTACGATGGTGTGGCGCCCCGTATCACTGCCGCCCTCGCTTATCTGCGGGACACCGATTTTGCCGGGATGGAACTCGGCCGCTACGACATCGACGGCGACGAGATCTATGCCATGGTGCAGGCCTACACCACCAAAGATGTGAGCAAGGGGCTGTGGGAAGCGCATCGCCGGTATATCGACGTGCAGTACGTCGTCAGCGGCAACGAGCGTATGGGCTACGCGAACCTCGATGGCCTGACCGTCAGCAAGGCGTATGAAGACAAAGACGACTACCTGCTGCTGGAAGGGGAGGGTGACTTTTTGACCATGCCGACCAGCACCTTCATTATCCTCGGCCCGCAGGACGCGCATATGCCGCAGATCGCTGCCGGGACCCCCTGCGAAGTCAGCAAAGTAGTCGTCAAAGTCGCCGTGTAGGCTCTCTGTGAATATCGCCTCCGCATCGGGTGGGACTGGCGTCTGCCCGGACCGATAATAATGATTTGTGTACGCCTCGAACTTGATCTTCAGATGGGTGCCACATTAACTTTTGCGGTATTTGGTCGTTTCGTTACACCCTGAATTCGCCGGCACGGTTCCATATGGCCAACTCCATGGTCATGGCCAGATTTCACGGCACCCCATCCTGCTGCCGCCGCTCCGGGGCCGGGCCCCGGAGCGTGAGCCGTGTCGTGGCGAGGCCCGCCGCAACCGCGAACCGGCCTTGGCGGTCGCGGCAGACGCAGGGGGCGTTCGCCGGATTCACGCTCGTTGAACTGCTTGTCGTCATTGCCATAATTGCCATCCTGGTGTCGTTACTGCTTCCCAGTCTGCAGGCAGCCAAGGCCACCAGTACAGCGACCGACTGCCGCAATAATCAACGCCAGGTGTACTATGGTTTTGCCATGTTCGCCGAGGACAATGACGACTTCTTCCCGTTTACCTACTACTGGTGGCGGACGCTGGGCAATGAGGGCTACCTGGGTGAAGGCGAAGTGCATGGGGGCGTGACCACGCCGGGACCATCGGACTGGGCCCACACCGAGCGGCGCTGGCCAGCGTACCGCTGCGCCGCGGAGGCCGGCCATGTCTTTGGCACCGCGGACAACAACTGCAAGCAGCCGAACCCGGTGACCACGGCGTACGACAGCGATCTCGACCACTGCAGTTTCGTGATGAACTGGAGCATCAACCAGTACAACTACTACGTCGGGTACGGCGACACTTTGCTATCCCGTCGTGGCTTCGGCAGTGGCGCCTACTACAACGGCGGCGCCGGCGGCGGCGCCGACGCGGCGCCGCTGATCATGGACAAGCACGAGCCCGGCTGGGGCTGGGTCGGCAATTACTACGAGTGGAATGCCGACACGGCCTGGGGAATCACGAACCGCGGCTGGATGTATGCCTTCCGGCATCCTGGCGCGACCGCCAATATCACCTATCTGGACGGTCACGTTGATCGCAACAAACATGTATTTGATGGCGGCGATCCCAACTACGTGGAGGTCTGGAGCCAGTCCGACCCGCCGCCTGGCGGTCCCTGATCCGGCACCGGCGCATGTCGCTATGGAACTTTAGTTGGTTGATCTGATCGCCCAGCGCGCCCGCAATTACCAACAGTTGAACCATAATATCAAACACCGCCGCCCCCTCATTTAATGTGAGTGGAGCTGTATCATTGCTGGCATTTTCCTTGCAGTTCGCCGCGCAAAAAAAAGCAGAAAATAATGTAACTATAAAAAATCAGCCGGACATCCAATCTCTTGTATACACACCAAGGGAACACACCAGCTTCACCGGGTTGAAGTGAGTCGATTCCAACTGGAGCTGGGCCTGCCGATCATTGGCCACATCGATCTGCATGGCCTTCGGTCAGCCGTCGACCGTCTGCTCAGCGGCGGGTTTCCCGGTGAAGAATGATCGGCGTAGCCAGCCGAAAACCCCTCGTAGCGGACCGGAGACCACGTAGATATTAATCGCTACGGCCGCGACCAGCCGAGAGTTCCAGTTGAACAGGATAAAGAACATGATCAGAACGAAAATCTTGACTTTATTCTTCTGCTTGCTGCCCAGCCACCGGCCGAAATGCATGTACGGCACCGTCGACACCATGAGGACCCCCAGGACGCCGGTGTAGAACGGCAGGATTTTCGACACCATGATGATCGGTTCGGTCTGCGGATCGCTGTACAGCAAAACCAGACTTGCAACCGCCGCCGCTGCGCCCGGTGATGGCAGTCCCTGAAAGTCTTCCGTTTTTTCTTCTCCCGCGGCTTTGACATTGTACAACGCCAGACGCAGCGCCGCGCAGGCGAGGTAGATCGCGCACAACAGCCAAATCCAGAAGTAGGGGACGATGTTCAGCTTGTTGGTGTGTGCCATCACGGAAATCATCACCGCCGGTGCCACGCCGAAGGTCACCATGTCCGCCAGCGAATCCATCTGCACGCCGTAAGGGGAATGTGCGTTGAGCAAGCGAGCCGTCCATCCGTCGAGCATGTCGAAAATCATTGCGCCGACAATCAACCATGCGCTCACTGCCAGCAACTGCCGGACTTCGTCGCCGGGTTCGGGTTCGCGCATATGCAGGAAGCCCAGGAGCTGCCGGACTTCCTCCCCCTGGGTCGGCGCATAGATCTGCAGACAGCAAAGAATCGCGGTGAAGCCGCACAGCGAATTACCCAGAGTCAGAGCCGTTGGGATGTACTTGTACCAAGCGCGGATTGCCAGAAGTCCTGTTCTCATGGCGTTACTCCTGTTTGCCAACCGAAATATACACTTTCCGCACCGATCCTGCCTGCCTCACGCCTCTGCAACGCTTCCTTCGCCAACGGCCTGTTGGCGTCGCATTCAACACCGCTTGCCGTGCGGCTGAGCGTTTTCGCATATCGCATGATCTTCAATATTCACCCACCGCAGAAATCTTGACCCGTACCGGCGTGCCTGCCCCTGCCTGCAATTGCTCGGCGGCGTTACCTTGGTTCACGGCGATCTCCAACACCTCGAAACTGTTGATCGCCGCCAAGAGCGCCTGCGGCGGTGCCTGTGCATAGCTCGGTTGAATGCCTGCGATCCGCTCGCTCCCGATAGCGATCTGGACATTGGCGCCAAGTGCTCCCAATGCAGCGCTGCAGATGTTCGTGATCAGGTTGCCGAAGTGATCCACCATCAGCACCTGCCCGTCAATTGCCGTCGACGATACCGTCGGCTGCGGCAGATCGGCACAGACAAGACCCGTAACCGTTGGGCCGAAAGATGTCAGCGGCGTGCCCCGGCTGAGATAAGCCGCCACCGGTGCGAAAATGTCGCGGCCATGAAATGTCGCACTTGCCGGGTTGCGAAAAAAGACGGTCTCTTCCAATGACACCGCAATGCCCGGGTTGTCCGCGAGTACTGCCGTTAGTACACCGTTGTCCGGCGCCACGAAATATTGACCACGGCAGGCGAGGGCAATATTTCGCTGTTCACTGCCGACGCCAGGATCGACCACGACGACGTGCACTGTGCCCGGTGGAAAACAACGGGATGCAGCATCTACAACCAGGGCTGCGGTCGGGATGTCCTGCGGCGGAATCCCATGCGTGATATCGACCAGAGTCGCAACGCGATTGATGCCGAGGATTACCCCCTTCACCACACCCACGAAAAGATCCTGAACGCCGAAGTCGGTCGTCAGAGTGACGATGCCGTTGGTCGTTGGCTGCATGATACGCGGAGAAGATAAATGGTGGGACGGCCGGGGCTTGAACCCGGGACCCCCTGCTTAAAAGGCAGATGCTCTACCGACTGAGCTACCGTCCCGGTAACAACAAAAACATTTTGTTGCAAAGGAGCCGACAATATACAGCGCCGTTGTTTTGTCCGCAAGAGGCCAATTCAAACGGCTCAATCCCGGACAGTCACCCGTCCGAGTGGCGCATGACTTTTCCTATGAAATACTCATGCACCGCCATGCTCTCGTGTAATTCCGGATGGAATGTCGTAGCCAGGTGCTGGCGGCTCTCGACCATCACGGGATGCCCGCCGTGTTTCCCCAGCACTTTGACGTCGTCGTCCACCTGAAGGATCTGCGGTGCCCGGATGAAGATTGCTTCGATGTGGACGACCTCCGTCAAATTCAATTCCAGATTGTCGATGAAACTGTCGTTCTGCGAACCATAGGCATTGCGCCGCACGTCGATCGACATCAGGCCGAGTGATTCCTGCGAAGGATTGTCGACGTGGCGCGCCAAAAGGATGCAGCCTGCGCACACACCCCAGATCGGACGGGCTTCAGAAAAATCACTGACTGCAGACCACAGGCCGGGTGTTGCGGCTTTTAACATCGTCGAACTCTCGCCGCCCGGCATCACCAGTCCGTCGATGTCGGTGAGGTCTTCGGGAAAAACGACGCGGCGGCAGTCGACGCCAAGCGTTGCGAACTTGCGTCCGTGCGGGGCGCAGCAACCTTGCAAACCGAGTATCCCAATCTTCATTTGCGATCCCCGCAATGCAGCGTTCTCACAACTACCAGCCGCGGTGCTCGAACTTTTCTTCTTCACTCAGTTGACCCGCGCCTATACTCGGCATCGGAGTGCCAAGGTTGCGCGACACTTCCACAAGCTTTCCGGGATCGCGGAAATGCGTCACTGCCTGCACGATCGCACCCGCAAACCCTTGCGGGTCCGACGACCGGAAGATGCCGGAACCGACAAACACAGCTTCCGCACCGAGCTGCATCAGCATCGCCGCGTCTGCCGGCGTCGCGACGCCGCCCGCAGAAAAGTTGGGCACTGGCAGCTTGCCCGTTTTCGCAACTTCCTGGATAACGTGCAACGGGGCTTGAAACCGTTTGGCCTCTGCGAAAAGGTCTCCTTCGTCGAGTTGAGTCAGGAGCTTCATCTCGCGAAGAATCGTCCGCAAATGTCGAACACCCTCGATAATGTTCCCTGTGCCTGCCTCGCCTTTCGTGCGGATCATCGAGGCGCCTTCACCAATCCGGCGCAGCGCCTCACCCAGGTTGGTGGCACCGCAGACGAACGGCGACTTGAACTGCCATTTGTCGATGTGATGGGTTTCGTCCGCCGGTGACAACACCTCGCTCTCGTCGATGAAATCGATGTCGAGCTCCTGTAGAATCTGAGCCTCGACGAAATGTCCGATGCGCACCTTTGCCATCACCGGAATCGAAACGGCATCCTTGATCGCCAGGATCATCTCGGGATCGCTCATGCGCGCAATGCCGCCCTGTTTGCGGATGTCCGAGGGCACGCGCTCCAGCGCCATCACCGAAGATGCTCCGGCGTCCTCGGCGATGCATGCCTGGTCCCTGGTGGTCACGTCCATGATGACCCCGCCGCACAGCATCTGTGCCAGGCCGATGTTGAGCTTATGTTGCTCGTCTGTCATTGCTATATCCCTCTGATAGTAGTGGTTGACTGAGAGTTAGACACTAGCGTCCGTTAATGAAAAATCAACCCCGCACCGTTACTGTTCGCGCATAAGCCAATGAACCGTCGGCGTCACCGGTTCGGATGAATTCCGGAGATGATCACGGACGATGTCGCGCGTCATCAGTCCTGTCGTTCGGTACTGCACCGCCGGTGTTGACAGTAGCGTCCGCAGCTTCGGGAAACGGCCGCCGCCGCCGGCTGCTGCATAGCTGTGGAAGGCGACCGGTACGCGGGCGTCGGCCAGTGTGTCCCACTGCAGTTCGCGCACTGTCTGCCAATCATCACTGACTTGCGCCTTCACACCCCAGATTCCGTTGAATACATAACTTTCGCGATTCCGCAGCTGCTCCGTCAGTACCATCTTGACCTCGGCCGCTGTCAGCATGGCAATGCCGATCTGGTTCTCGTACGGAATGGCGTCATAGAGTAACTGCTCGGTAACTGGTTGGTCCGCCGGCCACGACGTTTTCGACAGACGCCCCTGAAAGACGATGCGGGCACCAGTTCGTTCCGCAATTGCACGGCAGTAAAGTTCACTCATGGCACAGCCGGAACCGGGGCGGCCGTACGATGACACGGTCTCGGGCAATTGCCGGATCGGCGATTCCGCAAGCGCTGTCAAAGGGCCGATCAGATCGGCCACCGCCTGTTGTGCCGCGGCGTCGCGTGGTTCTCCGGCACAAGGAATCAACCGCGATTTGATCATCAGCGGGCGGTGCTGCTCAGTGTCAATCTGTACATCGATGCGTGCCAGGTACTTAGCGCCGGATCCGGCCTGTGCGTACCAGGCGCGGCCGCTGCGCATCCCCGCCACATCTCGATGCGTGTGACCGCCCAGGATGATGTCGATCTCCGGGAAACGTGTTGTCAGGTCATTGACTTCATTGACACCGCGCGGATCGTTTGCCAGCAGGCCCTGGTGCAGGGCCAGCACGATCAGATCCGGTTCGAGAGAAGTCAGTTCCGGCATCAGATCTTCCAGTGCCGCTGCTGCCGTAGTCACCTCGAAGCCGTCGGTGTGCGGTTCGCGAAACCAGTTTTTCAGATAGCCGCTGTTCATTCCGATCACCGCTACGCGTGCACCGCCGCAGTTGTACATGCGCCAGGCGCGCAACCGTTTGCCGTGCAGCGTCAGATTGCCGTTGAGCACCGGCACCTGTATCTGCTCAATGAGCTCCACCAGTCGGCGGGTACCGAAATCCAGTTCGTGATTGCCCGGCACCCAGGCGTCGTATTCGAGATGATTCAACATGCGCACACTAATCGCGCCCCCGGTATGAACACCCGCCAGCGTACCTTGGATAGTATCGCCACAGTCGATCAGCAGAGAGGTTGCCGTCGCAGCTCGCTCGCGACGGATGACTGTCGCCAGCTTCAGCCAGTCCGGTTGCCCGGAATCCGATATAGAGTCGATCACGTGCGCGTGGATGTCGGTCGTCTGCAGAATCGTCAGCTCGACAGGTGTCGCTGCCAGAGCTTGGACCGCAATCACACCCAAAATGCAGATCGGCCGCCAGCACCAGAGGTCAAGGGCAGTTTTGCAAAAAATCATGGCCATCCTATTGTACAGACTTATGGCGTATCAAGTTAAAATTGGTTGCTTCGGCTGCGGGCAGAAGCTGGATGTGACTGAACTGGAAGCTTTTTCGACAATTGCTTGCCCCGAATGTAACACCGATCTGATCATTCCAGTGCCGTTCGGCAATTACGCGCTCGAGGAAATTCTCTGCGACGTCGGCATGACCACGATCTACCGTGCCATGGATTTGACCCTGGATCGGGAGATTTGTGTCAAAATTCTCAAGCCCGAACTCGCCAGCGACGAGGCTCTCGCCAAAGCGTTTATCGAGGAAGCCAGCCGTGCCTCCGCACTCAGCCATCCCAATATCGTGCCCATATATTCCTGCGGTGAAACGACGGAACAGCCTTACATCGTCCGCCAGTACATGGAGCAGGGCGGCATTCATTCGAAGTTCGGCACGATTTACCAGTCCCAGGAAAAACTCTGCCGCTGGTTCATCGACGCCGCCAAAGGCCTCGAATTCGCGTCGCGTCAGGAATTGCTGCACGGCAATATCCGGCCCGACAACGTCCTGCTGGATGCGGATGAACGCGTCAAGGTTGCCGATTTCGGCCTCGACCGTCTGGTGTACGCCGGTGCCTCGGTCATTGATCGGAAAGACGTGACCGCGGACGCCGCCATGTACATGAGCCCCGAGATGATCTCCACCGGGCGCCAGGATCTGCGCGGCGACCTCTATAGCCTTGGCGCCGTGATGTACTACATGGTGACCCAACACCCGCCTTTTGACGGCGATGATGCCGAAACGGTCATGAACGCCCGATTCTCCGGCCCGCCACGGCCCGCCAGTGAGCTGCGCCACGATACCGTCGAGGAGCTCGATCAATTGATGACCGACATGCTCGCTGCATACCCGAAGGACCGACTCAATGATTACGCAGTGGTCATCGAACGGTTGCAGCGCGTTCTGGAGAACCCGCTGCCCGAGCCCGGGCCAGTGCCCAATGTCGTTGTCGCGCCGGCAATCAAACTGCCCGAGCCCGATCCGCATACCACCCAGCCATCGACCCCATCGTCCGAGTCCAGCCCAGATGTCGTTGATTCAGGTGATCCAGGTCCAGCGCCTGTGGCGGCCATCGACGATTCATCGACGAAGTCGAAGACGAAGCCGAAGACGAAGCCGAAGTCGAAGACGAAAACTTCGTTGAAAAAAGGCATCCGGCCAAAGAAAAAAATGACGATGGCTCGTCGGAAGCCCTCCGCCGGTGCCGACGCGGATGCCGGAACAGTTGCCGCATCCGCCCCTGGCGAAACCGCAAAAGACGATAAGTCGAAGATCGATGCAAAGCCGTCGTCAATCAGGGCGACAATGCCGAAGCTGAAGCCGAAGAAAGTCAGTGCCACGCGGGCGGCAGGCGAAAAGGGCGGCCTCTCAGGCTTGGCAGCGAAAAGCAGAGCGCAACCCGGGTCGAAAGACGCTGCATCCAGGGCCGAGACAGAATCTGGAACGCAAGAGGAAGGACCAAAGCAGTATTGCGCGCGTTGGTACTGGTGGGTAATCCCGGCAGTCGTGATGATCGTCTGCCTGACGCTGTTTGCCATTGTCCTGGCCGATCCGCCCGGTGCCTGGTATCAGGAAAGCCTGGCCCCCCTGCTCAAGGGTGAGTGAGCGTTGATCAGCGCGCCCAGCCCAGCGCTCGCTCCACAGCCGATGCCCAGCGAGCCTGCGCCGCCTGCCGATCCGCTTCGCCCAGCGTCGGCCTGAACTCCCGGTCGATTCGTCGTCCCGCAACCAGTGCTTCGCGACTCCATAGACCGCTGGACAGACCCGCCAGAGCTGCTGCGCCGAACGCCGTCGATTCGGTAATCACCGGCCGTTCGATCGTCAAACCGGTCACGTCCGCCTGGAACTGCATCAGGAAATTGTTTGCCGTGGCGCCACCGTCGACACGCATGCGATCGAAGCCAGAGGTTGCTGCCGTCTGCTGCAATTCATTCACCAGGTCCGCTGTCTGAAACGCTATTGCCTCCAGCGCCGCCCGTGCCAGGTGTGCCCGCGTTGTGCCCTGAGTCAGGCCGACGATCGCACCGCGTGCCGTTGGATCCCAGTACGGTGCCCCCATGCCTGCGAGCGCCGGCACGAAATACACATCATCATTGTCGCTCAATGACTCTGCCAGCGCCTCCGTTTCAGCCGCCGTGTCGACGATCCCCAGACCGTCCCGAAGCCATTGCACACACGCACCGCCGATGAATACGCTCCCTTCGATCGCATAGGTGACTTCCTCGCCCAACTGCCAGGCCACCGTGTTGATCAGTTGGCCCGAATCCGGGATGGCGCTGCCGGTTGCCGCCATCATGAACAGCCCGGTGCCGTAAGTGTTCTTGACGACACCTGTTTCCCAGCCGAGCTGTCCGAACAGGGCCGCGTGTTGATCGCCCAATACCCCGCATATAGGTATTTCTCGCCCCGTGACCGCCGCATCCGTCGAGCCGAAGTTTCCGTCGCTGGCGCGCACTTCCGGCAGCACTGCACGCGGCACATTGAAGAGCGACAGCAGGGCGTCGTCGTATTCGCCTGTCCGGATGTTGTAACAGAGAGTACGCGAGGCATTCGACGGATCAGTCACGTGTTGACGACCGCCCGTGAGCTTCCAGATCAGCCACGAGTCCACCGTGCCAAAGGCGATCTCGCCGTTCTCTGCGCGGCTGCGCAGTCCCGCATGATGGTCCAGCAGCCAGGCGATCTTTGTCGCCGAGAAATAAGGATCGATGAACAGTCCGGTGCGGTTCTTGACGTCGGTGCTGTGTTCTGCCAATGCGGCGCAGGCGTCCGCAGTACGTCGATCCTGCCAGACCAGCGCCTTCCCGACTGGTGCGCCGGTCGCTCGATCCCATAGGATCGTCGTTTCCCGCTGATTGGTCATCCCGATTGCCCGGACATCCTCACCCTCGACTGCATGGAGGACATCTTTCAGCGCCTGTGCTGTTGTCGACCAGATATCATCCGGATCCTGCTCCACCCAACCGGGTTTCGGGGTGGTGCGTGGAAACTCGTAATAGGCATTCGCCACGATCACCTGGTCGCTTGAAAACGCCAGCACGCGATTGCCTGTTGTCCCCGCATCGATAGCCAGAATGAGTTGATCGGCCATGTCGCAAGTGTACTCGCCCACGCCCCCATCAACAACCCATTACCCATTAACCATTGTCGGGAAATTGCTGACTTCGCATGAATCTCCGCAGAAGCTTGCAACCGCGTGATTCGCATGTACCAGTGATTCATTCAACGCGTTGCAGAGTTTCTGGCAGTACCCGCGAAAAATTGTCAATCTCAGTGCCCGCTCGTAGGCCGCAATGAAAAATAGGCGTTTTTTGCAGATAAGTGTTTGCCTGGCAGCCGTGGCGGTCTGTCCCTTGATCCACGCAAAGCGTCCGTGCCATGGCTTCAAGTCGGTGGCCAAGGCGCGAGCCGCGGAAAATGCTTGCCGCAACCTGGAAACGTCGGCCTTGAAGATCAATTGTCTCGAGTGTATTTCCGAGTGGTGGTATCATGTCGGGGGTATCCACGTCGATTATAATCCGTACACTGAAATCACCCGGATAATCCGTCTGCAGCTCGAGCTTGACCCGACAGACGTGGATCTGATCAGTGAACTCGCCTTTTTCATCTACGGTATCGAGTCGACAGGGATCAGTGCAGGTCGACTGGTGGATTACAGCGATCGGCCGATTGAGATTATTGATGAATTTGCCACAAAAAACCAAGGCATCTTCGCGTATAGTCAGAACCTCATGCAGGTGCCGATCCTGGTCGTCAGAAACAGCCATCTCGGCTCCGACGATTCCAGACGCCGTTATTATGCCGTCCTCAAACGCCTGCGCAGCGAGGCAGCGACACGCTGGCGCAAGGTCGATCACGATGACTGGTCGGTCGACGAAAGAGAGTTGATGGCCAGGAAACGCGACTTTGTCGACGGTCTCCTGGAGAGATTCAAGGAATTCGACACAGAGGAGTAGATCGAACCAGCGATGATCACCGACCTTTTTGACGCAGCCGCCGGCGCGGTCTGGAAACACTTTCAGGATATCTGCAACATTCCGCGCCCGTCAGGACATGAAGAGCGGATTCGGGCGCACCTGCTCGAAATCGCCCGCGGCAATGGCTGGCAGAGTCGGCAGGATAGTATTGGCAACATCGTCCTGGCATGCCCTGGCATCGGCACGCTTGGCGACGAACCTGTTCTGGTGCTGCAGGCGCACATGGACATGGTCTGCGAAAAGAACGCCGACACCCTCCACGATTTCATGACCGATCCGATCCGCCCGCTCATTGACGGTGACTGGGTGACTGCCGACGGCACGACCCTCGGCGCGGACAACGGTATCGGTGTCGCGCTGGCGTTGGCGGTTGCGGAGTCCACAATGGATCGGGTTCCGCTGGAACTGCTGATCACCATCGACGAGGAACGTGGTCTGACCGGTGCTTTCGGCTGTGATCCGGCGATTATTCAAGGCCGTCGCATAATCAATCTCGATTCGGAAGAGGACGGTGTTTTCATCATCGGTTGTGCCGGTGGTACCGACTGGATCGCGTCTTTTTCGAAGTCCCCAAATGCCGGCCGCAGTGGCGACTGCTGGCACTGCTGTCTCGGCGGTTTCCGTGGCGGTCATTCCGGTGTCGATATCGACAAGGGCCGGGTCAACACGATTCGGACGGCAGCGGGGATTGTCGAGGCGCTGGCGGCGGCGCACACCGGACTGCAGTTGACCGGATTCGCCGGCGGCAGTGCCATGAATGCGATCCCGAGGGAATGCAGCTTTACGGTGGCGGGTTGTGCGCGGGACGATGTCGAGGCAGCGGCTGCGCAGGCGCTCGCCGGTGTCCGCCATGCCGAGCCGGAGGCGGCAATGACTATCGAACCCGCCAATGCCGCCGGTTACGAGATCCCGATGGCCGTGGTGTCGTTCATAAGTGCTGTATCCGATGGCGTGCTGGCGATGGACCCGATGTACACGGAGCAAGTGCAGACCTCGTCGAATCTCGGTGTTGTCACGGACGCTGCGGACAGTATCGCCATAAAGGTGATGGGGCGCTCGACAGTATACGCAGAGCAGCAGCAGATCGGGCGGGAGATCGAACAGGCAGCGACAGTGGCGGGGGGGACTATTGCGGTCGGCAGCGACTTTCCCGGATGGGCGCCAAAATCGGCTTCGTCTCTGCTGCAGCTTGGTCTGGCGGCGTACCGCGAGCAATTCGATGCGGCGCCGCGGATCGAGTCGATCCATGCGGGTCTGGAGTGCGGCATTATCGGCGCGGCGCTGGGGACGGATGAGCTGTTGTCCTTTGGTCCGTCGATCGAGAATGCCCATTCACCGGATGAACGGGTCAGCATCGATGGCGTCGAGCGTATTTACCGTCTGCTCAACGCGGTGGTGACGCGGCGGCAGTGAGCCAGTATCCGGGGTCAGGTGATCCGTGCAGGGCGTTGGTGACAATGTTTCGATCAGCACCGGGCCGGTATCGCAGAGACAGGCATGGGGGGATAATCCATGAGGCAACAGGGCAGTGGAACGGTCTTGCAAAATGTCGACGGCGACGATATGCTCAAGTCGGGATGTGACGCACTGAACAACGCCACAACCACTGGATTGCGCCATGTCGAAAACCCGTCCAGCAGCCGTCGCTGGCCAGTTTTATCCGGATAGCGTTCTGCGTCTGCAGGACTTTCTCAACGAGTTCCTGGTTTCACCAAGCCTGTGTGACACCGCGCCAGTCACTGCTTTGATTGTGCCACATGCAGGCTTGCGTTATTCCGGCGAGACGGCAGCGTCCGCCTTTTCGGTTGTTGATCCGGCACGCTGGCGTCACATCGTGCTGATCGGACCGACCCACCATCGCTGGTTCCATGGTATTGCGGTGGCGCCGCACGATTTTTTTCGGACGCCCCTGGGCGACGTGCCGGTAGACACCGCCGTGTGCAACGCGCTTGTCGCAGTCGATCCGCTGTTTGAAATGAATGAAGACGCGCATGCACCCGAACACGCGCTCGAGGTAGAGTTGCCGTTCATCCAGCATCTGATGCCGGAATGCCCGATCATCCCGCTGGTTTGTGGCGATCTGACGCCGGACGAAATTCGCCAGGCTGCGGCAGCCCTCGACGCCGTCATGCCGCCCGATACGTTATTCGTGGTCAGCTCAGACTTCACGCATTATGGCGAGCGCTTCGACTACCTGCCGTTCGCCGAGGCAGAAGCACCGGAGGCTCTGCCGAAGCTCGATCACGGTGCGATCGACGAAATCATCCGTCAGGATACCAACGGCTTCATGCGCTACTGTGAGCGAACCGGCACGACGATCTGCGGCCAGCGGCCGATCGCGATCATGCTGGCGCTGCATGAACTGCGGCAGGCGGGCGGGGATTTCGAGTTACTGCACTACACCAATACCGGTGAAATGCTGGAAGACTACAGCAGTACAGTCAGCTATGCCGCGATCGTCTATCGTGCCACCGAAGCGGAGGATGATCTGGTGATGAGCGAGGAAGCTGTGGACGTTTTGCTCAATGTCGCGCACGACGCGATCGCGTCGGAATTGGCGAGCGAAGAGTATCACCTGCCCAGTACAGCTCCGCCGCATTTGTACGACAACGGCGCCTGCTTCGTGACACTGCGAATGCGCGGTGATCTGCGCGGCTGTATGGGGACGCTCGAAGCGAAGGAGCCGCTGCTCGAGAACGTCGGACGAAATGCTGTCAACGCCGCCTTTCACGACCCGCGTTTCCCGTCGTTGACCGCCACGGAATTCCGCGACGTCGATCTGCAGATCTCCTGCCTGACACCGCGGCGGCCGATCGCTTCGATCGACGACTTTGAGCTTGGTCGTCACGGTATCATTCTGGAAAAGGACGGCAAGCATGCGGTCTTTCTGCCGCAGGTGGCTGCCGAACAGCGGTGGGATCGCGAAACGACGATGCTGCATCTCGAGCGCAAGGCGGGGTTGCGGGCGGGAAGCTGGCGCCAGGGTTCGGATATTTTTGTCTTCGAAACCATCTGCTATGACAGCCGGGAACGCCGGACGGAGAGCGACTGATGCCGCCGGTTACCGCGTTGATCGTTGTCGACCACGGGAGTCGGCGGGCCGCTGCCAATGAGATGCTGGTGGCGCTTGCGCAGCGCCTGGCTGAGTATGCCGGCGAGCTGTACGTCACGGTCGAGCCGGCGCACATGGAACTGGCGGAACCGACGATCAGGCAGGCGTTCGATCGTTGTGTTGCGGCAGGTGCCGAGCGGGTTGTCGTGTCGCTGCTTTTCCTGTCGCCGGGGCGTCATTCGACCAGTGATATCCCGGAGTTGGCGGCGGCGGCGGCGGCGGCGTATCCCGGGGTCGAGACATTTGTCGGCGCTCCGTTGGGCATTGACGATCGTCTGCTCGAGCTGCTGCTGGCGCGTGCCGCCGAAGCGATCGGCGACTGATCGGCCGGGTCTGTTACGGGCATCTACATGTCGATTTTTTGATCACACCAGCAAATCCTGCGCGTTGATCGGTGCGCCGTTCCCGGCAATGCTGGCATTGGCCGCTGCACCAATAATGACAGCCTGGATCGCCTCGTCGAGTGTCGCCATGCAATTCGACCTGGGTGCATCCCAGGGCTGGCCGATGAACTCCTGCAGCAGCGACGGATCGCAGCCGCCGTGTCCGCCCTCGACTTTTGGGATGTCGATCTGTTCGACCCCGTCACGCGAATATCTGGTCAGCCGCTCGCCTTCCAGCTTGTCGAGACCTGGCGTCACACGGTTCTCGCCCATTACGTCGGTCGGGTAGCGGATTTCCAACTCGAGCCGTCCCTTGGTGCCTTCGAAGACGGCGAGCAGACCTTCATAGGAGGCGTAGGCGATC
>CAUZJQ010000052.1:0-19656 GCA_963580095.1 Lentisphaeria bacterium | reverse complement strand
GGCGTGGGTCGGATACCAGCGACGTTCGAGCCAGCGGAACGGCGTGATTGCCATCACAGTTGCAGCAAGCTTATCGCCGATTGTGACGCGGCTGGCAACGTCTTTGACTTCGAGAAGCTGCGGAAATCTCGCCGGCAATTTTTCGATCATCTCGGCGCTTGTGTACAATCTGCGGATGGCGCATTTCGCGATGGCGTGTTCAATGGCGTCGGCCGAAGCGGTGTAATTGAGGAACACCGGAATCCGATCGGCGATCATCACGCCAAGCGCTACTTTGACGGCGCTGACACTCGGCGGCAGCAGGATACCTATGTGGGTTTCTTCTTCGCGGCCTTCGCGTTTGATCACGCGTGCCAGTGCCAGCGAGTTGATCAGCAATCCGGCGTAGCGACTCGAAACGCCCGTCGAATCCTGCACCACACGCAGCCGCGGCGACCATCGTGCCTTGCGGATGAACTCACTGGGCAGGCAGCGTTCGCCCGGGGACGGTTCGCACTCGGCCTGAGTTGCCAGCTCTGACACGGCGAAACGCGCCTGCATCGGCGACACGTTTCGTTCCAGCGCCGGTCCGAAGGAAATGGTTACTGGGTAGGGCACGGCCCGCGGTCGGCGGAGCCTGACGTCACCGTGGCTGCGGCTGAAAATGCTGCCCCACACCAGGCCGAGGTGCAGCGGTACGATCGGCACGTCGATGTCGTCGGGCAGCATGCGCAGGAAGCCACGCTTGAACTCGCCCATGTTGCCGTTGCTGGTGATCCGGCCTTCGGGAAACATGCACAGCACATGGCCGTTTCGCAGCACGCGTTGCGCTTCCGCTATGCAGCGGTCGAGTGCCTTCGGGTGGCCGCTGTCGGGCAGCGGCAACAGGCGCGCCCAGTGAGCGAACGGGCGCAGCCATTTCCTGTTGTAAAATGTTTCGTTGATGACAAAATGCACCTCGCGCGAACTTGCCGCCGACACCAGCAGGCCGTCCACGAGGCTGACATGATTGGCGACCAGCAGCACGGGGCCCTCGTCCGGTAGATTTTTACGTCCGTGAGTGCGGATGCTGTACACCGTGCGCGTCAACAGAACGACGATCATGCGCAGCAGAAACTCAGGCAGCAGGTAGCAGGCGTAGGCAGTCGTCAGCACCAGGACGATCGAGGCGCCAAGATAGAGTTCGCGGATCGGCAGCGTCATGAAATAGCTGCGGGTCAAGTCGAAGAAATCGGCGTTCGGCTGCAGTTCGTCGCCGAGGCCGCCAGTAGTCACAAGCATGGTGGTAGAGACCAGCAGCATGACGAAAAATGCCACCGCGTTGGTCATTGCCAATGTCTTGCCGCGCACCGCCGCCGGTGTCTTCTGCTGTAGATTAACCAGTAGCGGCAGATCGAAAAAACCGCCGAAAAAGCCAATTGCAGCAACGTTGAACAAGGCTCCGGGATAGGTGTTGGACATATATAGGTTGGTACAAAACACCAGCATCCCAGCCGCCCCGATCGGCACCAGCCCGAATTCGACCTTGTGCGCTGAATAGCGACCAGCG
The DNA here is from genome assembly GCA_963580095.1 of Lentisphaeria bacterium. Lineage (GTDB taxonomy): Bacteria > Verrucomicrobiota > Lentisphaeria > JABSQK01 > CAJWLW01 > CAJWLW01. The sequence goes on along the minus strand of CAUZJQ010000052.1, from coordinate 18,128 downwards.
ACAAAACAACCGAACCCGATGCCGAGCGCAGCAGCCACCTGCAACGTCGAGATTTTTACTTCGCTCAGTTCCAGGTCCTGACTGCCAAACCCGACGAGCGACGACAGCAGCAGCGCCCCGATGCCCATGAATACCGCGTGGCCGATGACGCTCAGCAGCACCGGCCGCGAGATCGCGATGTAGCGGAAATCGCTGAGATAACCGGTGAATAGATGCCAGCCGGCTTTGATTTTCGACAACGGCGCCCCGGTTCTCGGGATGTAGACAGAGGCAATGATTCCGAGCACTGAGACCACGATCCATGGGGCGCCCAGAAGCAACGACGGTTCCGGTATCCACTTCACGATGATGCCGCAGCTGCAGCCCATAATGATGCCTATAAAGGCGATCAGTTCAATGATGCCGTTGGCATTGGGCAGATCGGACTCGCCGAAGATCTCGGGCAAAATTCCCAGGAACGCCGGCGAGAAAAACGTGCTCTGCAGCGCCATCAGAAAGACAATGAACATCAACGGCCCGAATCCCCAGGTCGGTATGAGCGCGAAGGAGAACATACCAAGCGTGATGATCACCAGTTCCGCCCACTTGGCAACGATTAGAATGGACCGCTTCGGGTAGCGATCGGCCAGCCAGCCGGCAACGGTCGGAAACAGCACGAACGGCAGCATGAAAATCATGCCGGACACCGCGATCAGCGCTGCCTGCGAGCCGGGATCGTCTTTGAACTCGTTCACAGCCAGCATCATCGCAACGGCTTTGAGCGCGTTGTCGTTGAAGTTGCTTAAGAACTTGGTCAGGCCCAGGGCCCAGAGCTTACGTAACATGAGGCGTTCCGGTGATCACCAGTAAGTCATTAAAAGAGGTCATTCTAAAAGGGGCAACTCCGCAACACGGCGGTACATACACGTACTGCGAACTTCGCAATCTTCAACAACGACGGCACGATCGGTGGCACGGCGTATATCCTGAGTGGACTGGCCGTGGGCCGTGCCGAAACACCGCTACGATTGGAGTGCGAAACATGAAGAACTTGTGGGACGATGCAACGGCCCAGGCGTTCGCGGACGATCCGCTGCAGTTGCGCGTGTACACCTCGCGTCTGCTCGGACAGGAACCTGCCCTGGTCATCATGCACGGCGGCGGCAACAAACGGGGCATTTGAGTCAAGGCGGTGCTGGCCAGTGAGAGGTTCTGCGGTAAGGATGTAAACGACGCAAATTACAAACGCTGTCACTCTGCCGACTGGCGGCAGCAGCGGAAAGGGCTTGGTCGGCCCCGGTGCGGTTGGTGGGCATTTGTTCTGATCTGGATCGGCGCCGGGCGTTTGTGTGCATTTGCGGCAGCACCGAATTGGCAAGTACAGTTTGCAGGCTTATCTGCAGGAAGAGCAGTGATTGCTATCTATGGCGCCGGTCGTTTCATCCGTGCCGACGCTGTGTATATTTTCGGTGTTTTGGATACTTTTCCCAAGTTCGTCCACGCCATACTTCTCTCATTCGTCCTCCTGCTTCCCGTTTCTGTGGACGTCTGGGCAGATGCCCCCACGCATGCACTGATCCTGTGCAATGTCAAAGATGTCAACTGCCTGATCGACGGTAAGTTATCGCGCTTCGACAAAGAGATCAGCGGATACCCCAATCAGCAGACCGGAAAGTGGCATTCGGGCAAGTGGTACGCGTTGTATGCCCCGCTGGACGTCACCGAAGACAATGAGATTTACCTCGATCTGCTCAGGCGTCGGAAGAAGACGGACGGCCTCAAGAATTTCGAACTGCTCGGGGATCTACCGTGCTCTGAAAGCGACAAGTTGGCAATAACGCCGTCTGACGTGCTTCTTGAGATTGTCGAGCCGTGACCGCAGACGATCTGTCGTTCTTCCGGGACGCCATGGGCGTCGGCAACGTCTAAGGTGGAATTTTTCCCAGAGATGCACGGCGGCCCCGGGCTGAATACGAGCACCGGCTTCAACCTTATTTCCGCGACTTCTGAGTCGGGCCGAGGGTCACGGTGACCGTGTCACCTTCGATCTTGACGCCGGTGACGTTCTTCATGCCCTTCTGGAGGCTCTCGTAGCGCGCGGACTCTGAGGTGGTCAATTGGGTGAAGCGTTGCGAAATGATTTTTTCTTCCAGTTGCTTTATCGGTAGGGGCACGCGACCGACTATGGTTTTGTCACGGGAAAACGTCAGGCCCTCGTCGCTTGCTTCGAGCTTCCCCTCGATCGAGGTGTACCAGGTGACTTTGTTTTTCACCAGATGCTTGACGGTCATCCGGATGCTGTCTGGCGGCAACAGTTCGACGTAGAATCCCTGGGGCACCAGTACGTTGCCCGCACCTGTTTCGATCGCTTCCTGGCGCCGCTGTGCGACAGCTTCCGCCGACAGGTCGAGGACAAACTCCGCCAACCTGTTGAGCTCGGCCGTGGTGAAGGTTTCCGATATCGTCTGGCGTCCGACGATGAGACTGACCTTGTTCTTCATGGCCGTCGCATTTTCCGGGCTCAAGGTCGTGGCTGGCGGCAACGGTGGTGCCAGGAATATGCCGGCAGCCAACGCCCCAACCGCCAGTAACAGAACCAGACCGATGAGATTGCGCAAGATGTTGCTGGCGCTCGCGGTGGTCTTCGCGGTTTTTTTAATGTCAGCGGGGCGAAGCTCGTCCATGTCAAGCTTATCGCCGCAGGTACGACAGAAAATGTTTCCCAAGTGGTTTTCCGCCTGGCACTTTGGACAATTAATCATTTTTTGACCTATAGGCTAGGCGCCAACGGTGCACATGAAAATTGCTTTAGTGCGCACACCGCGTGCCACTTTAAGCGGTAGGTTTTTTCTTGCCGGAACCGTTGCTACCATCTGTGCTGCTCGTACCGTTGCTTTTTTCCGGCTTGCTGTCACCTGAGTTCGCACTGTCGCCACCAGACGATTTCTTTTCGCTTTCGGCGCCTTTCTTGTAGCTGTCACTGCGGTAGTCGGTAGTGTAGAAGCCGCTGCCCTTGAAAATTACTCCGGCGCCGGCGCCGATCAATCGCTTGATTTTACACCTGCATTCCGGGCATCTGGTCAGTGGATTGTCCGTCATTTTCTGGACGGCTTCGAACTGGTGGTTGCACTTGGTGCATTTGTATTCGTACGTCGGCATGTAGCAACTCCTAAAAACGCGTGCGGCTCAGCCCTGTTCGAACAGGGCGCGGATTTCTGTCCCGACTTTTTCGATCGGATGCTCGGCCAGCGCGGCTCGGCGTGCCAGCAGATTTGGGCAACCGTTCTTGAATTCGGCGATCCACTTTTCGGCGAATCTGCCGTCTTCGATAGCCTTGAGCGCCTCTTTCATGTTTTCCTTGACCTGCGGCGTGATGATTTTCGGGCCAGTCTCGTATTCGCCCCACTCCGCGGTGTTGGAGATTACCGAGTTCATCTTTTCGATGCCGCCCTCGTAAATCAGATCGACGATCAGCTTTACTTCGTGCAGCACTTCGAAGTACGCCATCTCGGCCGGGTATCCGGCTTCGGTAAGGACCTCGAAGCCGTACTTGATCAGATCGACGGTGCCGCCGCACAGTACCGTCTGCTCGCCGAACAGGTCTTCGTAGCATTCCTGCGGGAAGGTACACTCGAGTACGCCGGCACGGGTGAAGCCCATCGACTTGGCCATCGCCAGTGCGATTGTGCGGGCGTTGCCCGATGCGTCCTGCTCGACCGCGATCAGGCCCGGCACGCCGAAGCCTGCCAGGTAAGCTTTGCGCTCTTCCGTTGCCGGACTCTTCGGTGCTACCATGATGACATCGACATCGTCACCCGGGACGATCTGCTTGAAGACAATATTGAAACCGTGCGAGCACGACAACACCTTGTTCGGCGACAGGTTCGGTTTGATATGCTCGTCATAGACCCAGCCGTGATGCTCGTCGGGCAGTAAAATATGAATGACGTCCGATTTCTCCGTCGCCTCTGCAACATTGTACACCTCCAGGCCGTCGTCCTTGGCCCGATGGTTCGCCGCGTCGCGGGTCGTGCCGACGATCACGTTGACGCCGGAATCACGCATGCATAGAGACTGCGCCGTGCCCTGGCTGCCGTAACCGATCACGGCGATTGTCTTGCCGTCAAGTTGGTCGAGATCTGCATCGCTGTCGTGAAGTATGTTGACCATTTTGTACTCCTCGTTGTGGTAGTTGTCGCCAGTTCCCGAAGCGTCAATAATCCGTAAAGGCGGGCGGTAAAACGTCGATAAAATGCCTGAACAAATCTTCAAGCTTCAAGACGATAATGATAGCGCGGCAACGTGTATTTTGCAATTACGCTGAACTTGCTGTGCATCGCCTCCGCGTCCTTGATGTGCTGCGCCCTGCGGGATAAAGATGCCGTGGTTGCTGTAATGGGGGGGCACTGGCACTCCACCGCCCGCTATTTTTCCAATAGCTCGTCCAGAGCGGTCCAGGGTAGCGTCACGCACTTGAGTCGCATGGGAAAGTCACGGACAGTGGTAAGGCAGGCGAGTTCGCCGAGCCCCGCGACGTCCGGCGTTTCTTTTGCGGTTAGTGCGGTCATCAGTTCGGCTGCAAGCGCCTGGGCGGCACCGGCATCTTTATCCCGCAGGGCGCAGCACATCAAGGACGCGGAGGCGATGCACAGCGCGCAGCCGTGGCCGTCGAATCGCAGGTCGCAAATGGCATTGTCCGCCAGATCTATGGCAAGACGAACAACGTCGCCGCACAATGGATTTTTGCGTTCGACACCGGGTTCAGCACCAAGTTCACCGAAGTGTCGCGGGTTGCGATGGTGATTGAGCAGGGTGTCCTGGTACAAGTCTTCCACGAGTGGGTGCTAGAGGTCCATGCCGAGATCAAGCTTGACTGCTTCGCTGACGTTGTCGAGGGACCACGGCGGATCCCAGACCACCTCGACATTGGTTGTCTTGACGCCCTGGATGGACTTCAGGATATAGTTGACTTCGGCCACCAGCTGTGTACCATATGGACAGTTTGGTGAAGTCAGCGTCATGTCGACGTTGATATCGCCATTGTCATTCTTGACCTCGTAGATCAGGCCGAGATCGACAATGCTAATCCCGACGTCCGGGTCTTCAACGACGCGGATCAGTTCGAGAATCTCGTCCGGCTTCATATCGCACGTACCGTCATCGCCGGCCGGCGGGGTCACATCCTCTTTGGTCAACATATTTGCCTCTCCGATGTTTACAGCGTTTTGTCCAGGGCTTCCAAAGTCTCGTAATTGTTCTGTAATATGACAGCTTTTTGCTGAAAAGACGCGATCGACAGACTGCAGATCAGCCGTGTGAGCTGGTCCTGTAAATGATAGATCGGCCCCTGGATGTTGCAACTGCTCTCCTGCTCGCAGGTGTGAGAATCGCAGGTACAGCGGGCCAGTTGCATAGGGCCGTCGAGCACCTCAATGACTTTGCCCAGGCCGATGTCGGCGAGCCGGCGCCGCAGGCGGTAGCCACCTTTAACCCCCTGGATCGATTCGATCAGTTGCGCCTTAGTCAATGCCTGCAGCACCTTGCCGAGCAACTCTTGTGGCAGGTGGTACTGCTCTGCCATTTCCCGCGTCGTCGTCACCGCACCGGGCGACATCTCGGCCATATGGATCAGTGAGATCAGTCCGTATTCGACTTTGCGTGGCAATTTGATCATTGTACCTATTCCGTTGTTGCTGGCCCTTGTGCCTTCAGCGCATTGTGGACGGCGTGCCACGCTAGTGTGGCGCACTTTACACGCACCGGGAATTCGCAGACGCCGGACAGCACGACGAGTTTGTCGAGCTTGTCCGTGTCGAGTGCGTCCAACTGCCTCTTGCCGGTCAGCATGTCATGAATCTCGGCAAACAGCGACCCGGCCTGCTCCCGGTCCATGCCCTGAAGCGCTTCGGTCATCATCGATGCGGACGCCTTCGAAATCGCACAGCCATGGCCTTCGAAGCGGATCTCCTCGATCACCTCGCCGTTCAGTCGCACGTAAACAGTGAACCGGTCGCCGCACAGCGGGTTATAGCCTTCCGCCTGGTGTGTTGGTGGCGGCGTCATTGGTCCAAAGTTGCGTGGCGACTTGTTATGGTCGAGAATGACTTCCTGGTATAGCTCGGTCAAATCAAACATCAGCCGAATATCCTCATTACTTCGGGAATCGCAGCGGCTAGCCGATCGATATCCGCGGTCGTGTTGTATATACCGAAGGAGGCCCGGGCGGTCGAAACCAGCCCCAGACGTTCCATCAACGGTTGTGCACAGTGGTGGCCGACGCGAATGGCAATGCCCTGCAGGTCGACGACTGTACCGATATCGTGCGGGTGTACGTTGCCGATCAGAAACGACAGAGCTCCGACCCGCCGCTGCGGTGCACCAACAATCGTGACGTCGTCGATTGCCGACAGTGCGGACTCCGCATATTCCATCAGGGTTGCCTCGAGCGGGACGAGCTTCGGCAGGTGTGCCTGCACGAAATCGACAGCGGTTCCAAGGCCGACTATCCCCGCAATGTTCGGTGTGCCCGCTTCGAACTTGTACGGCAACTCGTTGTAGGTCGTACCTTCGAAGCGCACTGAGCTGATCATGTCTCCACCGCCCTGGTATGGCGGCATGGCATCCAGCAGCCGGCGCTTGCCGTACAGCACACCCACACCTGTGGGGCCGTACATTTTGTGGCCGGAGAAGGTATAGAAATCGCAGTCCAGTGCCTGCACATCGACCGGCATGTGCGGTATTGCTTGGGCACCGTCGATCAGCACCGGTATGCCGTTGTTGTGTGCCAGGTCGATGATCTCCCGAATCGGATTGACCGTACCCAGTGCATTGGATACGTGTCCGACAGCGACCAACCGCGTGCGTTCGGTCAGCAGGTCGCGGTAGGCGTCGAGGTCGAGATCGCCGGCATCCGATATCGGAATGACTCGTAGAACTGCACCGCTGCGTTCGCAGAGCAGTTGCCAGGGCACGATGTTCGAATGATGCTCCAGCGTCGAAATGATGATCTCATCACCGCTGCCGACGGCGTGGGCGCCGTAGCTGCTTGCCACCAAGTTGATTGCTTCGGTCGCGCCGCTGGTGAATAGGATTTCTGCGGACTCCGCAGCATTGACAAAATCACGGACCTTGTCACGCACCGTCTCGCAGGCGGCGGTGGCGCGTTGGCTGAGCGCGTGAACACCGCGGTGTACATTGCTGTTGTCATGCTCGTAGTAGGCCGCTATTGCGTTGATGACGCACCACGGCTTTTGTGAGGTTGCCGCATTGTCGAGATACACCAGCGGCTTACCATGGACGGTCTGCGCCAGCGTCGGGAACTGCTCGCGGATGGCAAGCAGTTCGACCGCGGCTGTTGTCCGTATGCGGGCTGGTGCGTTCATCAGAGCTGCCGGTAGCGGTCGATGAGAAATTGCTCGATAGTGTCGCGAACAGGTTGCGATTCGATGTCGGTCACTGCTTCGCAGGCGAAGGCGTAGGTCAGAATACCGCGGGCTGTCTTGGTGTCGATGCCGCGCGAGCGCAGGTAAAACAGGCCGGCCTCGTCGAGTTGTCCGATCGTCGCGCCGTGGGTGCAGCGCACATCGTCGGCGTAGATTTCCAACTCGGGCTTGGTGTTGACTCGTGCATCGTCGGAAAGCAGCAGCGCCCGGTTGGTCTGCAGCGCGTCGGTTTTCTGGGCGTCTTGCCAGACATGGATTCTGCCGTTGAAGACGCCGCGGGCCTTGTCGTCGAGGATACCCTTGTAGATCTCATAGCTGTTGCAGTTCGGGTGAGCGTGCTCAATGCAGGTGTGGTTGTCGATGAGCTGCCGTCCGCGACCGAGGTACAGGCCGTTGAGTGTGCACTCGATGTTTTCGCCGTCCAGCTGTGCGTTGATTGTGTTGCGCGTGATCGCACCGCCGCTCGTGAACGCGTGCGATTTGAAACGGCTGTTGCGGGCCGCATGCACGTGCATCGCCGCAATGTGATATGCCGTCTCGCTCTCAAGCTGCATCTTTGTATGGTCGAGTGCGGCATTCTCAGCCAGCATGACTTCGGTCACCGCATTGGTGAAGTAGCAGGCGTCGCCGGTGCCGAGGTAATTCTCGGTGACGGTGAAATTGCTGTTGCGGCCAACGACAATGAGTGTGCGCGGCTGCGTCACTGCATTGGCTGTCGCACCGGTTGAGATGTACCAGACATTGATGGTGGCACTGTCATCGATGTTGTCAGGTACGAGAATCGCGGCGCCATCCCGGATGTACCCGGTGTTCAGCGCCGTGAAAGAATTGCCGTTGACCACGGCACCTGTGCCCAGGTATGGCTGCAAAGCTTCCGGTGTCTCTGCGAGCATGTCTGCGAGCCCGCCGAGACGTACGCCGGCCGGCAACGTGCCGACGTCGGACTGGGCCGGCGTGAAAACGCCGTCGATAAATACCAGACGATGCCCGGGCCAATCGCCGCAGCCGCTGTTTTGCAACAAGCGGGCGACGTCGCAGGCGCCCGGAGTTGCCGGAGTGAAGGTGGTCTGGCGAATGGGGGAGACATCGGTGAAGCGCCAATTCTCATCGCGCGTCGTCGGAAACCCAAGCTTGGCGAACCGTGCGATGCCCGCATTGCGGAGTTCGCCAAGCCAGTCGGGGCCGCCTGTCGTCTTGAGAAATGCCGGATGTTGCTCGGTGAAGCTCATACGTCGGTTGTCAGTTTTGCGAATCGCCGTTCTTGAGCCAGTCGTAGCCGTGTTCTTCCAGCTCCAGCGCCAATTCCTTGGTGCCGGAACGGACGATCTTGCCGTCGGAAAGCACGTGTATAAAGTCGGGCTCGATATAATCGAGCAGGCGCTGATAGTGCGTTACTAGGACGATGGCATTGTTATCGTTGCGGAATTGCGAGATGCCTTTGGCGACGATTTTGACCGCGTCGATGTCCAGCCCGGAATCGGTTTCATCGAGGATCGCCAGTTTCGGATTGAGCACCAGCATCTGAAACACTTCGTTGCGCTTCTTTTCGCCGCCGGAAAACCCTTCGTTGACCGGGCGATTGATCAGGCTTTCGTCGAGGTCGAGCAGCTTCATGCTGGACTTGAACATCTTGAGGAAGTCGATCGCATCGAGCACATCCTCATTGCGGTACTTGCGGATGGCATTGATTGCCGCCTTGAGGAAGTAGGTATTGCTGACGCCCGGAATCTCGACCGGGTACTGAAACCCCAGGAACACGCCCTCGCAGGCGCGTTCTTCGGGTGCGAGGGCGAGCAGGTCCTTGCCGTCGAAGTCGACAGAGCCGCCAGTGACCTTAAAGGCTTCGTGTCCGGCCAGGACCTGGGCCAGGGTGCTCTTGCCGGAACCGTTGGGCCCCATGATGGCATGCACCTCACCGGACTTGACGGAAAGGTTCAGTCCTTTGAGAATGGGTGTGCACTCGACTTCGGCACGAAGGTCTTTGATTTCAAGCATGTTTTCAGGGATCAGGTTCGGGTTTCGGTGTCAGGTGAAAAAAAGTTTCGTCTCACTCGTCATCCCACGTTTTATCGCTCCTTTTCATCGATTCTCTTTGGCTGTTGGCGTTCGAGTGAGATTACACGTTTGCTTCAGCCGACGCTGCCTTCGAGGCTGATGCCGAGGAGCTTGCGGGCTTCGACGGCGAACTCCATTGGCAGCTCCCGGAAAACTTCCTTGCAGAACCCGTTGATGATCATCGAAACGGCGTCCTCCTCGGAGATGCCGCGCTGGCGTAGATAGAACATCTGATCCTCACCAATCTTGGAGGTCGTCGCTTCGTGCTCGACCTGGCCGGTGGGGCCGGTAACCTCGATGTAAGGGTATGTGTGGGCGCCGCATTTGTCACCGATCAGCATGGAATCGCACTGCGAATAATTGCGCGCATTGGTTGCACTGGGCGCCACCCGGACAAGACCACGGTAAGAATTCTGCCCCTTGCCCGCAGAGATTCCCTTTGAAATGATCGTGCTGCGGGTATTCTTGCCGAGGTGTATCATCTTCGAGCCGGTGTCCGCCTGCTGATAGTTGTTGGTCAGCGCGACAGAATAGAATTCACCGACGGCGTTGTCGCCGCGCAGGATGACGCTCGGATACTTCCAGGTGATCGCCGAGCCGGTTTCGACCTGGGTCCACGAGATCTTTGCGGATTCATCGGCACGGCCGCGCTTGGTGACGAAATTGTAGATGCCGCCCTTGCCTTCCTTGTTGCCCGGATACCAGTTCTGCACAGTGGAGTACTTGATTTGCGCGTCTTTGTGGGCGATCAGCTCGACGACGGCGGCGTGCAGCTGGTTTTCGTCGCGCATCGGTGCGGTGCAGCCTTCGAGATAACTGACCGAGGCGCCTTCGTCGGCGACGATCAGGGTGCGCTCGAACTGGCCGGTCTCGGCCGCGTTGATTCGGAAGTAGGTAGACAGCTCCATTGGGCAGCGCACGCCTTTCGGGATATAGCAGAAGGACCCGTCGCTGAACACGGCCGAGTTGAGCGATGCATAAAAATTGTCACGATACGGCACTACCGAGCCGAGGTACTTTTCGATCAGTTCCGGATATTCGTGGACGGCATCGGAGAACGAACCGAAGATCACACCGGCGTCTTTCAGGGTTTCCTTGAAGGTCGTGGCGACAGATACACTGTCGAAGACCGCATCGACCGCGACACCGGCCAGCATCTTCTGCTCCTGCAGCGGGATGCCGAGTTTCTCATACGTATCGAGCAGCTCGGGGTCGACCTCGTCGAGGCTGCCGAGTTTTTTCTTCTGCTTCGGCGCCGAATAGTAGATGATATCCTGGAAATCGATCGGCGGATAGTGGACGTGCGGCCACTGCGGTTCTTCCATAGTCTGCCAGTGTGCAAAGGACTTGAGCCGGAAGTTCAGGAGAAATTCCGGCTCGTTCTTCTTTGCCGAGATGAAACGAACGGTCTCTTCGTTCAAGCCTTTCGGCGCAGCGTCCGCCTCGATATCGGTGACGAACCCCCACTTGTACTCCTGCTCGATCGACCTGGCTATGAGCTCATCCGACTCACTGACTGCTTCGGGTGCCTGAATTGCGTCATTCTGTGCCATATTGAAACCCGATCTTGTAAGTCCGGTTTAACCTCAAAAAAAGACGCCGCCTAAAGCGGCATTAATTGATAGAGACAAAATAGGACTAAATATATCCTATTTCAAGCAGGGAGCGAGATAAAATCGACATAAGGCCGGGCCGAACCAGGCGCTGGCCGGGATTCCGGTAAGGGACTATAGGGGATTGCCATATAGTCTGTTAACTCCTTTCAGGACAAGGGGTAATGCTGCACAGATCGGTCTGCAACAGGCTGGCGGCGGATTACTTCGGATCAGCCCATTTACGCGACTTTGTCCTGCAAAGAGGGATAGCCCTCGTCCGTGTCGCCAAGCTACCGCTTGACCTCAGTCAGGCGCTTTAGAACTTTTCGTCACTTCGACTGGTAAAAAGCCTTATATCCCTTGTATGCCATGTACGTGTCCAGCTTGCTGGCTACTTCCCACGGGGCGTGCATACTTAACACGCCGACACCGCAGTCGACCACTTCCATCTCGTAGCGCGCCAGCATGTAGGCAATCGTGCCACCCCCTCCCTGGTCGACTTTCCCGATCTCACCAGTTTGCCAAAGCACCCCGGCATTGTCGAAAATCCGTCGGCATTCAGCCATGAACTCGGCCGACGCGTCGTTGCTGCCGCTTTTGCCGCGGGCGCCGACGTATTTTGTCAGTACCAGGCCGCGGTTCAGCCGCGCCATGTTCTTGTTCGGCGAACTTACCTCCGGATAATTCGGGTCGTGCAGCGCGTTGACATCGGCCGATAGCATTTTGGACTTTTTCAGGCACCGGCGTAACTCGAGATCGCTGTAGTTGTCGACGGCTATATTGCAGACCTCGGCCATGACATTTTCAAACAGAAAACTGTTCATGCCGGTAGCACCAACTGAACCGATCTCCTCCTTGTCACAAAGGATGCAGAGCGCTGTGTATTCCGGGACCTGCTTGAGATCGAGCAGGCCGCGGATCGCGGTATAGGCCGATATCCGGTCGTCGTGGCCGTACGCCAGAATCATCGAACGGTCAATGCCGAGGTCTCTGGCTGGTCCTGCCGGTACGATCTCGAGCTCGGCACTTGCCAGGTCCGCTTCGTCGAAGCCGTATTTCTTGTGCAGAATGTCGAGAACATTGAGTTTGATCGCATCGCTGTCGTTTTTGGCGCCTGCAGGGTTGCTGCCGAACAGCACGTTCAGCCCTTCGCCGGTGATCCCGTCGCGCAATTTCTTGTCTCCCTGGGCCTGCCCGAGATGCGGCAGCAGGTCTGTGATGACAAACACCGGGTCATCGGCGTCCTCACCGATTGTTACCTTGACAGTGCTGCCATCCTTACGCACGACGACCCCGTGCAGCGCCAACGGCAGTGCCACCCACTGGTACTTCTTGATGCCGCCGTAGTAATGCGTGTCGAGCAGCGCCATGCCGCCCTCCTCGTACAGCGGTCGTGGCTTGAGGTCGAGGCGAGGTGAATCGGTGTGGCCGCCGACGATGCGCATGCCCTCGGTAAGTGGGCGCTTGCCCACCTGAAAGAGAAGCAGGGTCTTGCCCTTGATGGTCACATAGGCTTTGTCGCCGGGCGCCAGCCGTTCGCCGGCTTCGACATAGCTGTCGAAGTTTCGGAACCCGTGTGCCTCTGCAAGTGCCACGCCTTCGGTGTTGGCTTCGCGTTCGGTTTTTACGATGCTGATGAACTGGCGGTAGTCGTCGCCGAACTTGTCTATGCGCTTGCGTTCTGCTGTTTTGATGTCTTTCCACGCGTCGCTATCATCGATCAGCAGGTGACTTGGGCCTGCGGATTTCGCGCTTTTTTTCGCTTGGGTCTTCATTTGCTGGTATCCGTGGTCGAGTGGTCGGGCGTTGACGGTTGATCCTGATATTGTACCGCCAGTTTGGCCTGTCAGCGAACTGCAAGTAGATTTGCAGACAAGATCATATGCAAGCCGCGAGAGTGGTGGAATTGGCAGACACGCAAGATTTAGGATCTTGTGCCGAAAGGTGTGGGGGTTCGAGTCCCCCCTCTCGCACCAAGCAAATTCGAATTTCCGCCTTCAAGCCGGCGGTACAGAAGACACAACCGGCAGAATATAGTCGGCTCTCAAATTGTGCGACAGAGGTCGCTGCTGCGCCTTGTGCGACAGAGGTCAGCACCGGAGGATCTCATGCCCAGATTCTCAATGTGATTTATGCGGGCGAAGCCGTCGGCACCGCTTTTACATCGAGCTGCCGGCCATGCCAAACCGAAGCGTCGCCGCAGGCTTAGCTCTGATCCTGGCGCTGTCTATTGCGAATCGATCGGATCGGTATATGGTGTCTGGTATGTTGGCTCGATACGCCTTGAGACTCGCAGGGATCGCGATCATTGCAGGTGCCAGTTTTAGCCGGGGCGCTGCGGGGATCGAGATGTATATATCCGGGCAATACCTCCGGAGCGCTCGTAAGCGCCCGTCCGACTACGCGTTGGCGTCGCGCGGCACCTGTTTCCGTTCTGTTATCGGTTCAATTTGTCTTCGTTGCGGCGGCGGGCCGTGCATCCGTCTTGTAGGCCCCGGGATTAGGGGGTCCGGGTTTGTTGCTTGGCCTGCTTCTGCTTGGCGGCTTTTGCTTGTTTGGCTTCCTTCTGCCGATCCCCTTTAGCCTTGTCCTTCTTGCTCTTCTTGTCGCCCATGAGATAACTCCTTTCTGGTGTAGTCCGTAGCATTTCTCGGTGAGTCATAGAATGTTCAAAACAGCGGAAATTGCCCCCCGTCAAAGCGGTTGTCAGATTGTTCGTTGTCGTATCGGTTACGAGCCATCGTATTCAATATACCGGCGATTGCATGTCACTAAAGAACCTATTGGACAAAGCACTTAATTGCTGCACAGAACAGGACGAAAATCCGCGCACCGCCTGTAGGAACAACGCTCGGTTCTTATTCTTCGTTCCGCGGAGAGTTCTGCTTCACAATTTCGGTAAGCGCGAGGAGATCGCTACGATCCCTGCCGTCTTGATTACCCGTTTGTGCGGAGACCGCAATTCAGTATTACGTTTCGTTGAGTCTTCGATTGCTCGTGCCGAGCGCTTTTGTACTTTGCGTTGTTTTGCGCCTTGATCAAGGCCGCCAGTTTCGCAAATTTGCGATGCCGGCGATTAGCCGCGTTGCGAATTCTGCCAGATAACGCTGCGGATCACGCCCGCTGTCAGGCGTCGCATGCATCCGTCTTGTTCGATCCTTTCCAGATATCGACCGGCACATCATTCGTCTGAGGAGAGCCAAGTGTTGATCGGCCCTGAACAACACTGTGCTCCAGCATGCCCACGAGGGCAGCAACTACACCAGGGCGTTTGCTTTCCAGATTGATTTTCTCGCTGGGGTCAGCTTCCATATCGTAGAGCTGGATAGGAGGCAGCCCTTGCTCTCCAGCTTCGGGATCACTCGGTGAGGTCCAGCCGCCCGATCCCCCGCACAGCACGAGCTTCCATTTACCGCTTCGTATCGCAAATTTGCCGTGGCCGGAGTGATGTACCACGTGCTCGCGTACGGCACGGCCTTCTCCCTGAAGGAGGGGAAGGATGCTAACACTGTCTTCTCCGGCGTTATCGGGCAACGGCTTGCCGAGAATGGCCGAGCTTGTGGCGATGAGATCGGAGAGGCATACCGTCCGTTCGCATTCGCTTCCCGGTTCAACCACTCCCGGCCAGCGAACGATGAACGGTATGCGGTGGCCGCCGTCCCATGCGTCTGACTTGTATCCGCGGAACTGTGCGCTTGGGAAATGTCCCATAGCCTCCAGTTCCGGCACGCCGATGTAGTGTGCACAGCCATTGTCACTTGCAAACATGACAATGGTGTTGTCGGCAACGCCGTGTTCCTCCAAAGCGCGTAGGACACGACCGATAATGGCATCGGTTTCCATGACGAAATCGGCATAGAGGTTAAGCCTGTTCTTCCCTATCCATTCGTCGTTTACTGCCAGGGGTGTGTGCGGTGAGGTCAATGGCATGTAAAGGAAGAACGGGGTTCCCTGTTTTGCCTGGTCGGCGATGCATGCGCCGGCGCGTTCAGCAAATGCAGGCAATAGTTGTTCGAAGTTCCAGTCTGTCAGCGCCGGCCCCGACAGGCTTCCCTGGTTATTGCCCAGAAGGCGTGCCGGCAGGAATTCTGAAGGGAGCCCTACTGTTCGGTCATCCTCGATATAGCAGTAGGGAGGCCAGTTGGGCACATCTACGCCGAAGTAGGAATCAAAACCCCGGGTGATTGGTCCGCCGGTAGTTGGTTTGGTGAACGTTTCCCGCCACAGCATCTTCTGCTGAGCAGTGGCCGTCGGAGACGGATCCTTTTGGCCATCGGGGAGAAAGTCCTCCGTAGGCTCGAAATCCCACCCTTGGCCGAGATGCCACTTGCCGATGCAGGACGTGTGGTAACCGTTTTGTTTCAAGAATCCAGCTATAGTCAATCGGTCTTCGGCAATCAGCGGATCACCGTACACACCGACGATCCATGACTGCAGCGAAGATCACCAGTTGTAGCGCCCCGTCAGAATGCTGTACCGAGATGGGCTGCACACGGAAGACGTCGCGTGGGCATCCGTAAATCGCATCCCTTGAGCAGCCAATTCGTCGAGATTTGGCGTTGCTATTCTACCTTCGGGGTTTAGGCAGGAGACGTCGCCGTATCCCAGGTCATCGGCAAGGATGTACACAATAT
Source organism: Lentisphaeria bacterium (assembly GCA_963580095.1). GTDB lineage: Bacteria > Verrucomicrobiota > Lentisphaeria > JABSQK01 > CAJWLW01 > CAJWLW01. Next base: position 2,423 of record CAUZJQ010000052.1, on the reverse strand, counting down.
TCGGGTTGGTACTCATACGTCTTTCGTTGATCGAACGGCAAGGTCACCGAAGCGGCGGCGTTCAACGCCGTTCTGCTCTCGCGTGCACCGGCCTGGTTGTCGTTTTTATTTCTCAGGCACGGGCACGTTTAGATTGTGGCTGTGCCGCCTTGTCAAGACGACTCAGCGAATGAATCCCGCAGTCTTCGGTACATTTCTGAATCGCGGGTAGGTTGGCCGTCTTTGGTGACGGGGAACATGTTGAAGTCGGTGTCTGTCTTGCTCACATCGGCGCCCTGCAATTCCGAGTTGCCGAAGGTATAGACAATGTTGTGCCGACATTCAGCACTTTTGTTGCCGCCGGCGCGGTGGACGATGTTCGAATCGATGAAGGCGACGTCTCCAGCCTGCACGTCGAGGATGAGGCGTCGCGGGTCATTTTCCCAGCGTTCCTGCTCCTGCATCTGACCGTAGCCACTGCTGGTAGCGTTGGATTTCTCGCCCTGGGGATGGACTTCGGTGCGGGCGTGCAGCGGGTCCTTGTGTGAGCCCGGGACAATGGCCGTGGCTCCACTCTCTTCGTCCATATCGGTCAGGTAATAGAGCACGGTCACCAGGCGTCGCTCGTCCATCCAACGTGAAAAATATTCCGTATCCTGGTGCCAGCCGCGGAAGCTGCTTTTGACGCCGGGCAGCTTGGTAATAGCTACCGCCTCGAGGAGGTGCGTGTCCGGCCCGATCAACTCATCGACAATACCAGATATACGCTCGTGATAGCACAATTCCAGAAACTGTAACCGAATTTCTTCGAGTACATACAACAGCCAGATTTTGTGTGGGTTGTCGGGAAAGGTTCCCTCGATATCGAGAACTGGGCGCGCCAGCGATTTGCCGTTTCTGATGCAGCGTGGATCAGTCTTGCAGGTGCCATGGACACCACGCAATGTCTCGAGAAGTTCGTGCACTTCGCCCGGCGCCAGAGCCCCGCGCTCGATGTAAAAACCTTCATTGCGAAAACGTTCCTGTCGTGACATCATTGACTTGCCGTTGTGGGAATTGATTTGGTTTGCCGTTGCGGCATTGACGCAGGCGAAACGGTCGTTTTACCAGCGCCATTTAGATCGCCTACCATTATACGTTGCTTCATCCTGGTACGATACAAGGCGATCAGCATTCTGCCACCATACCGCACTGAGCATCTATCGAACAAGTGATTATCCGATTATAACGGCCTCATGGTGCCGTTATTTTCAGGCAAATAGCGGGCCAGCCCATCAACGGATACCGATGCCGGTCGCGTGGCTACGTTCAAGATTCCCATAGTCCAGGTCACTGGGGTACTTACGGTTATCGTCAGTCTTGAAGTATAGTTTCACCTGAGGACTTGACGAGCGCCTTTCGAGGAAATGCTACTTTCGGGTATCACGTTTTTTTGAATGATACTCGAAAATAGGAGCCTCACCATGTTCAAGGTTTCGCCTGCGATCCAGGATCGGTTAGAGCGCCAAATGGAATCCTCGGCTGTCGAGCCGCGGCATCGATTCGGATTCCGCAAATGGTTACGCTATTACATTGATTTCTGCGACAAGTACAAGCTGCCGGCGGCAGACCCCGCGAGTTGTCCGACTTTCCTTAAGAAACTGGCGTCGAAGCGACAATCGGCTTGGCAACAGCGACAGGCTGCAGAGGCGGTCTCACTTTTCCGCCAACTCGATTTGTCGGTGACACCACCCGCTACCCACCTGCGACGGGTCGATATGCAGCGTACGATTCCGGTCGCATCGTCAAAGGCAACGGCGCCAATGGAGCATGAAGGCCCGGCACTCACTTCCGTCGCTGCGACCCGTGCGGATACGCCGGCGTCGCAACCGCCTGCTCCATCTGCACCGCCTGCGGGGTCCGCACCGATGACGGGCGCTTCCCGGCAAGCGCAATTCGATGCCCTGGCCGGCGCCGTCCCCCATCTAGTCCCATTGCAAGTGTGACCAGTGATCGAGGATCAGTAACCTGTTCCAATCCAATATGTTGCGGGAATGATTGGATTCGACGCACACATTTTCGGGTTAGTACTCTTTTTCGACAGCGTTGCAAAAGCAAGTCGCGACAGCATCCGGACGGATCACCAATTACTGATAGTAAATTGCTATTGGACGGTCAGAAATATTGGTACTTGACGAGGCCCGGAATTCAAGTAAAAGGGACTGCAGCAAGACGCCGGCGTCTGGCGCGCCAAGCCGAAGCGTCGCCGCAGATTCAACTTCGATCGCGACGCTGTCTATTGCGAATATAGCGGAACGGCATATTGTGTCTGCTATGTTAACTCGATACGCCTTGAGACTCGCAGGAATTGCGATCATTGCAGGTGCCAGTTTAAGCCGGGGCGCTGCGGCGATCGAGATGTATCCGGGCAATACCCCTGGCGCGTATGCAAACCGGCCGACGGA
>CAUZJQ010000051.1:0-20058 GCA_963580095.1 Lentisphaeria bacterium | reverse complement strand
GCTGTTTGTGCCGTCGCTGATGGTGTAGGTGAACGTGTCGATGGTCGCCGTGCCCTGGGCGGCCGTCGGTCCGGTGATGATCGAGTAGGTGAGCGCGTCGACGCCATCGTCGACATCCGGATCGATGGCGGTGACCACGATCGTCTGCACCGTGTCCTCGTCATCCGCAGTGACGTCGTCGACGGCGTCCGGCGGCGTATTGACAATGGTGACACTGGCGCTGGCCGGATCAGAGGCAGTCGTGACAGCGTCACTGTAAGGATGTGTGATAGCCGTGACTGTGATGGTCCATACGTCGTTCTTGTGGGTGGCAGCATTGGTCTGAAGAGTGTCGACGGAGGCTGTGGGGCCGGCGTTGGCGGACCAGGCGTAGGTGTAGTCGTCGATGACGTCACCGTCGGGATCGGCCAGCTGTTCGGTGATCAAGACCGACAGATCATCCAAAGTCACCGGCGTTGCCGGTTGTATGGCGATGGTCGGTGGCGGGGGCTCGCGGTCGATGTCGTTGACGGTTACGTCCCAGGTCACTTCGGTCGTGGCACCCTCGCCGTCGGTGATTTTGGCAGAGATCACGATTACCCGCGTCACATTGTCGCCGGTGACGGTGTCGTGGAGAGCGGTATCCGCCGTGCTGAACGTGTAGCTGCTGGAGGTGACGTCGTTGTCGGTCTGCACAGCCCCGCCGTCGATACACCAGGCGATTGAGGCGCTGTTCGGGCCGCTGCCGGTATTCGGGTTGGTCGGGTCGTTGATGTCCGTGCCGCTGACACTGAAGTCAAGGGTGACGGCGCCGCCCTCGGCGTCGACCTCGTCGATCGTCTGGTCTTGCGGCGTGGTGGCGTCGGAGCCTGGACTCACGGCGGTGACAACGGGTGGTGCGTTCGAGCGGTAGTCGATGCGTATTTCGCCCGTATCCGAGTCGGTCTCACCGTCGCTGACAGCGAACTGGATGACGTCCGCCTGATTACCGCCGGTGTTGCCGTCGAAGAACTCGTCGTTCTTCTCGGCGGCGTCCACGGTGTAAGTGAACAGCCCCGGGGCGCCGCCGGCGACAAAGCTGCCGCGGGCTGGCGCCTGGATGATGGTGTAGCTGATATCAGCAAGCAGGTCGTGCCCCGTAGAAAAATCAACGTCCGAGACAAATGCCGACAGGTCGATCTCGACACTTGCCAGCGGTGAAGCGGCGGGGTCGTCCGGTTTAGTCAGGATGAAATTAGTGGCCGAAACCGGTGTCGTGGAGAGTTCTGGCGGGTCATTGACATTGGTGACGATGATCGTCACCAGCCCTTCATCGAAATGTCCAACACCGTCCGTCAGCAAGTATTCGAACGTCTCGATCCCGTTGAAGTTCAGGTCCGGCAGATAGGCAAAACTGCCGTCCGGACTGAAGCTGGTAATAATACCGTTCTGGGGGCTGTCGAACGCAAATACCGCCAGTGCTTCACCGTCCGCGCCGGGAATATCAGCATCGAAATCGTTCAGAATGACGTTGAACGATATTTCCGTGTCTTCATCGGTGAAGTACTGGTCGTTATTGGCGCGTGGTATGGATGCAATAGCAGCTGAGCAAATCAGCATTCCTATAATTGCGATTGATAGTGTTCTCATTCCTTTTCCTTTTTATTTTATTCTTTGTGGGTTGGGGGCGTAGGCCCGCTTATGGATTCATCTTGGCGTCGATGAGGGCGTCGATTTCTGCGCCGATATTGCAGTCCGTCTCGCAGATGTTGGTGCTGATTAGCAGCGTATTGACAATGACCGTGACGGCAGCCTGAATCTGCCCAACCCTGGTCGGCAGATTCTCGCCCAGAACCAGGCAGGCCAGGTCAACCGCGCCATTGGCTACATCAGCGCATCGTTTGACGGTACTAATATTCTGCTGTATATGTAGAAAAGACAGCTGAAGCATTCAAAAACCGCGTCACTGTCTTAACGGAGGCACTCAATGGCAATCAAGACACTACAGGACTTCGGGGAAGCATTACAGCGCAGTATGGATTCGCGAGGCTTAGACGTTACGGTAACACCCATGACGCCGCAGAAGGGCAACAAGGGTATGCAGAAGCGTCTGTTTCTGACGCCTCCGCCATCAGCGCCCTCGCCACCGACCTCTTCCTCAGAATCGCCCAACACACAGGCGGACGGCTAACTGCCCCTGAGGCTCGCTCATTTTTTACACTGAGCGACCTGAACCCTGACCAGATCGCGACCTTATCCGCGACCACGTCGCGCTTCATTTGCCGATGTGCTTCCGCCGGTTTCACTGCGCCCTGGCGTACTTTTTCCGCGAGGTCCGGACGCTTCGCCTGTAGTACGTCGCCGCGAGATACCGCGCCGCGGTTCGTGTTCGACGCTGCCGCCTTTGCGTCGTACTCGGGCTTTTGCCCAGTAGGAGCAGCATCACCTAAGACGCCCCTTGCCCGCTTATGGATTCAGCTTGGCTTCGATGGCGGCGTTGCCGTAGCGGAGCATTATTCTTTCACGTAAATATATGATTTACTGATCCCTCGATCAGGGAAATAGGCGATCCCAGCTCGGGGCCATAGCCCTACTCACCGAGCATATATAGCGGGCCGACTAAAACTGAAAAGTGAATACGCGTATTCACTTTTCAAACGAACCGCGATCGCCACACACGCGGTCGGCAGTGCGATTGATGAGAGGAGAGAAAGAAGAAAGGAGTACCCCTTTCTTCTTTCTCTCCATGGTGCTCCTTCTTGGTCTGATCGATTCGGTGGGTCACTGCCTGTTCAAGCTCTTGGGTCCAGAAGTTGTCGGCAAACCATGGCCTGCCGTGCCTGTTGCGTCTTCCAGTCTTGATCACCCTCGGATATTGCCGTGGCTTGGCATTTTGTAATCTAATCTAGCAGCCATCTAGCGAGGTGCGCAACATGACCGCATTCACTTATCAGAGCATGTTGTCCTGCCAGCGGCGGCGGCGGAAGCTTTGCGCCGGCTTTAGCCGGGGCGACAGGCCGGTCGAACTCGCTTATAGAGCGGGCTAAAGCCCGCTGGAGGCTTCCGCCTAAAGGCAGGACTCAGACCGGGACACTACGAATTAAGCCAGTAGCCAACAAAAAAGCGCGGGGCCGGAGCTCCGCGCTTTTTGATTGACAATCGTTATCCGGCGCTTACTTGGCGTCGAAGATCGCCTGTATCTGACCGGCAATGTCGTCCTGACAGGCTTGCGTGCCGCCGCAGACATTGGCATTGACGATGGCGATGCTGACCGCAGCGTCAACGCAGTCGGTGAATTCACCGATGCTCGTCGCCGGATTGTTGGTCACCAGTTTACAGGCCAGATCGAAGGCTGCATTAGCCACGTCCTGGCAATCGACACACGGGGCCGGATCGCCCTGCGGTCCCACTTTGCCCTGGGCACCCTGGCCACCATCGGAACCGGCCGGACCGACCTTGCCCTGCGGCCCTTGCTCGCCCGGCTCACCGGCACCACCGCCGGCACTGGTGCACTCCACGTTTCCGATCGTGGTCAATACGATCACCTGGGGGAGCGTATAGCGCTGTACGGTCTTCGTATGCACTTCGGGGCAGACGGAGCCATCGGCATTGACCGTGAAATGGCTGGCAGCAGCCGGATACGCGTCGTGCGGAAACTGCTCAGCAAAGTCCCAAGTCTTGATGTACAACCCCGGAGGCAGATCGAGGGTCAGATCTGAGCCGTCCCAGGGGTTGATAACACAACCGGACGGACCGCAGATTTTGCCCCACGGGCCTTGGTAGCACTTGCTGTCGGGCGGATCCGTGCATTCGGAGTACACGACATTTGTGCCGAAGTGCACGGGTACGGCAGTTACCTGCTGGGCGATGCCGAGCGCGAGTACGGCGGTGATTGTGACGAGCAGCTTCTGCATTTTGAGGCCCTCCTGAGATTTTCAATTTTTGACCGGGTTGATAGATTCATTCTGATGACGGGATTCCGGCGGACTTTCCGCTCTTTTCCGCCACCTTGCTAGACAACGCTAGAAAGTGTAGATCATTCCAGGCTAAATTCCAAGCAAAAAATGTGGCCCTTGAACGTATCGCTCTGAGCTTGTGGCGGTTTGGAAAAATCAACCAGGTAGACGATAGTTACGATGTGTCTATGCCGGCAAGCAGCCGGCGGGCCAATTCCACTTAATCCGTACTTTGTGCTCGAAAGATGGCTCATTCGATAGACAACACCTCGCGTCGCGTCACCCAGGCGGAGATCGCGAAGGAAGCACGAGTGTCGCGTGCTACGGCATCACTGGCGCTGCGCAACAGCCCGCGCATTTCCCTTGAGACCAGGGCGCGCATCGCGCGCATCGCGCGGGCGCTTGGCTACAGTCCGCTGCCGCCAGACATCGATGATGGACGCACAGAACAGAGCAACATCGGTTTCATACTCATTGGCAGTCCCGATTTTCAACTCTACTACATGACCTTTCACGCCGCAGCCGTCGAAGCGCTACAGCAAGGACAACATCTGCTATTTCACCCGTCGTCGCCGGAGGTCGAGCTCGATTTCGAACTGCTGGAATCATCCGGCTGCAACGGGTTCCTGCTCATGGGCGCGGTGGAGGACCGGCATTACAACGCCGTGATGGAGCTCGAGAAGCCTATCGTCGTCGTTGGCGAGCATCGCGTCTCGAGGACAGTGCATGGCGTCAACATCGACAACTTCCAGGCCGGTCAGATCGCGGCCCGCTATCTGGCGGCACTTGGGCATGAACGGATCGCCTTTATTCTAGCGCCGGATCCGTATATCGATGCTGCCAAATGGTACCACGGCTATGGCGTTGCGATGGCCGATTTGGGCCTGCCGGACGATCGGGTCGAATTGCCGTGGCAGGGAAGAGCGCTGGAGACCGGGCTCGAGGACCTCCTGACCCGTGACCCGCGACCGACAGCTGTTATCACGTCTTCGCCGCACGCGAGATGGACAGCAATGGATCTCGCGGCTAAACTGGGATTGCGTGTCCCGCAAGACATCAGCATGTTCGGGTTTGGCCCGTTATGGAATGACAGCCACTCGGCGACAACCGAGCTGGATACCCCCATCGAGACATTCGGCAAAGTCGTTCTTCGCCGCATCAACGAACTGATCGACAATCCCGACGACTTTCCCCTGACCGTCATGCTGAGTCTGGTCATGAACGACAACAATACGTGCGGGCCGGTACCGGCTTGATGTCGTGAACAGCAGGGAGACCGATAATGTCTCAGACACATTCTGGAGACGCAGCTACGAATCCACAGGATATGGCGAAGGTCCGTGACTGGGCCGGACGATTGTTGGCCTCGCCCGCTGCTTTGCCGATAGCTTTTGACTATGCCGGCAACGCTGTCGCCGGCTTACCCGATGCGTGGCAACCGGTTACAACGCGCCGCGACATCGACGCGACTATTTGCGAAACCGTCTTCGAAGGCTGTGACCCGGATACCGGGCTCAGCCTCCGGGTCGAGTGCACGACGTACAGCGACTACCCGGTCGTCGAATGGGTCGCCTGGTTCACCAACACCAGCGCCGATACCACACCGGTAATCAGCAATATCCGGGCGATCGACGCAGCCTTTGCCGGCGCTTCACCGGTGCTCCATCATTGGACCGGTGATTCCTGCTCTGCCGGCAACCTGACGCCGGCTGAATCGCCATTGCAACCGGGCCGGCCACTGGCGTTCACACCGAACGACGGGCGCCCGTGCGACGGGCAGATGCCTTACTACCGCGTGGCCTTCGACGGTATTCAAGGCTCGCCAGTAGCCGACCGTTGCGGTATGACCCTGGCGATCGGCTGGCCGGGGCAATGGTCGGCGACTTTCGAAGCCGTCGCGGATGGTGTTCATATCACTGCCGGTCAGGAGCAAACGAACCTTTGCCTCAAACCCGGCGAAAGCATTCGCACACCACGGATCACACTGCTGTCGTGGACTGGCGACACGACGCGCGCAATCAACCTGTGGCGGCGCTGGTACCTGGCACACCTCCTGCCGCGGCCGAATGGACAACCGCTCAAACCGCTGATGGCGATGGTCGGCACCGACGAGGGCGTGGAGTTCACCGGGGCAACGGAAGCGAATCAGATCAAGTACATAGAGAAGGCGAAGCGGCTTGGCATCGACTTCGATGTCTGGTGGCTCGACGCCGGCTGGTACCCGTGCTGGCACGAGGAACAGCAGGAGAAGGACTGGCACGTCACCGGCACCTGGAAGCCCGACCCGGAACGTTTCCCGAACGGCCTCAAGCCGGTAGGCGACTGTGTGGCGCGACACGGTGCCGACTTTCTGCTCTGGTTCGAACCGGAACGCGTGCGTCCCGGCACGTGGTTGTATACGGAGCGCCCGGAGTGGCTGCTGCGCCGGGAGGGCGTCGCTAATGTCATCCTCAACCTCGGCATCCCAGAATGCCGGCAGTGGCTGACGGACCACGTCTGCAAGCTGATCCAGGAAAGCAACGTCCGGATCTACCGGCAGGATTTCAACTGGGAGCTGTTGCGGTTCTGGCGCGAGAACGAAGGCCCCGACCGCGACGGTATGAATGAGAACCTGCATGTCCAGGGCTACCTGCAATACTGGGACGATCTGCTGGCGCGCAACCCTGGGCTGTGGATCGACTCGTGCTCGAGCGGCGGCCGCCGCAACGACCTAGAGAGCATGCGTCGCTCGGTACCGCTGCACTACACGGACTACGGCTACGGCGACCACCCGGTCAAGCTGGCGTTCCAGCGCACCATGTACGAATGGATGCCGTACTTCAAGGATTCGTCAGTGGCGTACCCGGAGGGCGAGCAACCGAGATTCGACGTCGAAGTCGATGTCTTCGCCTATCACTGCGGCATGGCGCCGATGTTCATGCCGACGTTCGATCTGCAGCGCGACGATTACGACTATCCGCTGGGTGTGAAGATGACCAAGGTCTGGCGCCGCGCCGCCGATCTCATGCTCTACGGCGACTACTATGCCCACACCCCGGACCGGCGTACACACGACGTCTGGGTCGCCCGCCAGTTCGACTGCCCGGATAGCGGCCGCGGACTGTTACACGGCTTCCGCCTGGCAGACTGTCCGGAGACAACACTCACTATCCAACCCGAGGGCATCGCTGGCGACGCAGTGTATGCGTTCGAGAATCCGGAGACTGGCGAGGAGCTGGAGATTAGCGGGGCCGAACTGATCAAAGACGGGTTCGTCTTCACGCTGCCGAAACGTACTGCGGCGCTGTGGTTGTATCGGCGGATGGATACATGACGCGGATTAAATGATGTACATCGCAGGGCAGGCTCAACGCGTTGGCGCGATGGTTTTTTAATCTTGGTGTTTTCGTGCCCGTCCCCGTGCCCGAATTGAGTTCCGCAGTCATTCACGACGTCTAAGTCCCCCGTACGACGATGCCTCCGCGCTCGTCATTCACGACGTCTAAGTCCCCGTACGACGATGCCTCCGCGCTCGTCATTCACGACGTCTAAGTCCCCAAAAGACGCCATCAGTACCATTGCCGGGTCCAGCCACCACCACCCAGTTCCAGAACGTATCCGGTCAATTCGCTGCCGCGCAGGCTGCCGACGTGGCCGTCCAGATAGGCACGCTGGGATACTTCGGGCTGCGCCAGGCCGACGTCAACATGCTCCCCGCCAGCGGCCGTATGGTTGGTGAATGCGTAGGAAATTCCGGCCGTGTATTGGTAGGTGTCGTACGCCCAGTCGACGACCAGCGGCAGCTCGGTGGGATCGAGTCCCAGCTCCTGAGGCGGTTCGCTCAGGTCCATGGATGACGCCGTTGCAGTGATCTTCACCGGACTGACCATGTCCGGTGTCGTATACTCTCTGGCTCTGATGTTGCTGCCCAGATACATATAGCCGAGCAGGTAATCTTCGGTCAAGTCCGGTCGGAGCAGTGAGCTTTGGAAATGTGCGTAGAAGTTAGGACACGCCAGCAACCGTTCTTCGCCGGAAAAGTAGTCGTCGCGGAGTGATTTCATACTGTCCCGGTTGACCATGAACGGGTCGTACATCCACACCGGCCCGCCATAAGCGGCTGGCAACGCTTCGTAGATAAGATGGCGGCTGCCGGCCGGCAGGAAGTCCTCGTTATCGCCGGCATAGCTGTACATCGCGACGCCCCACTGGCTGAGATTCGAACGGCACACTGCCCGTTTTCCCATCTCTTTTGCTCTCGACAGCGCCGGCAACAGCATCGACGCCAGGATCGCGATGATGGCAATCACAACCAACAGTTCGATCAACGTGAAACCGCGCATCGCCGGTTGTGCAGCAGGATGTCGTTCGTTTCTTGTCGTGATCATCTGTAATTCCCGCAGTCGTGCAGCTAAATTACCTGCTGCGCCGAGGAAGTTCAACTGACGTGACTTTTATCTAGCTTGCTAGACCAGACATTCGTCTATGACTGATTACAAAGACATCGCGCTGGCGACGCCACGGTTGGATGATTCGCAGATCCGCTTCCGTCTCGGACTGGCGACTCAGCGCACCCGTAACTACCCGCTCGACGACCTCGACTTTGTCATGATCGACCTCGAGAGGCCCGAGGGTCGACATCGCCATGCGGACTGGTGCACGGGGGACTTGACCGGGCGGTTGCTGGAGTTTCTCAGTTATTCGGCAGGGGTCAACGGTGAGACCGATCCGCGCCTGCCTGAATTGTTCGAGCGCATTCTCCAGCAGCGCCGCCCCTCAGGACTTTTTGGCCGCTACGCCTCACAGGCACAGGAACACATACCGCCGGAGGACGACTTTCGCAGCGGTATCCCCCGGCTGCTGCCCGGGTTTCTGCGGTACTATCAACTGACCAATGACGAGCGCGCCCTCGAGGCAGCAGTCGGCATGGCAGAGTTCACGCTGTCGCGCGTCGACGAATGGCGGGCACATCTCGAGGCCTGGCACGGACTGACGATCGAGGCCTGGGTCGGGGAGCCGCTGGCGATGCTCTACAGCCTCACTGGCGACCAGAAGTACCTGGATTTCCTGGCGATGATCGAGGAACTGCTCGAGCCGCTCGATTACCCGGTCCACGCGCATGGATACCTTAGCACTCTGCGTGGTCTGCAGACCGCAGCGCTTGTCACCGGCGACAACGGTTGGAATACAAAAGTCGAACAGCACCGACAGACGATCATCGAGCGCCGGTACGAGCTGCCGGACGGCAGCGTTCCGGAGTGCTTCCCGGCGAGTATCCGCACCGAGGGCTGCGCGATTGCCGATTGGATGATGCTGAACCTCAATGCAGGGCTGATCACCGGTGATGATGCAGCATATGCCCGCGCCGAGCACGTGCTGTGGAATGCCCTTGCATTCAATCAGTGGATCACCGGCTGTTTCGGTTCCCGGCAGACTACGGCCCATGGTTACGGCGTATACCAGATGGAGGAATGCGTCTGGTGCTGTGTGCATAACGGCGGTCTGGCTTTCACAGAATACGCCCGCCAGGCAGTGACTTGGCGCGACGGTGCGATCCACGTCAACTTGTTGGTCCCCGGCACCTATCGCCTTGAGATGCCGGGTGGTACCGAGACGGAAGTGAAAATCTCTACGACATTCCCGGCGACGGCCGACGCTGTCGTCGAAATAAGCGGCGTCCCACCGGAAGTAGACGTCCACATGCGGGTACCGGCATCGGTGCGGAATCCGCAACTGAGCGAACAGCGCGATGGTGCCAGAGTCACGACCCGGCTGACCGGTAACATCGGTCACTACGTCGAGTCGGGGGCGCGGGGCGCGATGCTCAAGTACGGTCCGTTGGTGTTGGTTCCCGTGGCCTATAGCTGGACGGGGCCGTCCGCGACGGAGGCTGAACGCCATGCCGCCCCGTCCGGATATATCCCCGACCAGATGCCCGAGGGATTGCCGACGCTGAGGGTTGGTGACGCTGACGCGGACGGCTTGCTGGATCTTCCGGACCGGCCGTTGCCTGACTGGACATTTGTCGATGAAGGTCCGGGCGGAAAATGCTGGGTGCCCGGCGCTGCAGCCAATGTCGACGTCCGCTTCCCGAACGACGAGGAACGCACCTTGCGGTTCGTCCCGCAATGTTACTTCACGTCATGCCTGGCGCTGCACGACACGCCTGTTGTCTTCAATGCCGTGGAGCTGTGACGTTGGACAAATTGGTGACGTTTCTGCGTTTCACGGTGATCGCCGTTGCGCTGTGGCCCGTAGCCGCCGTGGACGCACAAGTCACGTTCGAAGACGTCACCAACGTCATGGAACTCGAGGGTTCGGGCGCCTGGATCGACATCGATCGGGACGACTGGATCGACCTTGCGCCGGCGTGGCTTAACGAGGACGGCAGAAGGTTCGTCAGTACTGGTCTCGGCGACGGTGGCGCGGCCTGGGCCGATGTCGACAACGACGGGTATATGGACTCTTTCACTTTTGCCGGCGGCGCGATTGGCTTCGGCTCGGGGGAAGGTTCGTTCACCGGCATGCGGTTACCAGAACGTCCACACGGCGTCAGCGACGGCGGTACGTTTCTCGACATCGACAACGACGGTCTCATCGATGTCTGGTGGGGCGGCTACGAGAATTTCCCCACGGTCGGTGGTTACCCCGACGGTATATACCGGAACTTGGGGGACCGCACGTTTCAACGCCTCCACGTCGTCGGTCCGCCACGTTCGTCGCGTGGCGTCACGTCCTGTGATTTCGACCAGGATAGCGACATCGACGTGTACGTCACGAATTACCGGCTGCAGGCGAATCAGTTGTGGATCAACGACGGTGCCGGCAACTTCGCCGACAGAGCGGATGCCTATAATGCGGCCGGCGGCAGCGGCCACGGCATTGGCTCCGCCTGGGGTGATTTCGACAATGACGGGCTGATCGACCTGTTCGCCGGCAACTTTGCACACCCGGGCCAGCCGCAGTCACGCTTCCTCAGGAACCGCGGCCCGGAGCACGGCTTTCATTTCGAGGATATGGGGCAATGCGGTGTCGCTTTCCGGGAGTCTTACGGCTCGCCGGCATTCGGTGACTTCGACAACGACGGCGACCTGGATCTCTTTTTTACGACTGTTTACGGTGGCGACCAGGCGGTGCTCTATCGCAATGACTCTTCTGCCCATGGCAATTGGACTTTTACTGACGTAACCGGGCCCGTCGGACTCGGCGATATCCGCAAGACGTACCAGGCTTCGTGGGGCGACTTTGACAATGACGGCGACCTCGATCTCGCCACCGCCGGTCGCCTCTATCGCAACAGCGGGACCACAAACCATTGGCTCAAAATCAGATTGATTGGCGACGCCAGGACAAACATGCCCCAGCCCGTTCAAGGCCCCTCGACCGCCGCCCGGGTCAACCGTGCCGCCATCGGTGCGCAGGTGCGGATTACGATCGATGACATGACGCTTACACGCCAGGTCGAGAGCTCGACCGGCCGAGGCAACATGAACGAGCAGACGCTGCACTTCGGGCTCGGCGATCATGCCGATCCGGTCGATGTGATGATCACCTGGCCGAACGGTATCGAACAGCGGGAAACGATCGAGGTCGACCGGATGATCACGATCGGCGTGAGCTTCAGCGGCGAGCCTGTCGAACTGACAGGCGCTACCGACGGAACCGTTGCCACATTGGGCAATGCCGAGAGCAGGGGCACTGCATCGACCGACGGCAGGTTTGCTGCCTATGCTGTACTGGATGACGCTGGCGGGTCGACGATACGTATTCGAAAGTTGCCTGACGCCGTTGCGACCGATCCGAATGCCCCGCGCAATACCTGGGATCTGTCGGCTGATTTCAGCCTCGGGGCCAATCCGAACGGCGCCTGGTCATATCTGCACATGATCCACCACCGCAAGACTGTCGGGGAGAATCCGAGTAGTGAAGACCACAATCCACCCGACACCTCGGCAGCCGCGCTGCTGCAGACGACGCACACGCATGCTCCCGGCAATGGGAAGGGTGGCGCTATTGATTCCTGGAACCCGACCACGGATGAAGATCCGTACGCGTATTTCGGCATTGTCGGTATGAACCAGCCGTCGCAGGCGCCGTACTATGTCCCGTTCACAGCAGGTGAAATATGCGCCCATCCCGGCGGTCAGTTCCGCGGCGGCAACCGCAGCACCATTGTCATCGCGCGGTGGACGGCACCGCGCGATGGGGAGATCGTCACGATCGGGGAGTTTCGTGGCGCCGGCGACAGCGACCGGGACTTCTACCTGATCCGGAACAAGAAGGAGATATTGGTCAACGAGCACTCATTCAGGTATAGCGAGCGCCCGTTCAATTTTACGCTGCCCGTGCAAGCGGGTGACACGCTCGACCTGTGCATCGGCCGGGGCGCCAGGGTGCCGAGCAGTCTCGCCAAGGTCGCGCAGGCGATCTACTATGCCGGGCACGAACCCCGCGAACAACCCGGGAAATACCTGCCCGTCGATGCTGATCACGACGTCACGATAGATACGTCTGACGGCGAATCATTCACCGCGCCGATCTGGAGTCCGATCGGTCCGGTGCTCGTCTGTACCGGTTCAATGGCCGGCAGCGAGCGCCAGGACATCTATCTGATCGATCTGCAGACTGGCGGGAGGCGATGCCTGACAAGCATTCACCCCGGCACCAGTCGCAATCCGATCTGGACGGCCGACGGCACGGCAATCGTCTACGAGAACAACCAGTTCGGCGTGTACAAGCATTTTCGCTTGGCAAGGCATGCGGACTAAGGTAGGGTTGAAGGGGTTGATATGGTTCACACTTTATGAAGGAGATCTGATATGAAAATTCTTCATGTTTTTACCTCGTTACAGGGGGCTTTGATCTTTCTCGCCGGCGACGCCATCTCAGCACAGTATTCGGCGTGTTTTCATGATTCCGTTATACGATATTTTTTTGAATAAGGTTTACTCGTGGGTAAGGGGCAGGGAATTGCTTTCTCCACTCTAATGGGAAGGTAGACAATGGAATTTCATGGGGACAGTCCGCTGACGTCTTTCCTTCCATGGGAATTTTACGGAATTTTATGGGGACAGTCCGGAATGGCGACAAGATTAACTGATAGACTGATAGGAAATTGCTTTGCACGGTCAGAAATATTGGTACTTGACGAGGCCCGGGATTCAAGGAAAAGGGACGCAAGGATGGCAGGGACTGCAGCCAGACGCCGGCGTCTGGCGCGCCAAGCCGAAGCGTCGCCGCAGATTTAGCTCTGATCCTGGCGCTGTCTATTGCGAATCGATCGGATCGGCATATTGTGTCTGCTATGTTGACTCGATACGCCTTGAGACTCGCAGGGATCGCGATCATCGCAGGTGCCGGTATCAGCCGGGGCGCTGCGCCGATCGAGATGTATCCGGGCAATACCTCCGGAGCGCTCGTAAGCCGCCCGTCCGACTACGCGTTGGCAACTGTCGCAGACGACGGCATGAAAACATTTACCGTCGACGGCCGCACCGGTGACGGTTTTCACTGGTTCTTGAGTATCGGTGACGACGCGGCCGCAAAATGCCGGGTGCAGTACAGCATAACCGGCGAGAACGTCGGCCGCTTCGAAGCCCGCCACAATGTCTGACAAGTTGGGAATAATTCTTTCTGTAAAATTTCTTTAAGTTCTTTCCGCACCAAGGACAGAACTTCATTCCGGTGCGTACGTTTGGAGAAAACGCACATGGCAATTCCTGTTCCTTCAATACTGACAATAATTTGGGAAGGTTTCTCTTTTCTGTACATCGAAAGGCGATGTGAAAGCTCGGTGCACCATCACCGCCCCGACGCCAACGGCATCTTCAAGATGTGGACAGAGAGCCGCGGCCTCGCCGGCGCCGATTACGACGGCATCATGGGCGACGAGTTCTCCGGCTCCGGCCACGGCGGCGTCGGGAGCTATCCCCTGTACGCCGAGGCTGTAAAGCGGATAGCGGAAGACCCGAGGTTCAAGGGCAAGGTCTTCTACCCCGCCTGCATGCCGATGTACACCAGCGACCTGTCAATGGACTTCCTCAAAGCCGTCGTTACTCCGGGATATAAATGGTGCGAAGAAAAATACCTCACTGAACAGCCGACGGAGCCGGCGGCCGTGGCACCACGTTGCGTGATGGCAGCGGTTGTTGGCCTCACGCTTTGCCGCGCTTCCATCAATGTACAATTCGACGTTCGGCGTGGCGTTAAAACCTGCGAAAATCTGGCCATTGAACAGAACCCGCAGTTGATCGCCCGGAACGGCGTCCTGTGCCGGATCACATCGCAGCATGTGCCGCGTGTACGGGCGCGTCACGGTACCGGTGAGAGTATCATCGATTTTTCACCCTCTTCAACCTCTCCATTTGTCTGCCCCAATCAGTCTGTCAATCTCTCATAGCCCCCCCCTCGCATCCCATGCGCCACGTGCTACGTTCCGTGTCACTTCAAACTCGCATCAAGAGATCACGTTATGAATACTGCCAATTTCACTGCAACTGTCATCGCTCTTGCGTCACTCTTGGTCTTGCCAATGTCGTTCGCGGCTGAATTCGTCTTCGCGGAAGGTGAAAAATTTCTGCTGCTCGACGACAAGGGATGGCGGGTGACGCACCAGAACGATAGTTGGGCCAGTCACACTTACGGCGGTGCATGGACGAGTCACGGTGGCTTGCTGGGGGCGCCGGCAGATAGTGTCGGCAGCGTCGCGGTGCAGGCAATTACCATTCCGGTGGCCGGTGACTACCGGGTCTGGAGCCGCTACCAGGCGCCGCCCTATTTCAATTTCTCGCATCGGGTCGAGGTGCATCAGGATGGCGAGCTTTTGTACTCCTATGTGTACGGCAGGAAGGAGAGTATGCGCCAATGGAGTTTCGGTGCCGTTTCCGACCAGTTGTGGTGGTCCTGGGGGGTTGACCACGATGCCGCTGAAGCGCCGAGCGACAAGGTAGTGAAGCTGCAGGCAGGTCCAGCCAAGGTACGGCTTGTTACGGTTGATATGGGCGAACCCGCCGGTGATCCGATGGTCGACCTGATCGTCCTCACCAACGACCTCGCCGAGACCGCGGCCGGCCCCCCGGGGACGCTCTTTACGATCCAGGCAATGGCCGCTTCCGAGCTGTACCTGCGATTCCGAAATACCACCGATGCCCCGGCCAGGCTGGATCTGCGCCGGCCGACGGGACATTATCAGCCACTGCAGTATGCGGGCGATAGTACCGTTATACCCGAAACCGATGTGCCCGCAGGTGAGTGGAGCGATTGGATCAACATCGCGCCGTTCTGCATGCTCGTTCACGACGACGGCATCCATATCTCGCTCGCCGGTGCTGCGGACTTTCCTGTCCAGGTCGCACGTGACCGGGCAGGCAAAGATCTGGCCGGGGACATGCAGATTGCCGGGGCCACCGGGGTTATCGTGATCCCCATCGACATCACCTGGAACCGGGCACGCCACGTGCAGACGAGACGTGAGCACACGGCCAGAGTGATCAGCCTGGCGAAGACGAAATGGCGCACCGCGAACGGCGGCCGCAAGCCGCAGGAATTGCTGTATATCGGCCACGTCGCAGGCCCGGACCTGAAGGACGCCCTGGGCTATAACACGCTGTTGCCTGATCAGTACGATCACAATCCGATCGACGGGTATTTTCAGCACGCCGGCAATGAGGACGAGATCCGCACGTTGGCAGACCGCCTCAGCGAAAAAGACAAAGCCAGCCAACGGGTCGTGAGTTACGGCGATGAAACGCATATCGAATTCGAGGCTGCGCAAGCACTGACAAGACTGACCCGGGAATTGATCGGGCCGCAGGTGGAGACCGGAGTCAACTACAGCCCGCATTACCCGTTACCGCAATATTACGGCGCCCAGAAACAGTGGGTGGATATTTTTAAGGCGGCACCGGATGCGCTGACGATGTTCTGGACCGAGGACTATCTCTTCAGCGTCCCACAATTGCCGCAGACGTTCTCGTGGACCTACGCTCAAATCCACTGCGCTATCAAGTATCACAAGCAGAAAATTCACATGTACGTGATGCCCCATGCACCCGGGCAAGTGTCGTCGGTTTTGCGACGTAACATGGTATTGAGTATTGGCGCCGGTGCCAGGCATATCGATGCCTTCTGCGTGGCGCCGGCGAGCTCGTTTACCGAGAATTACGTGTCCTGGGGGTACACCGATACATTCCGCGTGCTCCACGAATCGATCTACGATTCGGCCGAAGCCGAACCGTACCAGATCAACGGTAAGCTGCGCCCGGGCCGCGTTGCGATTGTTTTGAGCCGAGCTACGGAGACTAATGAGGCAAAGCTCGCCTTCGATCCCGCCACCGATCCGTTCATGAGCCAGTGCAAAAACGCCGCCGGCGAACAGACGTACAACCGCCAGACCTTGTGCCGCAAGGATCAGCAGATGCTGTATCTGGCGTTGCGGCATGCTCAGTACAAAGTCGACCTGATCACCGAAGACGACATCGTGGACGGTTACCTGAAGGGCTACGACGTCGTCCACTTTGCCGGCGAATGGATCGACACCAGAATAGTGCCGAAACTGGCGCAGTGGGTCGAGGCGGGCGGAATTCTCTATGCCACCGCCGGTATCGGACACCTCGACCAGGACGGCGCGAAATGCCCTGCGATGTTGGAGCTGCTGGGACTGCAGGACAGCTCGTTGACCAAGAATATTCGGATCATGCGGCCGTTCCTGGAGATGCCGCTGGTTGAACCGATCGATTCGATTACCCTCGCCGGTGCGGACAGCGCCCTTCCGGCAATCGCTATGCGCCAGGTGCTTGTGCCTGCCGAAGCGGAGGTGCTCGGAACCTGGTCCGACGGCAGTCCGGCAGTTACCATGCGCACGCTGGGCAAGGGCCGGGCAATCGCTGTCGGCACGCTGGCTGGGAGCAGCTACATGCGCAGCGGACTCAAGCCGGTGCCGTTTGCCCGTGGCGGCCGCAAGATGCTGTACAATCCCACCGAATTCTCACCGGCAGCCGTGCAGTTGGTGGGCCTGGGCGTGGCACAGGCGGACATCAAACGTCATGCCGAGTGCTCGAACAACTTCGTCGAGACCCTGGTCATGGACAGCGACAAGGGAACACTCGTGACCCTGGTGAACTGGGACAACATGGAACTGCCCGGGCTGCAGGTGAACGTTCGCCTGCCGGCGGCCCCGACGGCGGTGCGCTCGGTCCAGCAGCAGCAGGACCTTGACGGCTGGGAATTCAATGATGGCATACTCTCCTTTACGACCGACCTCGAGTGGGCCGACTATATTCTTATCGCGAAGTGACGGAGGCGGCTGACCTCGTCATCCAAACCTTCAATCCCACGAACTTAATTCCAGAAAAACCGTAATCTTTGCTATCGCAGGGCGGCGCAAGCCCGTGTTTGGATTTAAGGACGAGAGAGATTAGAGTCGACGGGATTGAGGTCGGACGACAAAAACAGGCAGGACAGAATATGGCAACGGACAGACGGCTGGAAGATAGAGTCGCGGTAGTGACCGGCTCCGGATCGGGAATCGGACGTGGCTCGGCGATCGTTCTGGCGCGCGCCGGTGCCCGGATCATCGTGAACGATATCGACCCGGACGGCGGGGCCGAAACGGTGAGCCTCATACGCGAGGCCGGCGGGGAGGCGACATTCATCGCCGCTCGATGAGTATTATACCGTGACCTTGGAAGGTCTCGGGGGTTCCATTTTTGAGGATTGGGAAGGACCCCACACAGTCACATGGACTGCCCGAACCCCTGACATATCATTAGTCGGTCCTTGACGAAGGAGCGCTTCCGGAAGCACTAAACAGATAGACGACATTGCGAAGGGCCGCGAGTGGCTCCGCCACGTCTCGCCCACCCGACAATACTTACAGAGCACCGCAGCTTGGCGTCGATGGTGGCTTTGCCGTAGCGGAGCATTATTCTTTTACGTAAATATATGATTTACTGATCCCTCGATCAGGGAAGGAGGCGATCCCAGCTCGGGGCCATAGCCCTACTCACCGAGCATATATAGCGGGCCGGCTATCCTGAAAAGTGAATACGCGTATTCACTTTTCAAGCGAACCGAGATCTCCCGGCGGCAAGCGCATTGCCTCCGGAAGCCGGGACGGTGCGCATGAAACGTGTCCCATTGCAGGACCTCGAAGCCGCCCTGGAACAGTACGCCACGATCGCGGCTGCCGTTGATGCCGGACTCAACGACCAGTGAGTAATCAGCTACTGTCGGATTTATAGCCGGGATTGAGTACGGTAGGGGCAATTGATAAGCCGATGAGGGTACGCCATCAAACAGGTCTATAAAATCACCTATCCCACCGGAAAAATCTATATTGGCAAGGACAGCCTTGGCAGCGCCAGGTAAAAAAAGGCACCGCGGTTTTTCGCGGCGTCAGATCTGGCGTGCGCTGCGCATCAGTGCCGCTCCGATCAGAATGGTCAGGCCGCAGAGGATATTCAACATCGACCAGAAGCCCCGGTGCCGCTGCATGCCCCGCAGTCGTTCGTCCGGTAATGCCAGCATAAAGGTAATCGAAAACAGCCCCAGGGCTCCCAGCATCTTCACGGCAAAATAGATGATGTACAGCCGAGGTTGGGTCACGGAAGGCCAGGTGAAGAACCACTGAATGACGCCGGTCACGACCACGACGATGACGCCGGTCCACTTAATCCAGGCGAAACGCCGGATTGCGGCCCGTAAAAACGGTTCCCGTTCGGCTTCTGGAAGCGTGGGGACCAGTGGCCACAGAACGAGGCGCGCGTAAAACAGACCGCCAAGCGATGTGCATGTCGCCGCGATGTGCAGAATGCGGCATACAATTGATACGCTCATTGAATCAGTCCGGTGGTGCCTGATGCGCGTGGTGCTCTTGCAGACCCAGTTTGCGACCCACGATCGAAGTCACCGCGAAAGTCAACATGCCGCCCAGGCCCCCGACGGCCAGAGGCGGCAGCCACAGCAGTTGTTGATAATTTCGGAAGAACAGGCCGGAGACCAGGCCCACCAGGGCACCGCCGGCGGTCGCCACCAGAATCGTCCAAGCCGCGTTGTTCCACTTGGAGAGCACGAAGTGGCTCACACCGGCGGCAATCACTCCGACAATGCTGCCGACGGTCGCCGCACAAATGGCCAGCTCAATGCGGGTCGGCAGAAATGCGACCAGATAACACACCGCTCCATAAGCAAAGGGGTCCAGCCAGTGCGCGTCGCGACCGTAGTCCACACAGTCCACGGCCACGCCGGAGGCCGCTGCCTGGGATTCGATTTCGCGATCATCCTGGTAAAAATACGCGAGAAAGCCCCCCACGAAAACCCCAACGAAAATGCCCGCGGCCAGCGCAATCAGAGTGTGCTGCGCTACGATGTCGAACCAGACCTGTTCTACCAGGATCAACAGGGCTCCGCTGATCCCGCCCCAAACGCCCGCGGCCACCGGGCTGCGATCCATTCGCAACCCGAAGAAAGCCAAACGCAAGATCAGCACTTGCGCCAGGGCGGCCAGGCTACCCGCCAAAAACAACACACCCAGCTCCCCTGTATATCCCAGGGCCAGCGGCGTGATGATGGCGATTCCGTTCCAGCCGATCAGGCCCGTCAGAAGACTTGAGGGCCACGAACTGCGGCGTTGTAGAATTCGGGGAATCATGTTATCTCCAAATTCATCCAGTATCTTGTTGAAGCGTTTTCCTGTGCTTTCAATGTAACCATATCTCCTTGACTAACCGTGACCCGGTCAGTCGTGTTTCCGACAAGAGCAAGGCCTGCCCGCAGTATAACCGAAACCGCATGAAATGACAAACGGAAAGTGGATGAGAGGCGATAGGTACAAGGCAGTGGCGTGGATGTGGCAAGAGGGGCGGTTCGTGCGGGCGACCGAGATGCAGCCGCACAAGGGGTATTGGGTCTACGCTATAGAGCAAGCGGAGATTGAAGTCCAGTTGCCCTGGGGTATCGGCCGCAGCGCGTTAGGCGCCGCCGCGCTTGTTGATGTACCGCGTGTCCATCTCTGTGACTGCCTCGATATTTTCTTGAGGTTCTGTCACACTGTGGTCACACGCGGGTTCGTCGGTTTTATAAGCCACTGCGTTTTAGATAGTTACATAAATTGGTGGAGGCGGGGGGAGTCCTAACCGCCATCACTTAAATATCTGCAACTACAGTA
>CAUZJQ010000050.1:0-20215 GCA_963580095.1 Lentisphaeria bacterium | reverse complement strand
GCGCAACCGATGCACATGAACGGAATAGGCTTATGAATGTAGAGAGTCCGATTATCGACCATATCGGGGAGCTCCGGGAGTATGATCCCCAGGGGCAGCTGGACCGCGATCACGTATCGCTTGTCGACAGGCAGCGTCTGAACCGCTGGGTAACCTGCTTTCAAAGTCCCGATGACACGATCTACCTACACGCCGGCTCGCAGTCAACGGATGGGGGGCAGACCATCGTCAAGCGAGACAAGATGCCGTTCAATGAGATGCTTGCAGTGCCCGAAGGAGCAGTCTTCAGCACGTCCGGGATGTTTCTCGCGCTTGATGCGCTCGTGAACTTCGAGGCGCCGGGGTGCTATAGCCTCCGGACCTGGCGTGGCGAAGAACCGGTCGGTGCCGTGGAAGGACAGGCGACGCTGCACATAGCGAACGGCCCCGGCCCGCGTGAGCAGTTTTCCGGTGAATGGTATGGGCTTTACGTCCACCGCAGCATCGTGCAAAGAAATGACGGTGCCCTGCTCGCTACGCTGGAAGGCAACCTGGCAGATGACACAGAACAGCCCAACGACGAATGGAGCAAAACCGAAAGCCGCTACCGGGGCCGGTCAGTCGTCGTCATTTCGTTCGACCAGGGGGTGAGTTGGGAGTTCCTCTCGACCATAGCGGTTTCACAAGCAGGCGACCCGGTGGGTGAGGGCTTCGGTGAACCCACGATGATACAACTGAACGACGGCCGGTTGCTCTGCCTGATGCGAACCGGGCACTACACGCCGATGTACGCGTCGTGGAGCGACGATGGCGGCGCCAGCTGGTCCGAGCCGGCGTACACAGGACTCGATCGCGGCTGTGATCCCTGCCTTTTGCAGCTCCAGGACGGCCGGGTGGCGGTCAGCTACGGCAAACGGTTTCCCGAGGGCTGGTCGCGTTTGCGCAGTGACCACGAGCGCTGGAAGTACCCGGGGCAAGGGCTTATCAGCTTGGCGATCAGTGAGGATGGCACGGGCGAGTCATGGCAGGTGGAAACGATTGGCAGAGAGATGGGCTCCTGCTACTCCACGATTATCGAAGTTGAGCCAGGTGTCCTGTTCTGTCAGGTCGACGGCTGGTTTTGGCATGTGCAGTTGGCCTGATCTGGAACGGGAAGGAAGGCACTATTTGAAGAGTGGCTAGACTAATGGGCGCCGCACGCTTACCACAGGATCGATTCGCCGGAGACGAGCGATCGACCTTCGTCCATCGAGTTATGTCCGCACGATAGCGCCTGCGAGTCGATGCTGAATGAATCTGCCGATACGGCCTGTATCGCAAGACGACGAAAAAATCCCCCCCCCTCGCGTCACCACCGTGCCGCACCACGCGATCTTAAAATCGATATTTGATGCTGCTATGCATGATAGACCAACGCCGTGAGCGAACTCCAGACACGCCTTCTGCCAACAACCGCAGTTGGGCTCTGCCAGGGCGGCACACCCCCCCCCGACCGTGAGCGTGTGTCCGGTCACACCATGAAAATCGACGGCGGGTAGGCCTTTGTGGGATCGCCCCGATGATTGCCGGCCGGGTCTTCGCCGCGCGCCAGGTAGGTGGGGAATATTTCGTCGGCCTGGCCGTGATAAGCGACGGCGGCAGGGATGTAACGAATGCCAAAAGACACACGTGTCACCGGATTGGAACTGGCGTCCGACCCGTGGATGATCCGGCCATCGTGGATGGATGCCTGATTCGGTTCCAGGACGAGATCCATTGCGGTCGACTCGTCGAACTGGTCCGCGTTGACCTCGGAGTGAAAGACTTCCGTGGCCTGGTCGCCGACGTCGTGATACTGCGAATACCCGTGCCGATGGCTCCCGGGAATGACCCGCAGGCAGCCGTTCTCGCGGGTCGCCGGGCTCAGCGCGATCAGCACACTGGCCACTTCCATCGGTTGGAGCCGGTCCTTCCAGTACGACGAATCTTCGTGCCACGACACGCGTTTGCACCTTTCCGGGGTTTTCCGCAGGAAGTGCGATGCGAACACTGCAATGTTTGGCCCGGTCAGCGGTTCGACCAGGTCCAGCAGCTCGTCGGCAAAGATCCAGTCGAACATCGTCGGGTCCGTCCAGTGCGGGCAATCGATCAACTGGATATCCGGCATGTCTACGGCGGCAGTTTCGAATTTTTCTTCGGTAATTTTCTGGAGACCGGCGAACTTCTTCGGCGGCAGCACCGAACGATCAATGATAATCGCACCGTCGCGTTGGTATACGGAGATTTCCTCGTCGGTGAGTATCGCGCTCATGATTTAATGCACTCCAGTGTTTGAAAGATAAGGGATGTTCTCCGACCGCTTCGGCAAGCTCAGGTCATACCTTCCCCAGGACCTGCGACGGGATGCTGGGTACGGGTTCTCTCTATGTCTTCCGCTTGTCACGAATATAGAGTGCCTTCGAGTTGTTGGCACCTATTTACCTTTCGCCGATGTCAAAAAACTTTGTTGCAGAAACCAAGTCGCCCAGCTTTCGATACGCGTAATTGCGCGGGTCGAACTCGGGCGATTGTTTTGTAATATTGCTGCATGGGCTGAATGGAATGCTGCAATAGAACCTCTTTCCATCCTTTCAGGCCGGGCATCGTAAAAGCGCTGGGCAAGCGGCCCTCGCATCCGGGCCGCCGTCAGCAATGGTCGTGGATTGGAGGGGAGCCGTGGGACAGAGGTTACGACCTTTTGCCATGTGCCCAATTCGTTGGAACATGGCTTGCGCGAACAGGTATCACAGCCGGTAACGTATGGACAGACAACTGTGAACGCCGTGCCCCCCAAAAAAAGAAAGCGCGGAGACCGAAGCCTCCGCGCTTTCAAACAGTCATCAGGTATCCGTTTCTTATTCGCCGAACTTGCTGTCGAAGATTCCCTGGACCTGGGCGTCGATGTAGGCACTGCAGGATTCTGCATCCCCATACGAGTCGGAGCAAATGTTGCCGCCCGATCCGACGGTGGAGAACGTCGCGATGGCCTCGACACAATCCCGGAACTCACTGACGGAGGACGGCGGATTCAACGCCAGCAATTTGCAGGCGAGGTCGAACGAGGCTTGGGAGATTGCCTCGCAGTCCACGCAGGGTGCGGCCGCACCGGCTGCGCCGTCAGCACCGCCAGCACCAGCTGCGCCGTCAGCACCAGCTGCGCCGTCAGCACCAGCTGCGCCGTCAGCACCAGCTGAACCTTGCTTGCCCTGCGGACCCTGCGCACCCGTCTCACCCGGCGGACCCGGGATTGGAGCCTCGGGGCCAAACTCTATCGCTATGGTGATACCGGCGGCGCCTACCAGCTCGATACGTATATCCTCAGGCGCAATGCCAAGAGCTCCAACGGTAAAGGAGGGGTCTATCAAGCCACCGTCGACTTGCGCGCAGCCGTCGCGCGCGCCCCACCAGTGAAAGGAGGACGTGCCGAGCGGCACAAGGATAGTTGCGCTGCAAGTACCGTTATTTTCGCCGGCAAGAATTTTATTGCAGACGCTGGCGCATTCGGTAGGGGAAGGCGTTATGTCATAGGTAATCTGTCGACCGATAATATGTATTTCTCCGTCAACTATCGCGGCATGCGCTACACCGCCGCCGGCGAGGAGGCTGAGATTACCGGCGGCATCCGTCGAGAACCCGAAATCTTTATTGTCTAAAGAGTACGATGGAATGATGTCGAGCCAGTAATTTGAATTCGCTTCCGTCACGATGTTCAAAGTATCGCCGTCCCTGGCGCAATTGCCAGTGCCATCGAACTTGCACGAGTTCCATTCGGGCATCCCCGGGCCGTTCACGTAGCCGCCACCCCATTGGCTACCAAAAGTGATCCCGTTCATACGGAGGGTGACATCGGCCTGCACAGTGAGACCGACCAGTGTGAGGGCACAGAGTGCCGCGATGAGATGCTTCATTTTTGAGCTCCTTTGTTTCCTGTTCTTTAACAGCAGTCCTTTATATTCCAACTTTCTATAAGGAAACAGCCGCTTTGGTTGTTTTTTTTTAATCTATTTGTTTGTTTTGGTATTGCAGAGCGCAATTTTCGCAAAACTGGCAATTGCCTCCGCACTTCATACTCAAGGTATAAGCAATTAGTTTTAAAATTCCAAGTTTTTTTTTGGGGGGGGGATTAATTCATTTTTTCAGCATCTGTGAGAGAGCTTATTTGCCATGCGCCCAGCTCGTTGGAACATGGCTTGCGCGAACACGGTATCAGCCTCTTACCGTATGGACAGGCAACTGTGAACGCCGTGCCCCCAAAAAAAAGAAAGCGCGGAGACCGAAGCCTCCGCGCTTTCAAACAGTCATCAGGTATCCGTTTTTTATTCGCCGAACTTGCTGTCGAAGATTCCCTGGACTTCGGCGTCGATGTAGGCACTGCAGGATTCCGCATCCGGATAGGAGTCGGGGCAAATGTTGCCGCCCGATCCGATGGTGGAGACCGTCGCGATGGCCTCGACGCAATCCCGGAACTCACTGACGGAGGACGGCGGATTCAACGCCAGCAATTTGCAGGCGAGGTCGAACGAGGCTTGGGAGATTGCAGCGCAGTCCACGCAGGGTGCAGCCGCACCGTCAGCACCGGCAGCGCCGTCAGCACCAGCAGCGCCGTCAGCACCAGCTGCGCCGTCAGCACCGGCTGCGCCGTCAGCACCTTGCTTGCCCTGCGGACCTTGCGCACCCGTCTCACCCGTCGGACCCGGGATTGGAGCCTCGGGGCCAAGCACCATCGTTATGGTTACGTCGCCGACGAACTGGATATCGGTCTCGCCGGCCGGAATGCCAGTCTCTCCAACGTTAAAATCGACGTTGATCAAGCTGTCGTCGATGTGCGCGCAGCCGTCGCGCGCGCCCCACCAGTGCGTGTGATGTAAGCCGAGCATCATAGCGGCGGTTCCGCTGCAGGTGCAGTTGTTCGAGTTGGCAAGGATTTTACAGCAGACGTTGGCGCAGTCGGAAGGCGTTATGTCGAAGGTTATCTGTCGGCCGATCAAATGCAATTCCCCGTCAACTATCGCGGCATGCGCTACACCGCCGCCTTGTATGGTGTCGATATTACCGCTGGCATCCGTCGTGAACCCGAAGTCTTTATTGTCTTTGTCCAATCCAATGAGGTCGAGCCAGTAACTTCCATTCGGTCCCGTCTCGATGTTCAAAGTATCGCCGTCCCTGGCGCAATTGCCCATGCCATCGAACATGCACGAGTTCCATTCGGGCACTCCCGCGCCGCTCACGTAGCCGCCACCCCACTGGTCGCCGACCTTAATACCGTTGAAACGGAGGGTTACATCGGCCTGCGCAGTGAGCCCGATCAGTGTGAGGGCACATAGTGCCGTGATGAGATGCTTCATTTTGGAGCTCCTTTCCTTGTTCCGCAGTAGTTCCATATTCTTCAAATAGAGGAACAGCCGCTTGGGTTATTGTTTTTGATTGTTTGGTTGTTCGGTATTTCTGAGCGCAATCTCCGTAACACGGACAATCGCCCCTAAACTTCACATTCACGGTATAAGCAATTAGTTTTACAATTCCAAGCTTTTTTTGGAGATTTTTCCATTTTTTTTTGCAGTATCGGTGAGAGGGCTTATTTGCCATGTGCCCGGCTCGTTGGAACATGGCTTGCGCGAACGGGATCAGCCGGTACCGTATGGACAGGTATTCCGATCAATCAAAAGGAGGGGAACGATGACGAGAAAAACATCAATAATCGTTAAATTGTGTGGACTGGCGGCTGTTCTGCCGCTTTTCGCTTCAGCGGTCGTGGCCGCCACGACAGCGGGTTCGGCGGGTCTGCCGGAAATCCTCGCAAAAGTCAACAACAAATCGATTCACCGCGCCACCGTCATCGCCGGACTCAACCCCGACGATTCGGTCGGTCCGGCACTGGACAGGGCTGTTTGCCGGGCGCTCTCAGCGCAACTTGCTGTCCGGGAAGGACTGGACAAGGATCCTGGATACGTGGCGGCTGTGCGGGACATGAAAATGAGCTCGGGACGCACAGATGATGTGGTAGCGATGATACTGGCCAGCCACTACATCCAAACGAACGCCGACCTGCAGAAGGCGTACGCCGCTGCCGCTGCCGTAAGCGATGCCGAAGTCGATGCGTTCATTGCGGAGAATCAGACACGGTACGGACAGATGCCGAAGGACCAGCTGCGCCCGGTCGCTACCCGTGGCCTGGTCTCACGTCGCCAGGCGAAGATACGAAACGATTGGGCGATGAAGCGACTTTCGAAGACGGATTTTTCCATCGGCGGCACGCCGATTCCGGCAACCGTGATCGAGGCGGCGGTGGACGCGCGAGCGACCGGCAACGGCGACCCGTTGATCGATCACATTCTCGCCTCATTGCCCGGCGCCGCAACCGATCCGGCTGGCGCACTCGGTGCCGTAGTAATCGACGCGGGCGGCACGGCTATCGAGCTTGGCGCCCTGAGTGGCTTCCAGCAGATCGTCGCTGGAGCTGGGGGCGGCCAGTCGCACCGTAAATTGATCGATGTCCTGATCCATGCCGTCCTTGCAGACGAGGCGCGCAGTAAAGGAATTGACCAGGATCTGGAGTTCATCCGAGCCAATCCCTTGATGGGGCCTCAAGTGACAAACTCCGATACAATCCTGGCTGACAAGTACTTCGAACATCACGAATTGAAACGCAACGACATCAAGATCGACAAAGAAGAACTCGATCAATTCGCGCTCGCCGTCATGCAGATGTTCCAAGGCAAAGGGGACGGCGTCCTGCGCCGCCAATTGGCTGCCGCAAAGAAGAGCTATGTTGACGCGGCCGTTTCCGACGCTGAAATCGAGGCGCTGAGTGAGGCTCTCATGCTGTCGCTCTGGGACGGACGCGACGCGTTCCGGAGGTACCTCCGGAACGTCATGCTCGAGTGGAAGGTGGCGGGGCATTTCGCGCCGCTGCTGGCGCAAGCGAAAATCACGCGGTTCGACGACTGACGGGTGCCCGCCGGAACCGTAAACTCAATCGGCAGTTAATGTTCCCAGGCGGATTCGTCCGGATTGAGTTGAGGTTGACGATTCTGGCGCGTTTCAAGAAAACACCAGGGTCCCGGACAGATCATTTCGGTGTACCCGGCCGAACATGCAGGACCAGCACGAGATTTCGTACCCCTCGGTATGCCGGTGGCGCATGATGTTGAGTTGCCAGCGTTCGCCGCTTACGGGCGGCGGCCGGTCGAGTGCGGTGAACGGCACCGACAGTTCCGCGTACCAGTGTCCAGGCAGTTGCGACACCGCGGCCCGCCACACGACGTCGTGGATGATGCGGCTGCCCCCTTCCTCGGTGCTGAACCAGGCCTGGAACCGTTTGCCGGCGGTGTTGACGCATAGCTGATTGAAGAACGTGCCCTGTCCCGGCGCGTTCAAGCGAATTTCGATCGAGTCATCGAACTCGAACTTGGCCTCCAGCTCGTTTTCTTCCCGTTCCGCGACCAGTTTGTCGAGAAACGGCTCGTTGCAATCGACGCCGATATACAGGTACTCGTCGTCACGGGTGAACATGGCGCGGGTGTGCACCTTCGCCGGTGCGACCTTTTCGAATTGTACAAAATCCTCGGCAATCCCCGAATTGCCCCAGTCCATCCAGCATTGATCCTTCAGGTTGCCATCGATCACCGGCGGCACCAGGCAGTGACCGGAGCGGACGGGCGGGGGTTCCGCCGAGGCGGTGAACAGATCGGGGTGGCCGGCGGCGCGAAAGGTGAAAAGATCCGCCTTCCGCAGCCGTAACCGCAGCGTCAGATCCTGTCCTGTGAACGGGCTGAGATCGCTGCGTCCCCCCCAGGAGAGGGGCTGATCGGTCGCGTCACCGACGAAGGGGTCGGCGTCGGCGAACGTAAAGCCCTTGATCAAATCACCGATCGGCGCGATCAGTTCCGCCTCGATGCTGCCGGTCTCTGCGGTGATCGCATTGATGCGCAGCTCGTCGCCCTTGAACAGGAAGCGTTCCGTCTGCACGAGGCCTTCGTCCTCGGCGCGAAGCGAGACGAAGCCGTTGCGTCGAAAGGTTGCCATACCGACCCCGCCGATTGCTTTCGGGCCGTCGTAATCATGTTTGGTCGGACGCCCGCTGTAGTACAGTCGATATTCGTCGCCGCATTGCACCACCGGACAAAAAGTATAGAGAATCTCGCTGTCGAAAGTGCCGGGCTCACCGAGTGGCAGCGCATCTTCTTCAGGACAGACCGACTGCCATTCGACGCCGTCATGGCTGAAGGCGAGCTTGAGGCGAATCGTCTGCTGGTAGCGCGGGTCCAGCGACTCGCTGGTGGAGAACAACCAGGGCAATCCCCAGTAGACGCCATCGGCGATGAAGACGTTCATGCCGTAAAACTGGGCGCCCGGGTCGAATTCCGGGCCGGCCGACCAAATAATCGACGGACCACTCCACTGCGTCAGGTCATCGCTTTCACCCAGCGCCACGCGGCGAACCGTGTGCTGATTTGTCCAGACCCGCATGTAACCGCGATACTTGCCGAGCCGTTCGTCACGCAGGAAGAAATAGCACTCCTCGAGCCCGTCACCGGAACCATTGACCCAGACCGGTTCATCACTGTACGGCGTCCAAGTTTTGCCATCGCCGGAATAGGCCAGGTAATAACCCGTGCGATAGTAGATCATCTTATAGCGGCGCGAGGCATCGGCTTCATCCGCCTCGTACATAATGCTGCACATCCAGTCGCGAATCGGTGTGCCGTCCGCCCAGGTGAGGCGATTGCCGCCGTCGCCCTGCAGCGTCGGCTTCTCCCAGGTCAGCCCATCTGCCGACATAGCGTAGTGCAGCGTGGGTGAACCGCTGATGCTGTGGCAGGCATACCACATCCGGTAGCCGCCGTCCTCCGGATCCTGCAGGACGCTGCTCGGAAAGATGATATTTGCCTCGCAGTCCAGCGTCTGCGCGAGCATCGGCTCAGCAGAATGTCGTGTGGCCGAATGAAAGCGCCGAGCGACGCCTTGCGAAGCGACGACGCGACTGTCGTCTACGAACGTCTGGACGGTATCGAGAATGTTGGAAGGGACCATAGTATAGCATTTGCGTACGGCAGGTACGCTTACTCCCCCGATTTTTCTCGCCACAGGGACTGGAAGACAGGGACTCCTGTCAGCCAGGCTGGGCGGAAACTGCCGATATGTCCATCCATGTAATAGCCATTGGCCTGATCGCCGGGATGGCGGAACGCATATGACTGGTACCCCCAATTCGAAGCATTGGACGGCGTGTCTATTTTGTCGATTTCCCGGAAATGTGAAGTTGCCCAGGTGTCCAGGTGATTCGAGGGGGACTCAGGGTTATCCATGACAAACAACGCATCGCTCGGGCCCGTGACCGGGCTGTATGCCAGGTCGCATGACTGAGAAAGCGTATCCGGGCCGTTTACGATCTTGCGGAAGAACCACTTGACCTTCCAATCCGTGGGAGGGGGTAAAGTCTTACCATACCAATTGTCCGTTGAGCCTGGGTACCAACTCACCCAGAGCGCGCTGGACGCGCAGTCCACCGCGTTCACCGTGTAGTTGACGCTGTAGCTGCTGGCGATCCGATCGGCATCATAATAGCGCAGGCCTTCATCTTTCCCGGTACCAATTTCTCCGGCCGACCCTTCTTCGGCGGGACATTCCATGATCACATACCGTCGGATAGGCACCCCGTGCGGGCCGTCGTCATACAATTCGTACTCGCCCATATAGCCGTGCGCCCCGAGCCAGCTGTGCCACGAGCCGCTGTACCAGGACACCCCGGCATAGTAATAATTCGGACCGATCGGGGTGAAGTAACCGTCGGAGTCATCGGAATACATGGTGATACCGATGAACTGTTGCTTCATGTTCGACTTGCATACAGCCGACTTCGCGACCCCCTTTGCGCGCGACAACGCC
The DNA here is from genome assembly GCA_963580095.1 of Lentisphaeria bacterium. GTDB lineage: Bacteria > Verrucomicrobiota > Lentisphaeria > JABSQK01 > CAJWLW01 > CAJWLW01. Next base: position 10,330 of record CAUZJQ010000050.1, on the reverse strand, counting down.
GGCAACAGCATCGACGCCAGGATGGCGATGATAACGATGACCACGAGCAACTCGATCAACGAAAACCTTGATTGAACCGGGCTCTCGAACGAGCGAGATCCAGGTTCTATCAGCGTTGAATGGGACCAGCAGCGCTTCATTTATGTGTCGAATTATTCAACTTCAAGTTTCCCGTGTCGATAGGTACAACAACGACGTGTTGTAACCTTCAAGTCTACGTCCCTGTTGTCAGATATGCAAGATAGCTGTATATCGTCCGGACCTCAGGATTAACCATGGCAAATATTTGTTCAGGTCGCACCTGCAAGGGTCAGGTCGAATGGATTGGACCAGGCCTTGGTGTCGTTGGGCCCGATGAGTTCGAAACGAACCCATTTGTTGTCAGCCCGCAGTTCCAACTCACAGCGGTCAAACATCTTGCCCTGTTCCGTGTACTCGGCACCGATATAGTCAGTCACAGCGAGCACGCGCACTGCTTCGGAACTTCGGATAGAGGCTTTGAATTTTCCCGGGGCCTCCGTTCCGTCCTGGATCCAGCTGAGCGAGATGTCATGGAAATCCGGTCCCGTCGTGGCGTAACTGGCGCCCGATTTGATCGCCTGCATTATGGCTGCGACAGACCGCTCCTTGGCGCGCACCACGGTCCACGCCGCATAGGTGTCGCGATTCTCCGCTTCCGTTGCATGGGCATCGTCACTAGCTATTGTCGGAATCAGGTGTTCGCCGAGATCGGACCAGTCGTCCCATTGCACGGACGCTTCGCCACGCCCGGCGAGACGCGTCGATGTATTGAAGACCTCGATACCGGCAAACCCCGAGAGCGGCATAACGTCCCGCAGAATGTTGATGGCGCAGAAATGCGGATGCGCCAGCCAGACCGCACCGCCCTGATCATTGACTGAGTCAATGACCTCCTGGGGCGCCATCGCTTCCGAGTCCATGTCCTCATGGATATCCAGGCACAGGAGATGATACTGGCGCCCGCCGAATGGATTCAGCGGATGCAGCTCCGCCCCCTGTACCAGCACGAAATCATCCGGTGCACACACCGTGTCGACCCGCGTGATCGTGTAGTGATCGGACAGACAGAGAAAGTCGTACCCCTTGGCGGCATACTGATCGAGCCGCGCCTGCGGCGCGACGCGCCCGTCGGAGTTGGTCGTATGGGTGTGCAGATTACCCTTTAGCCACATATACCCGTCGGCATCGTGCAACCCGAACGGGTTGATCAGGGAACTTTGCATAGTGCTGGTTATTCTCTTCGTGGAACGTTCGTCGTTGGTTTTCGAATGTGCACTGTACAATATTGGCTTTATTGACGCGGTGCAACGGCGGGGAATTGTGATTCACGGGTCGCGACACCACGACCGTTCCACGGGGGGAGCGTGGTGAACCGCCGCCGCCCGTGCCGTGTTCAATCCGCCGCCGCACTCTCTTTCGGCGCATAGAGGAACAGCCGTGACACCAGGCCGGCAGACATCTGTGCGGGCTGGTAATTCGTATGCAGGCGGATCGCCACCTGGTTGCGGCCAGGCTGCAAAGCCTCGGTCACGTCCATGTCGATGGGGCTCGGCCGTCTATAGGCCTCAATGTACGGCCGATGCCCGACGAACTTGCCGTTGACCCACACCCACGCCTCGGTTTCCGCAACCATGCAGTACAGCTTTGCCGGCTTGCCCGCGGCGGCTGCCGGGACGTCGACGTTTAGCCGGTACCAGATGGCGCCGTGATACGGGAAGCCCTGGTCATCGAGATGCTTGCCCTGGGCGAAGAAGGGCTCGGTTGTGAGCATGCTGTCCCACTTGCGGTCGTTGAAGTCGGTGCGGTACCAGCCATCGAAGCGCCCGTCGTCTCGCGGGTCGATACTGAACCTGGCGCGCTCCGGCAGCACGGCGATCATCTCGCCCTGCTCACCCGTCGTCTTCGCGGCCAGGTCGAGGTACACATCGCGTCGCTGGTTGGTGCCCCAGTAGTAATATCCATGCGCCTGCCCAACCGACTTTTTCTTGTTCTCGGGCGCTTCGATGTCCCAGTAAAACCGGCTGATATCCATGGCCGGCTGCAGGACCGCGTTCATGCGCGCCGCCTGCTTCGCAGCTTCGGCCCAGTCGGCATCAAACTCGGCGCGCTCCATCGCTTTGTAAGCCAGCAGATAGTTGAAGGTGGCGCGGTCGGCGCGAACCCGCGGCTCCACCAGAGGATCGCCTGCGGCGAGACGCTCCGCCCTTTTCAAATGGGACTCGACACGGGCGATCAACTCCGGCGTGTAGACCAGCGACAGCATGTGATCCTCGTTGCCGCCGAAGACAGAGTCCTCGATGGCGCGCTCCATCTCGTCCCAGAACCGGAACGCCGGGCCGGCGGCGGGCCCATACCAGGTGGTGAAATACTCATCGGACAAGGCGCCGGCATCGAGGTCGGCGTCCCACATCATACGAGCGCGCAGGTAGTTTGGAAAAACGCCGCCTTCGCCGCGCACCGTCCGGCCTTCGTCCCAGAAGCCGACGACTCCGAGCTTCTTGAGCATCGGCATCTCCACCATGTGCCGACGCGACAAGGGAATCGGCGGCGCCCCGCAACCGACGAGGTTGAAATAGAGATAGTTGTAGATGAATACGTTGTCGTACATGCTGCACCAGTCTTCGAGCATATGATACTGGCGCACCGTCATCCAGCTGCGCGGATTGTCGAGGGCATGATAGGTGTCGGAAAAGATGGCGGCGAACTGAATCCAGATCGTCGGGTCCGGCTCGATATTGATCGGCGGCGTGTCGCGATTAGCATACCCGTTCGTCGTAATAAATTTGTCCGGAAACTCCGTGTGCACCTCGGCCGAGACACGCTGAACCCAGTGCATCCATTCCTCGGTTGTGCTCATGCCCTTCGGGTCGTTGAACTTGCCGACCAACGACGGAAAATTCATGTGCAACTCCTGGGTGCCGGGACTGAAGTCGCGCGGCAGGCCGTCATCCGCACCGATGCCCCATGACGTCGCGTCCGGGTTCTCGCGGAAGTGCGCCTTGATGATGTTGGCGGCGTACTGCACCGACTTCTCGCTCGAGAGATTCGGCATGTACGGATAGACGTTGCCGTTGGCGTCTTTGGCAAAGATGTCGGCGAACTCGGGATTGTCCTTTTCCGCCGGGGGCGGCACGACCTTGCGCACAAAACTGTCGCCGGGCGGATCGATAACGAGGGCGGCGTGCATGCCGTTCCGAATCTTCCAGCGGGTCTCGATGCCGCGCAGGTCATTGGCCATCCAGTGAGTCCACCAGTGGCGCATCTTGAAGTCGGGGCGGCTGACTTCGTCGAGTTCGCCGATTTTGATAGTTTGTTGCGGCGGTACAACGTCACCGAAGTCGCTCGGCATGTACCAGCGCACGCCGAGTTTGTGCAGGAAGAAATAGACGGCGTACTCGGTCCCGTGGTACGGGCCTTCGTCATTGCCGGCTAGCACGAGGGTGTCGCCATCGGTCAGGTTCGCGTATCCCTCTTCCTCGCGTAGGTTGGTCAGGCCGGAAGGAATCGTCGCGTCGTACTGCGCCGTAAGCTTGCTGCGGCCGACGAGGATACGCGGGCCGGCGGGCAGCGGTTGATTGTCACCAACGATCGACAGCCTGGCACCGGAGATCTTCTCGATGTAGAGCTGCAGGTCGTGGGCGGCCCACGCAATCCTGTCAACACGTTTGCCTGGATCAGCATTGGCGAAACTGACGTTCGGCAAGGCGGGAATTACATCGGTGGCGACGACTATAGTGGCACGTGGTTGACCGGCCTCGACCAGGACGATATCGGCGGTGGCGGACCAGCAGGTGAGGGCGAAGGCGAGGAGAATTGTACGCAGTTTCATGGATTGTCCAGTGGGAGATTTGCCCGTGCGGGCATAGATTCAGAGGTTGGCATGTGGAGACGGCCAGTTACTGTACTGCCTGCTCGACAACTGTCTATTGCATATATTCCTGGAGATCCGGAAGCGATGATTCACACCAATGTCGAACTTCACAATGTGGCGGAGCTCCGCCGGGTCGATCCGTTTGAGGGACTGTGTTTCCAGCGTGTACCCGAAGATGTCCGCACCTGTTTGAACGAGGTTGCCCAGGGGGCGATGCTGCATCCGGCCTGTGTCGAGATACGCTTCGTCAGCGATGTGCCGACGACAAAGATCACGCTGTCATGTCCGGAAGGGACGACAGAGGTGCTGATTTTCTTCGGCTTGTTTCAGAGCCCGGAACGCTTCTGGATCGGTAGTCGGCCGCAGACGATCGAGGTTACCCTGCCCGAACAGATGCGCGATCTGCCGCCGGCGTTGAACGGCCCGCCCGCCTTCGCGCCTTACGTGCGCCGCGTGGTGCTGGGCGGAGCGCCGGCGTTTCTACACGACATCGAAGGCGAAGGGCTGAGGCCGCCGGCGCCTGATGAGGTGCCGGCGCTGAGATATCTGGCCTACGGCACGTCCATCACCCACGGTTTCAACGCCACCGGGCCGCATCTCTGCTACGTGGCGCAGGCGGCGCGACGTCTCGGGGCCGACCTGATCAACCTGGGCGTCGGCGGCTCGGCCTTCTGCGAGCCGGAACTGGCTGACTACATAGCCGGGCGCGACGACTGGCATGTGGCGTCGCTGGCGCTTTCGGTCAACATGAGCCACCACGGGTTCTCACTGGACGACTTCTACGAGCGGGTCTCGTACATGGTAAATACGGTTGCCGGCGCCGACTGCGCCCGACCGGTTTTCTGCATCACCATCTACCCATACTACGGCGACCACGGGACCGGCGTGCCGCCCGGGTGCAAAGGCCGGCCGGAAGAGTTCCGGCAACGGCTGCGCGATGCGGTTGCCGCCTGCCCGTACCCGAACGCGCACCTGGTCGAGGGTCGTGACATCCTGCCCGACATATCGGGACTTGCTCCGGACCTGATTCATCCCGGGGACAATGGGATGATCGACATGGGCGCCAACCTGGCCCGGGTCATGGCCGCCGTGACCGGCGAGGGGTAGACAGAAAAATGCCGTGGACCGTGCCTTGCTGCGGAAAATACGGCTGCCCTTCGTACAGGCATTGCCAGACAGACTCGCCGGTGATCCATGTCGGCATTTGCAACAAACGGGTTGAAACAATACACTTTTCTTTCATGAAATTGTGCCAACAATCAGCACATGATCACCCATTAGGATTGAGCAGCAGCGCGCCTTTTGTATCGAGACCATGCAGCGGTGTGGCATGAGTGAGTTCGACTTGATCCTTGTGGGCACGCCGTCGGAGTATCATATTCTGATTGCCCGTGAGGCGATCGAAGAGGCGCCGCAGACCATGATGATCCCAAAAATGCTCTGTCCACCCACGCTCGAAACAGGAAATAGATGAGTACAGAGCGGAAAAAGTATGCCATTGTCGGGCTCGGCGGCCGGTCGCGTTTCTATTATCAAGCCATTGCCGACACCTACAAGTCGACAGCGGTGTTGTGCGGTTTCTGTGACGTCAACCAGACTCGCATGGATTTCGCCAACAAGACGATCAGTGAGCAATACGGCGCCGCACCGGTCAATACCTATACCGTGGATGCGTTTGACCGGATGATTGCCGACGAGCGACCGGACACGGTCATTGTGAGCTCGATTGACCGGACCCATGACCAGTACATCATCCGGGCCATGGGACTCGGCTGTGACGTCATCTGCGAAAAGCCGATGACGACCGACGCCGCCAAGTGCCAGGCAATTCTGGACGCTGTCCGCGACACCGGACGAGAACTCCGGGTCACCTTCAACTTCCGCTATGCGCCGGCCAACACGAAGATACGTGAACTGGTCATGGACGGCGTTGTCGGGCAGGTGACACAGGTGCATTTTGAATGGGTCCTGAGCACCTGGCACGGTGCTGATTACTTCCGGCGCTGGCACCGGGACAAGCGTAACAGTGGCGGCCTGATGGTCCATAAGGCGACCCATCATTTCGACCTGGTCAACTGGTGGATCGACAGCCGGCCCGCCACGGTTTTCGGCATGGGCGACCTCCTGTTCTACGGCCGTGCCAATGCCGAGGCGCGCGGCGTCACCAAGTTCTACTCCCGGTCGCACGGCAGCAAAAACGCCGAAGGCGACCCTTTCGCCCTCGACATGTCGGAAGAGCCGCTGATGCGTGAGCTTTATCTCAAGGCGGAACACGAAGACGGTTATTATCGCGACCAGAGCGTCTTTGGAGACGGCATCAGTATCGAAGACACGATGGCCGTACTGGTGCGCTACGAGAACAATGCAGTCATGAGCTTCTCGCTCAACGCCTACTGCCCATGGGAAGGTTACAAGATCACGATTGCCGGTACCGAGGGGCGGATCGAAGCGGTCGTGGCACATGCCGCATACATCAACGCGGCCGGGGATGTCGGTGATGAAATGGTGCACGAGAGCGAAACGCTGATCGTTCACCCGATGCACCACAAGCCGTATTCGGTGGAGATCGAGCAGCTTCCAGGCGGCCATGGTGGCGGTGACCCGGTTCTGCTCGAGGATATCTTCGGTACACCCGCCGTCGATCGTTTCAATCGGGCCGCGTCACATGTCGATGGCGCCTGGTCCATCCTCACCGGGATTGCCGCGAATAAATCCTTCGACACCGGACAGCCGGTGGCTGTCCGCAGTTGTGTCGATTTCGGGTGATTACTTTCGTTCGGAGGTCGAATTAGATGACTCGCGGGCACGAACCCGGGTACGCTGCAGCGATCTATTTGTGCAGCAGCGGCTACCGCAAATGCTCGCCGGGTCACCGCGCACATGTCGGTGCTTTCATTTTTTCGAGGCGATGCAATTGTATTCAAGGCGGCGGCTTGAGCCTGGAGCCACAGGGCTTCGCATTGGTCAGAGATTCACGACGTTCCATTCTGCATACTCGTAAAGGCTGAACCATGTCGATAGTACTCGAGAGCGAACACCTTTGCGCCGAATTCGACTGCCGTACCGGCGCCATGATCCGACTGGTCGGGAAGGATACCGGTTGGGACATCCAGCGGCGTCCCGAGCTGGGACTGTCGTTTTCCATGCTCCTGCCGCTGCCCGATCGGCGTAACAACCAGATCGATGGTAACGTCCAGGACGCTCCGCAGATTGAGCGACCGGACGAGAGCAGCCTGCTGCTGACCTGGCGGCTGCTGAAGGATGAACAGGGCAACGAGCATGACATTACCTTCCAGGGTCGCGTCGAGCTGAGCGGCGGCCAGTTGACTTTCACGGCCGAGATCGACAACCGCAGCGAGTACAGGATCGAGACTGTTTCCTGGCCGTGCATCGGTGACTTCAGCCGGCCGGCCGGCACGAAGAAACTCGAGACCGGTTGGCTCTACTACAACATGATGTTGCGCGGGGAGATGTTCCCCAACTTCCCCTGCCAGGTCGGCTATTGGGGCGTTGACTGCCCGACACAGATTTCCCCGTCCAACAGTTGCGGTACCCCGTTCTACCTGGTCGAGAACGGCAGCGAGGGGCTTTACATGGGGTACCACGACCATCCCGTCAGCCGCATGCTGCTGTTCACCTTCCAGCTCAAGCCCGGATGGGAGTTTTGCGATACCAACCGCTGCGGCACGGTGCCGACCGGCGATGAACTGTACGGCCAGCCCGTGCGGATCGAGTTTCAGGCCGTTCACTTTCCGTACTGCAACGCGGGTGAAGAGCAATCACTCTCGCCGGTTGTGCTGGCGCCGTACACCGGCACGTGGCATAAGGGGGTCGACCACTACAAGACCTGGCGGCAGACGTGGTTTCGCCGGCCGCAGATGCCGGAGTGGGTTCAGCGGCCGCATGCCTGGCACCAGATCCACATCAATTCGCCCGAGGACGAGCTTCGGTGCCGGTACACGGATCTTGTCCGTTACGCTGAGGCGGCCAGACGTCACGGGGTGACGGCGATCCAGTTGGTCGGCTGGACGACCGGCGGCCAGGACCGGGGGAATCCTTCGCATGATACCGACTCCCGCCTCGGCACCCGCGAGGAGCTGGCCGCTGCTATCGCCAGGTGCCAGGAGCTGGGGGTCAGGATCGTTCTGTTCAGCAAATTCACGTGGGCCGACCAGTCCCAACCGTGGTATCACGAGGAAGGCAGCCGGCACCTCGCCAGGGATTGTTACGGCAATCCATACCCGGCTTCCGGCTATCAATACCAGACGTGGCCGCAACTGGCGCAAATCAACACCCGGCGTCTGGTGCCGCTGTGTCACGCCAGCCCGGTGTTGCGAGAATTAATGGTCGAGGAGTTCAAGAAGGTGGTCGACCTGCGACCGGCCGGCACCCTGTACGACGAGAGCCAGCATCACTATCTGGCCAACTACTGTTTCGACCCGGACCACGGCCATCGTCAGCCGGCCTATAATCACCTCGGTGATCGTTTGCTGGCCGAGGCGTTCAAGGAAGTTTCCGACCCGGTCGACCCGGACTTCCTTTACGCGGGGGAGGGCATCTATGACCAACAGTTCCTGGCGTACCACCTGTCCTACTTCCGATCCGACGGCCTGGACTCGATTGTGCTGGCACGGTACATCGATCCGCAAGCCGGTCTGATGATGGCCGTCTGCGGCTACCGCGACCGCAACAACATCAACTTCGCGCTGATGCACAGGATGATCGTCAGCCACGAACCGCGAATGTACAAAGGCGAACTGGACGAGTATCCGGAAACGATCGCCTATGGCGGATGCATGGAAGCGTTCCGCCGCCGCTACCAGGACCGCCTTTGGGACGCCGAGTATCGGGACGTGCTTGGTGCATCGGTGGCCGTCGACGGCCGGCCGCACAAACACTACAGCGTCTTTGTCACACCCGAAGGCAAGCGGGCGGTTGTCGTTTGCAACTTCGATCTCGAGAACGCCAGACACTTTCGCATCGACCTGACGCCCGGACCGTCGGGCGACCTGGTGATCGTCAGTCCCGAATCGCCAGAGCCGCAAGCTTGTCCGAGCGGCGAAGTGGACTTGCCCGCCCAGACTGCAATTGTTTTGATCGAACAGTAGCCCACTACCCTGTCAACCCAGGAAAGAACATGGACAAAGCCAAGATACAACTCGTTGACGACGGCCAACCGTGTGCGGTCATCGTCATATCACAGGCTGCGGTACAGAGCCTCCCAACGCTCGACGACGAGAAGGCCGACCCGAGGGTCCCCGCCGACAAGGTCGCCTGGGCGGCGCGTGACCTGCAGGTTTATCTCGAAAAGATGTCGGGTGCCGAGCTGCCGATTGTCGGTGATGATCAGCCACCCCCTGCCGGCACAACGATCCTTGTCGGCCGCAGCAGTCTGACAACCGCTTTCGATGCCGAGATCCCTGCGGGTGTCACTAATCTGCGCGAAGAGGAAGGTTACGCCATCCTCACCGACGACACCACGCTGGTGCTGGCTGGCAACGACCAGGGGCCGTATCACGGCACCGAATACGCCGTCTCCTTTTTCCTCTACAGTCTCGGTGTGCGCTGGTATCTGCCGGGCGAGTTCGGCGAGGTGATCCCCGACCATTCGACGATCACCGTCGCACCGACCCGCGAGATCAGTCGTCCCGATTTCAAGATGCGAAACTGGTGGACGTCCTGGTTCGCGAAAGACCTGTGCGGCATCGAGACACGCTGGAAGATTCACAACGGCATGAACGTCGATAAAATGGTCAGTTGGCCGGATGACTCCTCAGTACGCTCTGTTCTACCGCCCGAGGAGGAGAAGGACAATCCGGAGTTTGCGGAGATTTTCGCGCAGGACGCTGCCGGCAGGCCGTACCCGCATATGCCCAACCTGTCCAGCGAACAGTCGGTGCAGTACGCCGCCGAGGTGATCAAGTCCCGTTTCCGCGAACATCCCGATCCGAACTGTGACGGCCCCACAACGTGGGGGAGTACGTCCTGGGGCATTGGTGCGGATGACGGGCTGCCGCGTGATTTCAGCCCCGGCACTGAGGAACGGCACATGAATTTTCAGTCTATGATGGGCCGTTTCAACGACCCCACCGGCATGAGCACGACCGAGGAGTGGATGGATTGGGTGCAGCGCGTTGCAGCGGAGGTTTACAAGGAGTTCCCCGACCACATCATCACGTCCAACGGCTATGCCAACCGCGACACGCCGCCGATCGGCCTGACCCCTGACCCGAAGATATGGATCATGTTCGCCGCGATCTTCTCCGACACCTATCACGCCTACGACAATCCTCGCAGCTGGATGACATTGAGGCAGTACAACATGCTCAAGGACTGGGCCAGCATGTACGACAACGTCTACATGTACAACTACCTCTATTACAACCTGGCCGGCTGTGGCGCGCCGCCGATCCCGCTGGCGCGGCGGCACATCCATGA
>CAUZJQ010000049.1:0-20249 GCA_963580095.1 Lentisphaeria bacterium | reverse complement strand
TCGAACAAACCTATGCCTATACGCTGATTGAGTGGCCGGACGGTATCACACGGCCGCGTTTCGAACTGCGGCCGATCGATCAGCAGGAGTATCGCAAGCTCGTTTTTAACGAAATTTCAGTCACCCCGGTGATCGTGAATCACGGTACCGATGAAATCAACGGTTATGTTATCGAGACAGCCCGGTCGAAGGTCGCCTACCTGACGGACTGCAAGGCGTTGCCGCCGGCCACGGTTGAACTGGTCCAGGGCGCTGATGTAGTGATCCTCGGGGCGTTGTGGAACCGTGACTGGCAGCACCCGGCGCATTTGAATCTGGCAGGTGCCAGGGAACTGGCGGCGGAGCTGCAAGGCGCGCAAACGTGGCTCACGCACCTGACCCATTATATGGGCTTGCATGCGGAGACCAACAAGCTTCTGTCGGATGGCGTGCAACTCGCATACGACGGCCTCGTATTGGAAGTTGAATAACGATGCCACCGGAGCAGGATCATGGCGTTTACCTCAGCCCGCATCAATGTGCGGCTTTTCCGCTACAAGGTCGCTGCCATTATCTTCAATAAAGGGATTCAGGCGTTTGCGAAATCGATAGAAGTGCCCGACGCGATGTTTCACATGGCCCAGTGCTATTTGAAAGGCGGTGACCCGAAGGCCGCCCAGAAGGTGTGCGAGGCTTGCATTGAAAAGTATTCGAAACATCGGTGGCGGGATACGGCAAAGAAACGTGCGGAGTACATCAAGGCCAACCAATAGCGCATGACACGGAGAAGCTGTTCCATGATTCCTCGACAACATTATCATTCTGGGACTGTATTACTTGTAGGCTTCGCGGCTGCGGCATTGCTGCTGCTGGGTACTGAAAATGCCGATGCCCGTCGACTGCGGGATGCCAAGGTTGCCGTCGGTTTCGGTGAGGATTGCGAGGAAATTCTGCTGGATACTATCAAGAAGGCACGCCGCGAGATTTACGTTGCGGCTTACTCATTCACCCGAAAGCAGATTGCCGAGGCTCTGATCGACAAGCACGGCGACGGGGTTATGGTCCACGTCAAGATGGATGCCGGCCAGGCCGCCGGTCAATGGGCCAAGCCGATCGTCAACAAGCTGCGGCGGCACGGCATCTCGGTCGACCTGATCGAGATGCCGCCATACAAGCACATGCATCACAAATTTGTTGTCGTCGACGGCCGCTACGTAGTGACCGGCAGCTACAACTTTACGACCGCGGCCTCCCAAGCGAACTGGGAAAACGTCGCACTGATCGAAGGCGAACCGGTTGCTGCGGCTTACATCAAAGAGTGGAAGCGTATCAGGGACAAGGATGACAAGGGCTGAATTCACTTCTCCTGCGCTCCGGCGCTAACCGTTACGGCACTGCGGTTTGCTGCTATGGCCGAGGGGAATCATCTTTGTCTGCGCCTTCCTTGAATTGCCTGCCGTTGGAGAAACGGTTGACTGGCGGGGAGATCTGCAAGACCCGAATCTCCCCGCCCGCTGAAACCCGCGTTCCCACGGTCAACAAGGCGCAGGCCCCATGCAGCCGCGCTTTCACCGCCGTAGTTGGGCGTCAGGCCGTGGGCGTTGAATCGCACACCGGCCCCGAAAATTATATGGTCGATGCTCGCAATCTCGATCAGGAGTTTTTTTTGAATAGAACACTGAAGGACGTTCGGCTGTGCAGGACAAATCGCCGCCATGTGGCTTGACAATTACCTTCTCATGGCCTGTTATTCACGTTTGCTGGGCGTCGTTGTTATGCTTCCGGTGGGGAAAACGCTATGTTACTATGTTGAAACAACGAATCCGAATATTACCGGTTGACCCGTGAATGATCACCAATGGATGCGCAAAGCACTGCGTCTGGCACGCAAGGGCTGGGGGCTGACTTCTCCGAACCCGGCTGTCGGTGCCGTCATTGTGCGCGAAAGCAAGATGATCGGCGAAGGCTGGCACACTGCTGCCGGCCAGCCGCACGCCGAGATCGAAGCGATGCGGAGTGCGCAGGCGGACATGGCCGGGGCGACGCTCTATGTCACCCTCGAACCGTGTTCGACGCATGGGCGTACCCCTCCGTGCACCGATGCGATCGCCGACGCCGGGTTCAAGCGCGTCGTGATCGCCTGCCTCGATCCCAATCCCAAGCATGCCGGACGGGCCGTGGAGATTTTCGAGGAGCGCGGTATTCATGTAGACGTCGGACTCGAAGAGAAAGCGGCGACAGAGCTGAACGAAGCGTTCTTCTGCTGGATCCGGCATCGGCGGCCGTTCGTGTTGCTGAAACTGGCGATGACAGTGGACGGCAGGATCGCCACTGCCGATGGCCGGTCGCAGTGGATTACCGGCGAAAGCTCGCGGCGGCGCGTGCAGAAACTGCGACAGTGGGCGGACGCCGTCATGGTTGGTGCCGAAACCGTGCGGCAGGATGATCCGTCGCTGATGGTGCGGACGCCGCAAACGTGGTCGAGGCAGCCGCTGCGTTTGATCGCCAGCCGCAGCGGCAAGCTGGGAAAGGCACCGCAGGTGCTGACCGATGGACGCGGCGAAACCCGGCTGTTCGGTTGCGAGACATCGGAGGACTGGTGCGACCTGTTGTTACAACTTGGCAAGGAAGGAATAACCGCTCTGCTCGTCGAAGGCGGCGGTGACTTGGCTGCCGCAATGCTTAACGCCGAAGCAGTCGACAAGGTTGCCTTTTTTATCGCGCCAATGATTCTCGGCGGCAGGGGCAGCCGCCCAGCCGTAAGCGGCGACAACCCGCCGAATCTGGTCGATGCTCGGCGACTGCAGGACGTCGAGATGCGGCGCTGTGGTGAAGATTTTTTGCTGACGGGGTACCTTTCGCATGTTCACCGGACTGATTGAGACAACTGCCACGCTCGAGTCACTCGAAGCCGCCGGCGATTGCACGACTTTGTCGTTGTCGATGGACCTGATCGACGAGCTCGAAATTGGCGACAGCATCGCGATCAACGGCGTCTGCCTGACGGCTTTGGCCTTCGACTCGAGCAGGGTACAGTTCCATTTGCTGAATGAGACCCTGCACGGCACTAGCCTCGGCGCGTTGAAAGTCGGGGACTGCGTCAACGTGGAGCGGTCGATGATTTTCGGCGAGCGGTTACACGGACACCTCGTTTCCGGTCACATCGACAGCACGTCCTGCGTCCTGAGTATCGGAGAAGAAGGCGCCGATCACATCGTCGAGATTGAGCTGCCGTCGCATCTGGCCGCACTGGCGGTCGAGAAAGGCAGCGTTGCCGTAGACGGCATCTCGTTGACGATTGCCGCGCTTGATCGTCATGCGTTTCGGGTTTGCATCACGCCGCATACCTGGACGCATACCAACATGTGCGGCTATGCCCGGGGACACACCGTAAACCTTGAAATGGACATGATCGGCAAATACGTTCTCAGAAGCAATGAACTCGGAAGTCGAGTTTAGTTGCCCACAACATCCAAAAGAGGATGACCGATGAAGAAACTTAACTTTTGGTTGTCTGTTTCTGTTGCGTTGCTAATAATCGTTGGCAGCGGTGCCGCGCTGGTTGCTTCGAAAGGCACCGAGGCCCCGTCCGTAGAGGACGAGGTCGATGAGAATATCATCTTGACCGAGACGACCGGTGAAGACATGCATGAGTTGCCGTCGGCAAGTGTGAGCATCGAATCAGTCACCGGCGATGACGACGATGATGACGATGATGACGATGATGACGACGATGACGACGATGACGACGATGACGACGATGACGTCAGGATGTGAGCGTCTGCCGCTCGGCCTGATCGCGGGCACCGGCGTTTGTGCGTCTGAATGGCGTCCTACTCCGGCGTCCGTTCGGAAGGCGTAGCGCTGTCTCCTAGGATGGAATTCTTGCCGGTGATTCGGGCCAGGAGTCCCTGCATGGACGTGGACAGTACCCCCAATCCATACGTGACCGAGCGCTGGAAGTTTATCGACGAGGCCTCGTCGAAATAGCGTGTCGGGCATGATACCTCGCCCAACGCGTAGCCGCGCAACACGATTTCCGTGATCATCTGATTGTCGAAGACGAAATCGTCGGAGAATTGTTCAAAGTCGATTTCGCGCAGGATATCGCCGTGATAGACCCGGTAGCCGGTGTGGTATTCAGAGAACTTGTTGCCAAGACAGAGGTTCTGGAACAGCGTGAGAAAGCGGTTGGCGACATACTTGTACTTCGGCATGCCGCCGCGCAGGGCACCGTTTACCAGGATCCGCGAACCGAGCACGAACTGATAGTTTGCCTCGGCGATCAGGCAGCACATGGCGCGCAGGATCAGCGGCGTGTACTGATAGTCCGGGTGCACCATCGCAACGATGTCCGGATTGTATTTGAGCGCCGCCTGATAGCAGGTTTTCTGATTGCCGCCGTAACCGCGGTTGTGCTCGTGGGTGATGACTTCGAGCCCCATCTGTTCTGCGACACGCACCGTCTCATCGCTACTGGCATCGTCGACCAGGATGATGTGGTCGACAATGTCGCGCGGCATTTCCCCGAGCGTGTTTTGCAGTGTCATCGCGGCATTGTAAGCCGGCATGACAACTACAATCTTGTGATCCGACAGGGCCATTATTTCCAGTACTGCGTTTTGTCTGCACCGGAAGCATAGAGAAGCGTAGTGCCCGGCCCAGTCAGGTTACCCCGTTACCGGCCGCGTGCAAACGCCTTGACCAATGCCGGATGAGATCAACTGCGGCGGAGCGGGCAGTGCTTGGTGGATATCATTTCGAAGGTCGGACCTTGCCCTGGGGCGCTGCCGGCCAAGCTGACAGCGCAACTGAGGAGGCTTGGAAGCTGTGGCCGGCGAATAACGACTGCGGCCTGCCGAATGTCGGAGCAGCAACGCGGGTGCTGGCTGTTTTTCGGCATTATTCACTGTGAATGTCCCGGGATTCGCAGAAAAAATACTTAATTATCCGAACTCCGGGGGCGCCATATCGGGCGGGAAATGGAGCGGGTGAACGGATTCGAACCGTCGACAGCTACCTTGGCAAGGTAGCGCTCTACCACTGAGCTACACCCGCACATTTTATGTGCGTAACATAGTTGCGCGACATTCACAAATCAACTAAAACATGCGGGAATTGACTACTCCGGTGCATCGCCGGCTCGACGCTCGTCTTTCGGTGTGTTGGTTACTAACCAGTACCTTGGATGTGCCCGCGAGACGTAATACCAGCTCGTGCCGGAACGCTTCTGTAATTCGGCATGCAGTCGTTGCCAGTATTTTTTCTCGGTGATGATGTAGATCTCGTTCTGGTTGTGAGCGAATTCGGCGAGGTTCGCCGGCTCGCTGCGCGAATAGTAATGCAACGTATCGTCGTCCATGCCGTAGCAGTAATAGGCAGTCGAATATCTGTGCTTGCCGTAGAAGGCCAGATCTGATGTTTCATCGAGCCGGTGACTCTTGTAATATTCGACGTACGCCGCCATCGAGCGCCCAACGTCCTGGGTCGGCATGACCTCGTGGCAGAAGTACATGCCGTTGGCATACGCGATCAGGACGGTGGCGCCGGCAATAATTCGGGACCGGTTGATCAGGGTGGCCAGCACCATGCCGATGGTCCAGATTATCAGCAGTCGATCGAGAAAGGGTTGCACATCAAAGTTGTCGATGTTGCGTTTGTTGGTGAAATTGTCCCAAAGCCAACGATCGCCTTCCAGGTCGAAATCGCGGATCGGCAGCATCAGAAACAGGATCGAGATGAGCAGCGCCGGTCTCACCCAGAACGGCATGTTCGCCTGGAACCAGGCGCGCCATACCAGCGCTATCAGGACTGCCACCGCCGGTGCTATCGGTAGCAGATAATGCTGTAGTTTGGTCCCGGCCATCGTAAAAAGCAGAAAAACTGCCAGAAACCAGGCCACAAAAAACCAGCGCTTGCGCAGATCGTCGTTGATTGTTCGGAAACCGAACAACACACCGCACAGCGCTACCGGCAGCAGACCGCACCACGGGTACATGCCGTGGAAAATCGTCGAGAAATAATAGGAAACCGTACCGGTGTGGTCGCGGATCGGTGTGGAAAATCGCTCGATGTTTTCGTAAATGATCGCCTTATCGACAAACTCCTGCCGGTGCTTCTGGTACATCGCGATGTACCACGGCGCAGTCAAGAGGACAAAGATCACGGTGCCCGGGATTACTTGATAAAAGCGGATCATTGCCCACAACGCCGCCGGCCCGCGGCGCCAGTGTAAATGCGTTCGCGGCACAAATTCGATCAGCCAAAACAGCCCGCAGACGCCAACGACGATGGCACCGGCAACCGGGCCCTTGGTGAGCACCGCCAAAGCGACAAACGCGTAGCCGATACGCATGTGCCAGGGCCGTTTCTCCGCGTCGAAACGGCCGACTGCGAACAGGCCCAGAGCGCCAATCAGGAATACTGTGAGCAGCATGTCCGGCATGGCCTGTCGCGCCAGGTAGAAGTACTGCGGCATGGTGCCGAGTATGCAGGCGGCCATCATGCCGGTTCGCCGGTCGAAGAGCCGGCGCACGACGTAAAACAACAGCAGCAGCCCAAACACAGCGGCGACGGCGCTGGGCAGCCGCGCCATGAGCTCCGTATCGCCGCCGATTGACATCGGGACCATCATTGCCCAGTATACGAAGATCGGCTTGGTCCAGCGGACCTGGCCCTCGTAATACGGCGTGATATATTCGCCGTGCTGGCGCATTTCGATGACGGTCTGGGCGTACTTCGGTTCCCAGGGGTCCCACAGCGAATACGAGCCGGCGCCGTAGATGTATAGGAACGAGCCGCCGATGATCAGCGTCAGGATACAAAGCATATCCCAAAGCCGGTCCTTCGGGCGCTGATCATCGTCGTGCAGCGGACGATTGTCATCGGCTGCGTCTGCACCCAGCGTTTCCGGTGTTGGCGACGATGCGGGTTCGGGCCCGCTTGATTCTGGGATGTCTGTATTCATAGGTAGTGAGAAATATAAACCGTATGGCCGACAAAGCCTGTATGCTTTCAATAAGCCGGCGAAGGATGCGAACCGTCGACAGCGACCCCGGCAAGGTAGCGCTCTACCATTGAGTTGTACTACACCCGCTCAATCAGTCATGTCGATACCGTAGCGCCAGATGAGCCTAAATTAGTTATCAAGTTCAGTAAACTGCGGCCAAAACCTCGACCGTATTGCGTTGGCTGATCAGCTGTTGCTTCGATGGGTTTGCCATGCCTGCAGGATCGGGCGCACGGCGGCTGATCCTGCAATGCGATAGGCGGCTTGCCACAGCGCCAGGCGCAACGGTTGTGCGGTCAGATCCAACGTATGCACCGGCACCTCACGGGTACCCCATTTGGCTTTGAACTGCATGAGCGCTGTGTCTCCCGGACCGGACGGGAGGAAGTCGAAGCGGCTTTTACCGATGCTGGCGGCACGCTTGATAGCTTCGCCTATGAGCAGGTCGTTGGGGCAGTATTTGAGGTCGGCGCTTGTTGACCCGCCCATCAAATAGAAGCTGGTATCGGCCGAATCGACGACCATCACACCGGCCACGGCCCGGTCGTCCTTCATTGCCAGGAACAGGCCGCCGTGACCGCCGTCGCCAATATGCCGTCGGAGCGCATCGATAAAAGCCCAGCCGTACTTGGGGATCGCTGAATTACGTCGCATCGAGTCGAGATACAGTTGGTAAAATGCCCGGTATCCGTCCTCGTCACTGCACCAAACGGCGGTCACGCCTTTCTTTTCAGCGATGCGAATGTCGCGCCGGATATTGCGTTTGAAGCCCTGCCAGAGTTCATCCCAGGTACGGCCGCCGAGTTCGAGTACATGGGTGCTGGAGTCGTGGCAATGGAAGCCGTCGGCCGGCAGTGGCCGGCCCGGATAGTCGGTGAGGCGGACGCGTGTGAGACCGGCTGTTTTGGCGTGTACCGCAAAGAGCGAGGCCAGTGGCAGGGCATCGGGCACCTCGCCGACCAGGCCGCCGTATGGAATGTTGGCGAAGAACAGCCTGGCCCACAGGCTGCGCTTGGTGAAGCCGGCGAGGCCGCACACCGGGTTGGTTCCTTGCTGCACGACCCAACCTGCCGGCTCCGCTCCGAGGCCGTCGGCCAGGACACGGCCCCAGGTAGCGGTGTCAAAGATGCTGTGCGGCTCGGCGTCAAGGAGTTGCTGCCAAGCGTCGCCGTCGAGGTCAACATTGATGATATGCCAGTTGCTTTCCATGGTCTGGTGTTGGTGTTCCGTTAGGCTGTGCCAGTCAGGTAAGGACAAGGCAATGAATCGATCGACGCTGCCGGCAGCAGATCGGCCAACAGCACGTCAAGTTCGGCGACCGCGGCGGCGGGCAGGTCTTTCGTTTGCCCCGTCTTGAGCGGAAAGGCCGGGGGCATGTCGCCGCGGCTGGTCAGTTGCATGCCGGCAGTCTCGCCCCAGTCCCGGAGCTCGGCGAGCACGCCATCGGGTGTCTGGCAGAAATCATCGTAGCGAATGGCGCGGCAGCGGTCCGGGCCGATAGCGTCGATGTCTTGGGTCAAGTCGGCAAGCAGGCCGTGGACCTGCCAGGCCACTTGCGCGGCCGGCGAAAGTTCCTCATCCACCGGATATTTGCGGGGGCGTATCGACCAAAAGTCGGTGGGGTGGGGCAGTAGCGTGTACCGGGCGTTGAGGATCGACAGGGCGACGTCACGCGGTTGTCGCACGGCAACGATGAATACGGCCTTCGGAAAAAGCTCGGCCAGCGGCAGAAGGTATTGATTGTGCCGCAGATTCTTGACCACGACAGGGCCGTCGCCAATGCGTCCGATCTGGCCCATGGCAGCAACTGCCCGGTGGCATCGTGGCGGGCACGCATCGATACCGGCGAAGTGCTCGTGCTTGTCGAACCATAGATTCCACATCGCGCCTTCACCCGGTGAGTTCCAGCCCTGCGACATGCCATAGCGACTCGCAAAATTGGATTGATACGAACGCATACTGTTGCGGGCCAACCAGGCGGCAAACCCCGGTGCGAAACTCAGGGTGTTGGTGAGCATCGGCGGATAAGCGACTCGAAAGCGGTGACAGATGGCCTGGTAAAGCAAGGTGGTTCCGGCCCGTGGCAAGCCGACGATAAAGAGCGGACCGCCGTCAGGGCCGCCACGCCCGAACACCAGGCCTTCGAAAACAGCGCCGACGGCAGAGAACCACCGAAGCATGGGATACACGCAACTGCTCATAGGCGTTGCTGGGGGCTGCCCGATGCAGCTATGTTCAAGGGTGCTTATCGGTTGCAGACTGATTGAGTGCCCTGGGGCGCACCCAGGTATTATCGTGACCCGCAAGCCCTGCTGCGATGGCCTGCATCTGTTGCAGGCGTCTCCGACGGGTTTGAATCTCCTTCAGCCCACGGCGGCCCTGTGTCGCCAGCATCAACAGCACCTTACAGGCGCGCAGTGATTTTTCCAACAGGTCTAAAGCGTCACGGTGTCGTGCCAAAGGAAAATCCAGTACATACCCCAGTTGCCGCATCTCGATGCCGGTTATACTTTCGACTAAACGGCGTTTGCGTAGCGTGAGAGCGGAGCGATACTTTCCGAAATTCCCACTAAGTATCGGTTGGTCAAGGTTTTTCCAATCCTCGAGTTTGGCGGCCCCGGCTCTGGCTTCTTCACCCTGATGGAATTGCAGCAGCTCGGGTTCGAACGTCACGTCGAGAAATTCGCACAGATCTTTAAGCACGGCCTCGGGTTCGGTGATCAGATCTTCGTAATGCAGCAGATGGATGCGACCGGCCTGGTGCAGGATGCTGTACACGCGCAATGCCTGCTGTTGTTCGTTTTTCCACATCTGCGCCGCCCGTCGAACGCCACCCGGATGTGAGCTTGAGCGTAGCCATGACACCACCGTGTCACGGGCGTCGCGGACGAGGTAGACGAACTTGGCGTCGGGAAAGCACGCGTGCGTTTCGAGCGCGAACGGGATACAGCCGTTGTCCTTGATGAAACACCGTTTTTTCGAACGTGCCGCTGCTTCGAGGGCATATGCCGCGGAGAACAAACCGGCAAAGGTCGGTCTGCCGGCGTTCTGCAGAATGAGTTTGGGCGTGATGTCTGCTTTCCATTCGCCAAGCTGACGGTTGAGAATGCTGCAAATGTCTGCTGCCAGGCGCCGTTGATTGGTCTCGACACCGGCCGGGCCGTATTGGGACAACAGCGGCATGAAAGTACGCAGCAGGTGCGGCGGTGACGGGGCGCAGAAAGCCGAGTGCTGGTCCATGATCACCCGGATGAGATTGCTGCCGGAGCGTTCAGAGGCGAGCAGGAAAACGGGCACTTCTGGCATTAATGGATCGATGGTACTTGCCGTTTCAGTTGGCGTGTCAGAATCACAAAACCCGGCATGCCGATGATGACAGCGGTAAGCACTTTCACGACCCGAACGGCGGCAAGCACGACTACTGTCTCAGTGATGGTGATTGAGAGACTGCTGGAAAAATATACGCCGAGCAGTTCTTGAATGCCAACTGCGCCCGGGGTCAGGCTGACCAGTCCGCCGAGCTGTTGTGAGGCGGTGATGAGCACGGCACCCGGCGTGTCCATGCGGACGTCGAATGCCAGAAATGCGGCGTAGATTCCAACGACTGCAAACAACGTACAGCCACCCAGGGTGATTGCTGCGGTAATCGCCAGCGATCCTGACCGACAAATCCGCCGCCAGCCGTCGAGGCACTGGTGCAGAAAACCGCTATGCGGGATGGCCGCGGCCTTGCCCGGAAAGAGCACAGCGAACAAGCCCAGCACCAGTAGTACTGTCAGTGTCACTGTCAGCGTCCGGCTTGCGGGTGCGCCGCGCGCTGCAATTATAGCCAGAGCAACCAGCCCCATCGCGGTGGACGCCACCATGAAGAACATATTTATCGCTGCCAGCGAGCCGACTAACAGCGGGTACGACAAATCATGGCGGTGACGCAAATAGACAGCGCGAAAGCCCGCACCGGCTCGAACCGGCAGCAGCAGGTTCATCATCATGCCGGCAGACCACAAGCCGAAGGACTCCCAGAAGCCCAGCTTCACGTCGAGATACTTCAGGACTTGCAGTGCGAAGACGCTGCGCAGCACCATGTTGAAAGCGAAGGCGACGCCGGTGATCAGCAGCCATTTGAATTGAATGTGCCGCAGCGCCAGGACCTCTTCGCGATGGCCGATGACGTACCACACCGCGGCCGCCAGGAAGACAGCGAGCAGCACAATAGAGAGCACAGCGCGCCAACCCGACTTGCTGCCGGTGGCGGGGGGCTTTGTAGAGGACTCAAGGAACGCCACGAATTGCTTCAGGCTTGTATTTCTAGACCGTCGTAGCCCCAGATGATTTCAATCTCCTGGTTGTCGTACGTCAGGCCTTTGTATTGGATGGCACGCTCATACAGATCGGTCAGGTGTTCGTCGCTGCTCGACGGGTCGTGGTGGTAGAAGCAGATACGTTTGACGCCGGAGATCCTTGCCAGATCGAGGCCGACCGAGAAGCTGCTGTGGCCCCATTGGTACTTTTCGGTGACAATTTCCTCGAGGGTGTACTGGGCATCGAAAATAAGCAGATCGGCGTTATCGAAGTATTCCGCATACGAAGCAAATTGCTCGGGCGTCATGTCGACGTGGTCGCAATCGCTGGAATAGACGACCTTGTGGTCGCCGGACTTGATGATAAAACCGTAGGAATCGCCGGGATGCACGTGTGGAAACGGCGTGATTTCACAGGACCCGATGTTGATGGGTTGGCCGATCGTGAGCTTGTGGAACGACATCTCGGCGCTCATCTGATCGATCGATACCGGAAAGTTTTTCCACTGCTGTTGATTCCGCAGATTCGCTTCGTACTCGCTGTGCAGACAGTGGAAATGGATTTGGTTGCCCGGGACAAATGCGGGTACGAAAAACGGCAAGCCCTGGATATGGTCCCAGTGCAGATGGCTGAGGAAAATGTGGATGACTTGCGGCCCTTTGAAATTGGCCATCATGTCATTGCCTTTTGAGCGAATACCGCTGCCGGCGTCGATGATGAGAATCTCGTCGTCGCCGTTGTCGATTGCTGTGCAGCAGGTGTCGCCGCCGAAGGTGCTGCGCAGGTTGAAGGGTAACTCGCCGTAGAAGGCTTCGACATCATCCGGTGAGCCGGTATCGCGGTATCGGGAAAGAGCGTCTACAACTTTATCGCGGATCTGGGCCGGCCTTATCGGTGTTGGAACCGACCCCCGCGTTCCCCAAAGCTGTACTTTCATAAAGGCTCTGCGTACTGTTGTTGCCGGTTGCCCACAATTTCTGCTGACTTTGTCGGTGCCAGGTTCAACTCTTGTAGGAGGCCAGGTAGCGCGCTGCCACAGCTTGCGTCTTGCTCACTAGAATTTTTTCGACCCGCTTGGTGTCACGTCCGAATTTTGCCACTGCCTGCAGCAGGGGCATGTGCGAGGTCGGTGCGAAGGCCGGCACGGCGATGCAGAATAGCAGGTGGCAGCGCGTGTCCGATTCCGGGTCGAACTGTATACCCTTGCCACTGACGAGGCCGACGCTTATCCCGAGACGCCGGACCGCTTGTGAACGTGCGTGGGGGATCGCAATGCCGTTATCGGTCATCGTTGTATATTCGGCCTCGCGGCGCTCCAGATCCTCGAGGAACTGTGCCTTGTCGACAACAATATCTCCAGCGATCAGTGGCTCGATCAACCGTTCCAAGGCTGCCGAACGGTCCTCCGTTTCGAGGCCGAGGATGACGCGGTCGGGCGTGATGAATGCCTTCAAATTGACAGGGTTCGCAGTAGCCATGGTAACTCTGGTGGTGCCGGTTGACGCAGGTGCTTTACGAAACGTCGATGTTGAGAAACCGGTTGCAGTGCGGGCAAACCGGTTCGACGGATCCATTGATTATGCGGTTGAGGTCTCCCTGCGGAATGCTGAGATTGCAGCCCACACACATGCCGCCTTTGACGGCGACGATGCTGGGGCCGAACTGCGTCAGCCGATCATAACGCGCCAGCAGATCCGCAGGAATCTTCCGGCGCTTTTTGCAGATCCTCGTCTCAAGATCCTCGTCGGCATCGCCGTCTGAATGGACAATGGCGGATTCCTTCGAGATAAATTCCAGTTCCTGTAATTCCAGCAACTGTTGCACCTGCTCTTTCATATTTCGGGGGATGCCTCTGGATAAGTGAGACGGTCGAACGCTCATTGGCAACGATTAAGACAAGGCGTGTCCAAGACACATTGACAGCCTGTGCTGACTAACTTGATTGCGTCAAGGGTGGATGTCAAGGGACTTATCTTTCGCCCGCGTAAAATTTATTGAATTAACCTGCTTAGGCTGTTGGGGTTGCGTGACACCCTCGGAAGGGTATTTTCACGGGACGGCTTGTTCGATCTCATAGCGTACGTTCGGTACCTCGGCATCGTAATAACCGCCCAGCGGCGGAACCGCCGGGTCGGTGGCCCAGACCGGATCGATCCAGGCCTGTCGAATGGTCGCACGCAAAATATGCGCCCGACCAGGTACCTGATCGATGGTGACATCGAGAAAGCCATAGTGCCGGCCGATTGCGGTCTTGCCATAGTGAAACACCCGGGCGGCATTGGCGATTCTTGCCGAACGAATACCGTCTCCCGCCGAGCCTGGCGTGAAGTATCGAAGCTTGTGCGCCGTGCCCTTGGCAGTTACGCCCTGTGTCTCGGCCATTTCCATCATCTCCTCGTGGCCGCAGAAGACGGCGTCGACGCCATACTGGTGAAAAAGCGGATCCAGTTTTCGCAGCGGATAGCCTGATTGCGAGTCTTTTCCATTGCCGTGGCCGGGCGGCAAGCTGTGTACGCCGGAACCAAACGGCATGTGATGGAAAAAGACGAAGATGAACGGTGACCGCTCTCGCGCGGCTGCCAATGTCGTTGCCAACCACCGGTACTGTCGGGATCCGGGCATCCAGTCGGGTGCGCGGCCGCCGCCCGGTTCGTTTTCACCGGTCAGTGCAAAATTGGTATCGAGTCCTGAACCGTTCGGACTCTGGTTACAGCTGTCGAGGCCGATGAAGGTCGCCGGGCCCCACGTGAACTGGTAGTAGCGTTCGTCCGTCGGCAGCTCGAAATGGCTGTGGAATTTGTGCATTGCATGCCGCTCGCTGCCCGGCTGTTCGTAGCCGCCGCCATTTGGGCCGGCATAGTATTCGTGGTTGCCGGGCACCGCGAAGATCGGTGTATGCGCTGCCAGCAGATTGTCTCGGTCATTGACCTTGCGGAAAAACTCGTCCCAGTCTTCCAACTCGCCGCCGCATTCCGTGACGTCGCCGGCCAGTAGAATGAAATCAGCCTTGATTTCCGCTGCCGCTGCGACACACGCTCGGATGCCGTCGTTCTGGTCCATCGGATACCCCTCTGGTACACCGCAACCGAGACGGCCATGGGACGCCGGTTCAGTTTCTGTATCGGCCCATACCAGAAAGCGAATCGGCGTCAGTGTTGTGGCTGGAGCCGTCCGGAACGTTGCATCGAATATGGCAGTGCCTTGCTCGACGCGATAGTGATATTGCGATCCCGGCTGCAGCGGCTGGAGCCGCACCGCGTGGCGAAAACGCTGTTCGCTGCCGTTGGTCTCCGGCTTTGTCAGGACAATCGGTTGTGGCTGCGACTGTTGGGTTGTGCCAATGTCGTTGTTCCAGAAAGAAATGGTGCCGGGGGTATCTGTTCGTGTCCACCAGAGGAGGGTGACTGCGTCGGAGGTCGTATTCTGCAGGTATGGATGGCCGAATTCCGCATCAAGGAACTGCGCCCGTGCCAGGGTGCACGTGGTTACGAACAAGAGAAAGAGTATAAATCGTCTCATGCGAGAATATGCCGCATTCGTTTGATCCGGCAAATGTTATTTGTAGCGATCACCGATCGCCCGATTGCCGGCAGGTTTGCCAGTGTTGATAAAGTCCAGGTCTTCGCGGCGTCATTTTGATCCGGGCGGTGATTCCTGTATAACCAACGCCCCAGGCCCCGTGTGTTTGACGAGCGGCACGGTATTGCCGTACAGACCCGACTGAATTGTAATCCTGCCGCTGCAACGGTTTATTATCCGCTTCGACGCTCTTCGACGCTTACCTCCGCCCAGCTTAACGTCATAACGGTTGCTTACCATTTTGGACGAACTCCAGCGTACAATTGCCGCGCCCTGCCGATTTTCGGGAATCGCTCTACATACCGGCGGCCGGGCCCATCTGACGATTCAGCCGGCGGCCGCGGATGCGGGAGTTTCCATTATTCGCGTCGACTTGCCGGACCAGCCGTCGGTGAAGGCTTTGGCATCGAACGTTATCGATGTGCGTCGCGCCACGACGATCGCCAACGGCGACGCGGTGGCATACACCGTCGAGCACGTCCTGGCGGCTCTGTATGCCTGCGACATCGACAACGCTGTTATCGAAATGGACGGTCCCGAGCCGCCGATCATTGACGGCAGCAGTGCGCTGTTTTACGCCGAGATCAACGCCGCGGGCACCGTGACGCAGGAAGCGCAGCGCCAATACTGCTGTATCGAAGAGGCGATCTACGTCGAGCAGGGCGAGACACGGGCCGTGATTTTGCCGGATGAAGAGTATCGGATTTCGTGCACCATCTGTTTCGGTGCCACTGTCATGGACACCCAGTACCTCAGCCTGCCGGTCACCCGTGAGAGCTTTGCCACAGAGCTGGCTGGTGCCCGGACCTTCTGTCCGTATGAGCAGATCGAAGAGCTCATGGTGGCGGGTCTGGTGCGTGGCGGCAGCCTTGACAATGCCATTGTCATCAAGGACGGCGCGATCATCGCCAAGGACGCGTTGCGCTATCCGGATGAATTTGTTCGTCACAAGATGCTCGATATCGTTGGCGACCTCAGTCTCGTCGGTCGCCGCTTGCGGGGGCAGATCATTGCGATCAAGCCGGGGCACCCCTCCAATGTCGCGCTGGCCCAGCGTATTTGCGAAGTCATGGGCTATGACGATAAATAGAAGTCGAAAAGTCCGGTGAACAGGATATTCTTTATCCGTTCCGATCGTGTCGAAGTTTCAGTGCAACGCAACAAGGACAAGCATGAGCGTATTGGGAACTGATTCCATCCTGGCGCAGCTCGGCGTCAAACCGCCGTATCTGTTGCTCGACCGTATTGAACTCGATGTTGACCGGGCCTATGGCGTTAAGCTGCTGTCGGTCAGTGAGGCTTTTTTCGCGGGACATTTCCCGGAGCAACCGATCATGCCCGGCGTGTTGCAGCTTGAAGCGATGGTGCAACTGGCGACAGTAGCGTGGCGGCAGGACAGCGCTGTCAGCGATTGTGTCATGATGCAGTCGGTCCGCAAAGTGAAATTCCGGCGTCCCGTTGTGCCCGGTGACCTGCTGCATCTGGAGGTAACCCTCAGCGATGCCACCAGCACAGGGTTGACGGTTGTGGCGAGTGCCAGGGTTGGCGAAGAGGTTACATGCGAAGCGCAGTTCACCCTGGCTACCCTGGCCGATCCGGCTGTCGATCTGGCACCGCGCCAGCTCATTGCTGCACGCGCTGCCGAAGTGCCGGTGCTGCAGGAGGGGGCTTTGGACACCGAGGAGATCCAGTCGTTCATCCCGCATCGGTATCCGTTTCTGTTGATTGACCGGGTCGAGGGCTGGCATCAGCCGGAGGAAGACGGTATGCCCGAGATGGTGGCGGTGAAGAACCTGACAGCGACGGAACCGAACCTGGTGAGACATCCGTCCGGGCGTTGCTGGTTGTCCAACTGTTTCCAGCTGGAGGTCGCGGCACAGGCCGGCTGCGCCTATGCTTTGTCGCGCCCGGAGCACCACGGGAAGCTCGCCTACTTCATGTCAATCGAGGATTGCACTTTCAACCGGCCGCTGATCCCGGGTGATCGGATGTATGTTGTCATGTCGCTGCGTACGATTCGACAGCGATTCGGCCAGGCGTTCGGCAAGGTGTATGTTGGCGAGGACCTGGTCAGTGTGACCAATGTCAAGTTTGCATTGACGGAGTAGCGATCATGGCGATTCATTCAACTGCGATTATTGATCCGAAAGCGACCGTCGGCGACAGTTGCGATATTGGTCCGTACTGTTCTATCGGGCCGGACGTCAGCCTGGGGGCCGGCTGTAATCTGCATTCGCACGTGGTGATTGATGGTCATACCTCGCTGGGCGACGAATGCGAGGTGTTCCCGTTCGCCTGCCTCGGCAAAAAGACCCAGGACCTCAAGCACAAGGGCGAAGAGACGTACGTCCGGATCGGCCGCCGCACGGTTATCCGAGAGTACGTCACGGTCAATGCTGCAACCGGTGGCGGCGACGCTACGACGATCGGCGACGACTGCCTGATCCAGTCGTATTGTCATATCGCCCACGACTGCACGCTGGGCAACAAGGTGATCATGAGCAGCGCGGCCATGCTTTCGGGCCACATCGAGGTCGGCGACGCCGCCGTCATTGGCGGCCATAGCGGTGTCGTGCAGTTCGTCAAGATCGGCACGATGAGCATGCTCGGTGGCTTCTCCAAACTGGGGCAGGATGTCTGTGCCTTCTGCATTGCCGATGGCGTGCCGGCGGAGACCCGAGTGACCAACAAGATCGGCATGCAACGCAATGGCAAGAGCCCGGAGCAGGTCCAGGCGGTGATCAGCGCTTTCCGCGTCATCTTCCAGTCGGATCTCCCCATCGAAGATGCCGTTGCCGCCCTGGGTGACTCTGCTGCGGAGTTCGCAGAAGTCCAGACGATGCTCGACTTCATCGCCGCCAGCGAAAGGGGCCTGGCGCGGCCGAAGAAGAAATAGGCAGGCTGACGATGAAATCGATGGGTATATTCTGCGGCTCCAGTGCCGGCTTCGAAGGCGCCTACGTTCCGGCCGCGGAAGCTTTGGGAACTTTGGTTGCGGAACGCGGCCTCACGGTCATCTATGGCGGTGCCAGTATCGGATTGATGGGGTGTGTTGCCGACGCGGCGCTGCGGGCCGGCGGCCAAGTGATCGGTGTGATTCCCAATTCCCTGCAGATTTCGGAGATCGCGCACCACGACCTGACCGATCTCGAAATCGTCGACACGATGTTCCGGCGCAAGGAGCGCATGATCGAGCTGGCGGACGCCTTCATCAGTCTGCCAGGCGGTATCGGCACACTCGACGAACTGTTCGAGGTCTGGGCGCTGCGGGCGTTGCAGGCCCACACAAAGCCGGTTGGCCTGCTCAATCTCGACGGCTATTTCGACCCGCTGCTGGAGTTTATCGACCGCATGGTCACGCAGGGGTTCCTGCGCACTACCTGGCGCAGCCTCCTGCACGTCGAATCGACGAGTGAGGCGCTGTTGCGGAAAATGGGGTTGTAGGCAGGGATTCATGCTCTCGCATGTCTACCGGTCAGTGGCGACACAACAAACGCTGAAATGCCTCGGCTCTGCGAGTATAGATCACGAGAATCCATTGCGGCAAGAGCGTTTGCCCGGCAAGCTTTGCGCTGCGGTGACGCGTCAATCCAGGATGCTGCCGGTTGCGGTGTCGAGGTCGCTCCGGGCCTGCAGTAACTCGGCACGCACGACCGCCAGATTGAGTTCGGCGATGTTGAGGTCGCGCTGTGCTTCGTTCAAGCGGGTCAGCGGCTCGATGCCCGCGCGCCAGGCTGGTTCGATGTCGTCACGGATCTGCCGTGCCAAAGCGACACTCTCCCGGTTGAGCTTTAGGCGCCGCTGCGCTGCTGAGATGATCGGCAGCTGGCGTCGAATCTCACCGACGATCTCCTGCCAACGGTCCTGCAGTTGCCGGACTGCAACTTCGTAGTCGGCTGCGGCGGTATCGACTGCAGCCTGCTTGGCACCGCCTGTGTACAAGTCCCAGGTGGCGACAACGCTGAGGCTGCCGGCACGTTCATCGTCTTCGAACTCGAACTTGTCGCGGCTGGCAGCGCCGAGCTCGCCGGACAGCGATACGGTGGGTGATTTAGCGGCCTGCGCCGCGGCTTCACGGGCCTTGAGCGCCGCCATCGTTGCCCGGAGTTCCTCGAGGTCGGCGCGTTGCTGTCGAGCGATGTCGAGCAGTTCATCGAGTCCCGGCTCAGGTTTCTCCGGCAGCTCGCCATCGGTTATGTCAAAGTCGAGACGGCCCGAAAGCTCGGCATCCGGCAGGCCGAGGAGCTCGGCGAGGACCGTGAGGGCCAGGGTGTAGCCACGTTCGGCATTGATGAACTGTACATCGGCATTGTTGCGGCGCAGTTCGAAGTTGTTGGCGTCGGTACGCGACGCCTGTTCGGCCTCGACCTGCTGCCGCATGTCGTCGAGCAGCCGCTGGTTGAAGTTGCGGTCGGCAGTGGTGATGCGCATGCGCTCACGGGCCAGGACGGCGCTGTACCAGGCGCGGCTGACGGCGCCGAGCAGCAGGCGCCGGGCGTTGTCGTGCACAGCTACGCTGGCGCTGAGGTCCTGGGCTGTGGCATGTTCGCCAAGTTCCCTGGCATAGCCATCAAAGGCGATCCATTCAAACGTCAACGACGGGCTGTAGGTTTCGAAGCGCTCCTCGGTAAGAAAGGACTGGCTACTGGGAACATCCTGCGTATGGATCACACTGACCCCGGCGCGAACGACCGGAGCATATCGGGTACCTGCCTCACGCAGGCGGGCGCTGGCGCTGCGGATGCGGGCGCGGGTGACCCCAAGGTCGGGGTTGTACTTGAGTGCTGCGGACTTCGCGGCCTGGAGATCGAGCCGGTCGGGCAAGGCAGCGGCATCGGACTGAGTCGGTCCAGGCAGTTGCAGGTCAGCCGCAGGCGGGGTGGGCGGCATCGTCCTGCAGCCGGCGGTGAGCAGGATCAGGAGAAGGGCTGGGCGTGCAGCGTTGTGAAATATTCGGTACACGTCACCTGTCGCGGCGTTTTTGGGCGGGGCGGTAGTTGAACTTGTACTTTTGCGGTTTGAGGATGCGTCGTTCGATCGGTTCATCGTTGAGAAACTGTCTGGCCTGATAGGCACAGTAATTCAGCACATAACTGGTCGGTACGGTGCCCATGTCCTCCACGTTGCGGATGAGCAGCTTGAACAGTTCCTTGGCCTGTTTCCGCAGTTCTGTATCGTTGGGATAGCGTTTCCCATTGATGATCAGGCACCAGAGCGCGGTGTTGCGTACGTTCTCGGAATCGTACGCCGGCCCCATCGGCGTGGAGACGACGGGCGTCGTGATCTGGGCGTACAGGCGCGCTTTCGTCGGTGCCCCGATCGTGGGCAGACGCGACAGCAGCCAAGCGGCGATGACCCGGTCGTTGGCAATGAGAAACTC
>CAUZJQ010000048.1:0-20285 GCA_963580095.1 Lentisphaeria bacterium | reverse complement strand
AGCAGGGTCGGCGTTGAAGAAATCCTCGATAATAATCGTATCCCCAATCCCCTTGCCGAAGTGGCCGCCGACATGATACCCAAGTTCATCGTTCCGATGATACTCGGCTCCCCAGCGGGCCATCACCCGTGGGGCGTCATCAAAATGCGCCTCAGCGTGTGCGATCAGTTTATCGATCGCCTCAGCCAGTTTGGTGATTTCCTCGCCGCTCAGCATCTCGGGGATCACCAGATAGCCGACACGGTCAAACTCGTATTTCTCGATCTCCAACATCGTATGTCTGCCGTTTGTTGTCGGCAACTTAGCACGAACCGACTGTGGAAGCGAATTGACCCCATGCCCCTGCGGCGTTAGACTTTGATCCTTTGCAATATGGAGGACGACATGTTGAAAATCGCGATTGTCGGAATGGGTGCTATCGGCAACACCCACGCCCGCTGCTACGTCGAGAACAAGCAGACCGCCGTCGTCGCCGTCTGCGATTGCATCGCAGAACGCGCCGATGCGGCAGCCGAGGCATACGGTGCCAAGGCCTTCTATAGCGTTCAGGAAATGCTCGACAGCAACGTAACCATTGATGCCGTGAGCATAGCCACGGCCGGCAAGGAAAACGGCGGCGACCACTACGAACCAACGATGCAGCTGCTCGGTGCTGATATTCCCGTGCTCGGGGAAAAACCGATATCCAACGAAGTCGACAAGGCTGCCGAAATGGTCGCCCTGGCACGCGATCGCAATCTGCCGTACGCCATCGACCTGAATCACCGTTTCACCCCCGCCGCCGCGCGGGCCCGCGAGTGGATCAACGAGGGACGACTCGGCGAGCTGCAGATGATCCGCATGATGATGTGGATCAGCAACCCGAACGAATCGAGCCCGCACTTTCATATCCGCGCGTTGCACCCGCATTCGCTCGACGTCATGCGCTACTTCTGCGGCGACGTCGCCAAGGTGCAAGCCTTTTTCAAGAAGGGCAAGGACCGCGAAATCTGGTCGAATTTACAGGTCAACCTGCTGTTTGAGAACGGCGTCATCGGCAACCTCATGGGTAGCTACGACGGCGGCGGACCCGGCCACGCGTGGGGCCTGGAAACTTGTGAAGTCATCGGACACCAGGCCCGCTTCGTGCTGCACGACGCCTGCGAGCTGCTCGAGTTCCAGCCGCGCCACAGTATCGAAGGCGAGAGCTACCGTCACCTCGGCGGCATGGCAAGTTTCGGCGACACCTTCCAAAGCCGCATCGACCGATGGATCGAGCAACTGCGCGCCGGTACGGCGCCGGATGATATCGACGGCTCCGGTGCCGATGCACTGAAGGTGCAGCAGGTCATCGAAGCGGCAATCGAAAGCTGGGAGTCCGACACGGTCGTCTCCCTCAACCCACAGGTCTGAGCCATGCAACGCGCATGTGTCATCGGGCTCGGCCCCATCGGCAACCTCCACGCGGCCATTTACCGGGAGCACGCCGGGTGTGAGCTTGTGGGCCTTTGCGATGTCGATCGCCAGCGCGCTGATACCGCTGCAGAAAGCTTCGGCGTGCCGGCATTCTACAGTGTCGACGAAATGCTGTCCGCGCTGTCGCCGACCATGGTCAGTGTCGCCACCGGCGGTGTCGAGTACGGCGCCGATCACTACGAACCGACGATGCAGGCGTTCGCTCACGGCTGCCATGTACTCTGCGAAAAACCGATCTGCAACGAAATCGGACCGGCTGTCGAGATGGTTCGCGAAGCAAAAAAACGCGGGTTATGCTTCGGCATCGACCTCAACCATCGCTTCACGCCGGCAGCGCGGCTGGCCAAACGGTGGGTCGATGACGGACGCATCGGCCACCAGCTGTTCATGAACGTGAGCATGTGGATCAGGAACCCGACCGAGAGCTCACCGTGGTTCCATATCAAAGCACTGCACCCGCACACCGTCGACATCATGCGCTACTTCTGCGGCGACATCGAGGCGGTTCAATGTTTCGTGACCAAGGCACCTGGCCGCAGCATCTGGTCGACCGCCCAGTTCAACATGCGCTTCGCAAGCGGCACCTTAGGCCATCTCACGGGCAGCTACGACATCGAGCGCGGCCACCCGATGGAGCGCTGCGAACTGGCCGGTGTCAACGGCCGGTTCATCATCGATGACTTATACCGCGAAGCCACGCTGTTTCCCGCCGGGGACCCGCAGAAGCTGGTGTACACCAACCCCGTCTTCGGCGGTTTCCGAGATTTCCACGATACCTTCCGTGACCGACTCGGTGCGTTCGTCGACCAACTCAATGCCGGTGTCGCCCCGGCCGAGATCGATGGTTCCGGCGCCGATGGCCTGGCAGCGCAAAAGGTGCTGGCCGCCGCCATCGAGTCGGTGCAGACCGAATCGATCGTCAAAGTCAATGAGCTTTTTCCCGATTGACGCAACACTGGAGCACCCCATATGAAGCTAGGCGTGAATTCCGTTCTCTTCGGCGGCCACGACATGGCCACCGCCTTTTCGTACATCGCCCGATGCGGCTACGACGGAATCGAGATCTCGGCGATCGACGGCATGAGCGAGCATCTCGTGCTCGACCGCTGGCAGGCGCTGGTGCCGGAGATCAAGGAATTGGCCAAGACCCACGAACTGCCAATCCTCGCCATGGAGCAGCCATCGCGTGAGCCGGAGAAGATGACCGCCGCCTTCCAGGCCGCGGCGGCAATCGAATGTCCGATCGTCAATTGCGGACCGGGCGGCGAGACCGGTAACGAAGAAAGTTTCCAGGCCGCCATCGACTCACTGGGGACGCTCGCCGAGCAGGCCGCCACATACGGCGTGACGCTCTGCGTCAAGGCGCACGTCGGCCATTGTATCCACGACACGCCCACATCGCTACGCGCGCTCGCGGCCATCGACCTGCCCTCTTTCGGCCTCGACATGGATCCCAGCCACGTTCATCGCGCCGGCGAAAATCCCGTCGAGGCGATTGCCGCGGTGGTCGATCGAATTCGCCACGTGCACATCCGCGACTGCAAGGGCCGTCAGGCAGGTCCAGGCCTGCCGGAACTGCAGGCCAACGGCCGTGGCGACATCGATCTGCTCGGCTACATTCGCGTCCTGCACGAGCACGGCTACACCGGACCGATGGATCTGGAAGTCATCGGAGCAAAAGAATACGGAGTTACCGAATGCACCGCCATCGCCGCAGAGACACGCGGCCACATGCAGGCCTGCATGCAAGCCTGCGGCGCCCGATAACTGCACGCAATCACCAGGAGACCAGCCATGGCTGCCAGCCGGAAAAAACCGAATATCCTGCTTATCGCTGTCGACTCTCTGCTGTCAACGCACATGAGTTGCTACGGATACTCGAAACTCACCTCGCCGCACATCGACAAGTTTGCCAAGGCCTCGACACTGTTCGAAAATACCTTTTGCCCGCATGTGCCGACGACCTCGGCCTACGCCTCGATGCTGACCGGGCGCGACTGCTTCGGGACCGAGGTCGTGGCGCTGCGCCACAAGGGTCCGCTTACCGACAAGGTGCGGACGCTCCCTGAGATTCTGCGTGATAACGGCTATGCCTCCACCTGCATCGGTTTTACCGGCAACCCGTCGGCCCGCGGTTTCGACAACTATCTCGATTACGAGGCCTGGGAGTCGGAGGCTGGGAGCCTGCCAAAAGCACAGGCACTGAACAATGTGGCACTGCCGGAGCTCGAGCGACTCAGCGAATCCGGCCAGTCCTGGTTCGTGATGCTGCGACACATGGACCCGCATTCCCCATATCTTCCGCCGGAACCGTTCAATCGCATCTTTTACCAGGGGAATGAATTCGATCCGGCGAACAAGTCGATGGACCCGGTATACGCATTCAAGCCATTCAAGGACTACTTCATGTCCTGGATCCCCCCCGGCGTCACCGACAAGGACTATGTGATCGCCCAGTACGACGGTGCTATCGCCTACATGGACGCATGCATTCAAGGGATTTTCGAGAAGCTTGAAACTCTTGGCATCGCCGATGATACCATTGTCGTACTCAATGGGGACCATGGCGAGACGCTGTACGACCATGAATGCTGGTTTGATCACCACGGCGTCTACGACGTAACCCTGCGCGTGCCGCTGATCATCCGCTACGGAAAGAAATTACCGGCCGGCCGACGGATACCAGGCTACAACCAGCACAAGGACCTGGCGCCAACCCTGCTCGAACTCGCCGGAGTAAAGACGAAGGACAAGTTCGACGGCGCCTCCCTGATGCAGCTGGTCAAGGGCAAGGCCACCAGTTTCGAGTCGGAGTTCTACATCACCGAGTGCACGTGGATGCGCAAGCACGGCTGGCGCACCCCACAGTGGAAGCTGATCGTCGCGCTCGAACCCGATTTCCATTTCAAGCCGCCGGTCGAACTGTATAACCTGATCGAGGACCCGGACGAAAACATCAATCTCGTGCACCAGCATCCGGACATTGTCGCTACACTGACTACACGCATGGAGGCGTTTATCGCCACACGCGAAAAAGCGCTGGGCATAACCAATCCGATGCTGACCCAGGGCGACTGGCATGGGGAGGCCGGAATAGGTCCGTTCACCAGCAGCCGGCAGGCCTATGACACGCTGCACATCGGCGATCCGGCGACAGCAAGGAAGCTGCAGAGCAAGGCACGCGCGAAAAAGCGAAAAAAGAAGAAGTAACATGTCGCTGATCACGATCATCGGCCGCGGCCACTCGGGCACCCGCGCCATGTCGCACACCCTCAGCCAGAGCGGTGTGTACATGGGCGCCAAAGTGAATGAGTCCGGTGACCTCGTACCGGCGGATGAAATGTATGAAGCGTGCCGGATAATGGCTGGACACTTGCGGCATCTGGGCGGTTCGCACTGGGATTTCGAAGCGCTGCACACGATGCCGATCGACCCCGCTTTCAAGCGGTTGGTCGAATCGTATCTGAGCTCGGTGTTCGCCGGCGATGCGCAACACCGCGGTTGGAAACTACCGGAGACGACCCTGGTCTTTCCATGGATTGTGCGGATGTTCCCGGATATCAGGTATATTTATTGGGTTCGCGATCCGCGTGACTGCATTGCCGGCGACCACATCACCGATGATCTGAGCAGCTTCGGTGTCCCCTGGGACACAACGGATGATCTCCAGCTGAGCCGCGCCACGAGCTGGAAGTACCAGGTCGATATCGTCCAGTCCACACCGGTGCCGGCAAACTGGATTACCGTCCGACTCGAGGACTTCGTGCTTGAACAGGAGGCAACGCTGGCACGGCTCGAGAACTACCTGGAGCTGCCACTGGCGCGCATTCCGGTGAAACCGGAAGTCATCGGGCGCTGGAAGACGTGCGGCAACAACTGCTGTTTCGATTTTTTCGCCGACCAACTGGAACTGTTCGGCTACGAGCCATGAGCCGCCACGGCAGTTGACAATCGACGTAAAAAACGTGCGGCACACAAACAACAAACGGAGGAATCACCAATGATCCGAAAAGCCTTTGTCATGTCCGTCGATGCCGGCCAGGAAGCCGAGTACGAACACCGCCACCGTCCGATCTGGCCGGAGTTGGAGGAAACGTTGAAAGCGCACGGCGTGCACAACTACTCGATCTTCCTCCTGCCGGACACGCGGCAACTGTTCGCCTATGCCGAGATCGAGGACGAATCACGATGGAACGCCATAGCCGACACCGACATCTGCAAGAAATGGTGGGTCCGCATGGGCGACGTCATGCCGTCGAACCCGGACAACAGCCCGGTCGCCAAAAACCTGCGCGAAGTTTTCCATATCAATTGAGGCCACATGGCACACGCCAAACGAATCACAATCGCACCGGTCAAGCCATACGCCAATCTCAACATTCATCGCCAGTACCGTATCCAGGAAGCGCGATGGATCAGTGCGCCGGGTGCGGGGACGGACGCCGATCATTTCCTCGAGTTTAAGCTGGCGTTCAAGCTGGCCACAGCCGCGACGTTTGTTATCCATGTGAGCGGCGACCAGCGTTTCGAGTTGTTTTGTGACAGCGAGTACGTCGGCATGGGGCCGGATCGCAGTGACCTGGCACATTGGAGTTTCCACAGCTATGCAATCTCACTGGACGCCGGCAATCATACCCTCACAGCATCGGTGCACTCGATCGCA
The DNA here is from genome assembly GCA_963580095.1 of Lentisphaeria bacterium. Lineage (GTDB taxonomy): Bacteria > Verrucomicrobiota > Lentisphaeria > JABSQK01 > CAJWLW01 > CAJWLW01. The sequence continues at coordinate 14,167 of CAUZJQ010000048.1, read as the reverse complement.
ACACACCGCCCCCACGCCCAGGTGAGTTGTTGTCCGGCGTTTATCCTCGCAACTGAAGATGCACCTGTCGAACTCGACACCGGCACCGCACCGTGGACAGTCTGCAACATCGCAGGCATCAGCTGTTCTACGCCTGTGCTGTTTGATATGTGTTATCATGCCGTCGGCCCGAACTACACCGTCGATGGCGCTACCTGCTTCAATCGCGCCGTAGCAGAAACGCCTGTATTCACGGGTAACGCCCAGTTTCAAAATGAAAAAACCGGTATCCTGCTCAATGGCTGGCGGCTCTTTCCAAGCCGATTGCCGGAGCAGCTCCGCCAGCCGATCACCGAGACCGGTCGTGTCCGCATGGCCGAGCCGGGAAAGCTGGCGGAACTGGTCGAGTCACCCGAAAATGCGACCGCACCGTGGAACGGGCTCATTGCTGCCGGCAGCCCACTGCAACTCCCGGCGGGTACGACGCAAACTGTGCTCTGGGATCTGGAGAACTACCATTGCGCCTACCCGAAACTGCGAGTCAGTGGCGGCCGCGGCGCGACGATTACCATCCACTGGGCCGAAGCCTGTTTCGTCGATCAACAACATAGTTTCAAGGGCAACCGTAACGACATCGCCGGCAAGTGTTTCCTCGGTTACGGCGACACCTTCATTGCGGGCGGCAGCGATGACGAACTTTTCACCGCACCGTGGTGGCGCGCCGGACGCTACCTGCAACTGATCATCGAGGTGAGCGACCGACCGCTGACAATACGCTCGCTGGGCCTTGAGGAAACCCGCCTGCCCTTCGAGCATGAAGGTGACTTCACATGCAGTGATCCGGCGATCGAAAAAATCATCCCGCTCGCCGTCCGCGGCATCCAGATGTGCGCCCACGAAACCTATATGGACTGCCCGTACTACGAACAGATGATGTACGTCGGCGACACGCGTCTGCAGATTCTTACATCCGCGGTGATGCGACGCGACAGTCGCCTCAATCAACGGGCGCTCGAGTTGTTCGACTGGTCACGGCATATTTCCGGCTTCGTCCTCGAACGGCACCCGAGCGATCCGCGGCAGCTGAGTACGACATTCTCGATGATCTGGATCATGATGCTGCGCGACCAGGCGTGGTGGCAGCGGGATGCCGATTTTGTGGTCGAACGCCTCGCCGGTATGCGGTCGCTGCTGGAGCTGTTCCGAAGCCTGACGGATGAGCGAATGCTTCTATCGGGATTACCCGGCTGGTCTTTTGTCGACTGGGTCGTGCATGACGGCTGGGACACCGGCTATCCACCGGGGGCGGCATTCGGCTGCAGCGGCGTCTGCAACCTGCTGATGCTGCTGGCTCTGCAAAGCGCGATCGACATCGAAACGGCTTTCGGCGAGCAGCACTTTGCCAACAGCTACCGCGACTGGTCTGACCGCCTGGCCACATCGATCCGGGAAACCTTCTGGAATGACGGCCGACAACTCTTCGCCGATGACCCGGCACACCAGTACTTCAGTGAGCATGCACAGTGCCTGGCACTGCTTTCCGGACAATTCGACGAGCGTATCGCCGAACCCTGTTTCGAGGCACTGCTCACGGCCGATGACCTGGCAAGAACGACAGTCTATTTTTCCTTCTATCTGCTCGAGACTTTTTACACGTACGGCCGCAGCGAGCTCATCCTCGAGAAGCTCGAGTTCTGGAAGGCACTTGTCGCCCAAGGCTTTAAGACCCCTGTCGAGATGCCGGAACCGTCGCGCAGCGACTGCCATGCCTGGGGAGCGCATCCGCTCTTTCACATGCATGCCAGCCTGAGTGGCATTCGTCCGGCATCACCGGGCTTCACAAGCGTCTGTATCGCCCCGCAACCCGGCGGACTGACACAACTGTCCAGCGTGCTGCCGCATCCGGACGGTGAGATTCGCTTCAGCATGAAAAAGCACGACACCGTTTGGGACGTCGAGGTCACCCTGCCGGACGGACTCACCGGGGTCCTCGAGTGGCAGCAGCAGTCAATTTCCCTGCAGGGCTCGCAGCAGTTCGAACTGCCGACGCCGCAAGGTTGACACGGCCAGAACAGGCCGCACCGGCGTTGTTCAAGCCGGCCCGTTATCATGCTGAACCACCAAGTCCCATCGATCTGCTAGGCAGTTTTCGGCGGTAGCTCCCAGCGTACTGTATGGCATACCGTGCGGCCGTTTTCAGGCGGCTCGATATGATATGGCTCGAGCGCGTAAATGGTAATCAGCGAACCGTCCGGCAACTCCCGGGTCGTGGCCCAACCGGTGCTGTGGCCGTTCGAGAGCGCCAGCTGCAGCGAATGTTCAAAATCCCAGGTCCGGCCATAGTCATAGCTGAGAACCCCGGCAACCCCGAAAGGCAAGTGATAATTCGTATAGGTGCACAGCAACCGCTGGTCCTTCAGCAAGGTCAATTGCCCCTGGACTTCGCTGTATTGCAGGAATTCGCGCGGCGCGCTCCAAGTCAGGCCGTTGTCGGCACTTTCGATCAAAACCATATGACCGGCAGCGTGGTCGTTGGGCATGGTGCCAGGCGGATACGGCAATGGCTTGTCCTTTAGCGGGTGTAGCCACTCGAAGCGGCTGGCCGCCAGAATGCGACCATCGGGCAGATGCTCGAAGTCCGCCTCGATAAACAACGGAAAAGTATCGCCCCACGTCTCAACGTCCGCGCCGCGTTGCCATGTTCGTCCACCATCGGACGACTGCATCAACCATGCCTTACTCTTCGGCGAATCATATCCCGGCGGCAGCACCTGGCCTTCAATGGTGCCAATACAACGGATGAATGCGATCGAACCATCGCCGGGAAAAATCGGCGCGCGCACGGGCCCGATAAGCTGATATTCATCCTCGCGAGTTGTGTTAAAATTGATCAGTTCCCAGCTCGTGCCGCCGTTGTCACTGTAACCGATGCCGTCAAGCGACTCGGATGTAAACAGCAGTGCCCCGTCGTCAAGACAGGTCAGCGAGCCTTCCTTGCCGCACAACGGCGTATGCTCAATCGACTGCCAGGAATGGCCGCCGTCGCTCGACTTGTGCAGCTTCACAGGCCAGCACGTATCCACACACCCGGTAGGGAACGGGCTGCTTACCTGCGGCGCCAGCATGTCGACCGGCGACGCAATCAATGTCCCGTCGGTCATGACGGCAAGGCCGGACTTGTATAATCCGCGCTTGCCAAGCTGCGCCCGCACGGCGGGAACCCGTGAGAGTTGCGCGACAGCGCCGTACTCCAGGCCGGTGTACCCGCTCAGGCCACAGTTCTCGTAATTGTTGTTGTAAGCGTCGTGTTCCCATTGAAATGGAGTAGTCGACAGGTTCATTATTCCTCCTGATTCCGTTTGAGTATGAGAGGCAACATATCAGATATGGCCCGGCTGCCAAATAACACAATTCAAGTTAAAGTATAGGTTGCAACTGACTACCACGTTATTCTGGAGCGACACATGGCGCGATATACATCGCCGGAGCAGATAAAAACAGGTGTTGTCGGCTACGGCGGCGCCTTCGAAATGGGCAAACACCATCTACTGGAAATGCAGTCGAATGGCATGACCCCGACCGCCGTGGCAGAGCTGGACGCGGACCGACTGGCCGTCGCCGAAACGGATTTTCCCGGTATCGAGACCTACAGCACAGTCGAAAGTATGCTGGCCGAGTCCGACGTCAATTTTATCACCGTAATCACGCCGCACAACACCCATGCCCCCATCGCCCTGCAGTGCCTCGAAGCCGGTCGGCATGTCTGCTGTGAAAAACCATTGGCCCTGACAACCGGCGAATGCGAAAGCATGATGGCTGCAGCCAAACCACGAGATCTCTTGCTGACAACGTATCACAATCGACATTGGGACGGATGCATCCTCAAGGCTATGCAGGATATCCGGGAAGACGGCATCATTGGGGAAATCTGCCGCATCGACGCCCAGATGGGCAGCTACACATGTCCGGACGACTGGTGGCGTTCGAGTCGATCGATTTCTGGAGGCATCCTTTACGACTGGGGCGCACACTTCACGGAGTACGCCCTGCAGCTTATGGACGATGAACTCGTCGAGGTCACCGGCTATTCCACCCACGGCCACTGGGCCACGCAGACTCCGTGGAAGGACGATACCATTGAAGACGAAGCCATGGCGATGGTGCGGTTCAAGCGCGGCGGCATTTACATGCTGCGCATCTCCCACCTCGAGAGCCACCCGCATCCCTATTTCATAAAGGTGACGGGTACACTCGGCTGCTACGAATTCAGTCCGCACGACAAGTATCGAATCACGACACAGGAAGGCGGTGAAGTGGTTGTCCGTGAAGGCGACGAACCGGAAGGTGAAGGCTGGCGTTTCTACAAGAACGTCACCAACCACCTAGTAAATGACGAACCCCTGGTAATCACCGGGGAATGGGCAACGCGCGTCATTCACGTGCTCGACCTCGCCTGCGATAGTGCCGCCAAAGGCCGCGCCCTTCCGGTCACGCATCCATGAGCGGCCAACTGCGAGTCGGCATGATCGGCGTCTGGCACCTATGTGCCAATAGCCCGTCAACGATGCGGAATGCCGGGCTGTTGAATATCGGCGAGATCAATTTGCAGATCGAATCGCGATAGCCCTGATGAGCCCCTGTGCTCGTGATTCCTCCACACCGTACGACGCTGTATCGGCTTCACAGGTCGAACGGCCGTACGATCGCAACCAGATAATCGCCGCGTTGGGTGCGCGGGAACTGGCGGCGCGAGATCACCATGCCCTCCGTTTCCGCCTGGACCGGATAGGCGTCGTCGAACGGACGTTCGAGCGAGTGAATCTGGCCGAGCTCCTGTCCCACCTCGACGTGACTTCCAAGGTCGACGAACGGCTCAAAAACCCCGCCCACCGGCGCCATGACATAGTCCTCGTGCCGGTCGGCAGCAACGACCTGCGGCGGCGACGCCGGCCTCGTGATCTCACCGTCCAGAATGCCGACATGCCGCAGCACGTTGTCGACGCCGTTCTCGGTGATCGCCACCATTTCTGTCCCGTACTGCGCCGCACCGCCGATCTCGGTGCCGAGCGTGATCTTGCCAAGAGACTCGGCATACCCCGGCAACAGGCCACTGCCGGCGATGTCCCGGTAAATAAAAATATAGGGCGTGCCCCACGCCTTGCCGGCCTCGATCATCCGGCTCATCTGCCCGTCGTCCGGTACGTGATGCATGTTGACGCATGGAATCCAGTGACCGGTGACCGCACCCGAGTGAATGTCGACCACGAGATCGGCTTTCGGAATGATCTCGTGCGCCATGTAATGCGCAATGATCCCGGTCACCGAATCCTCGTCGCGGTGCCCGGGAAAAGCCCGGTTCATGTTCCGCCCGTCAATCGGTGAGTGCCGGGTGCCGGCGTCGACGGCCGGCGGATTGAGTGCCGGCACGATGATGACACGACCGGCGATCTGATCCGGGGTCAGGCGACGGGCGAGCTTCATCAATGCTGTCGGGCCCTCGTATTCATCGCCATGATTACCGCCGAACAACACGGCAGTCGGTCCGTCGCCGTTTTTGACCACCGCGATATCGACGAACAACGTTGCCCATCCCGACCGGTTGGTCGACAGCGGCACATCGAGCCGACCGAATTGCTTGCCGTCCTTGTCGTAGTCGATCGTCGTGTAAGCCTGTGAGTCGATAGCCATTGTCACCGTCCCCTGTATTCATCCGTTGCTTTTCATAGATCAGTTGCCGGTGGTCTGAATTGATGAGTGTAGATACGCAGGTATCCGAATTCAAGAGTCGACCCAGAGATTGCGGCATGATCAATGATTTAGGATGGAGACGAGTCAGTATTCGGCGTGCAGGATCCCAGATTGCCATCCCTGCACAAACGGATAGGTTAGGCTCCGCAAAAAAACAACCCACAACACGCTTTGGGAGTACGGCATGCGCGTCGGCATCATCGGTATTCAGCACGAGTCAAACACGTTCATCCGAGAACCGACAACTTTCGCAGATTTTGAAGCCGCACGCTCCTTGGGCGGGGAAGCGATACGAGAAAGCCTCCAAGACACCAACCACGAAGTCGCCGGGTTCTTCGAAGGTCTAGCAGCCGCGGGGCTCGAAGCGGTCCCGATCTACTTCGCCATGACCCTGCCCTCCGGCGCGATCACGGCAGAGACTGCCGAAACCCTGGTACAGAACCTACTGGACGGACTGTCCGAGGCCGGCCCGCTCGACGGCATCCTGGCCGCGCCACATGGCGCCGGCGCCGCGGTCGGCGATGACCTCAGGGATTTCGACGGCTGCTGGCTTGCCCGCGTGCGGCAGGTCATCGGTGATGACCTGCCGATGATCACCACGATCGATCCACATGCCAATCTCAGTGAACGCATGGTCGCCGCATCCGACGCCGTGATCGCCTACGCCACGAATCCGCATATCGACCAGAAAGCGCGCGGCCTGGAAGCTGCCGAGCTCATGCGCCGGACTCTTGCCGGCGAGATCAAACCGGTCACGGCGGCCGCCTACCCGCCGGTAGCAATCAACATCGAGCGCCAATGTACCAGCGCCGCACCCTGCCGGCCGATGTATGAAATCCTTGAACGTATGCGCGATCAGCCGGGTGTCCTGTCGAACAGCATCGTCCTCGGCTTCCCCTATGCCGATGTCGAGGAGATGGGCAGTGCTCTGATCGTCGTCACAGACAACGACCCGGCACAGGCACAGGCCCTGGCTGACGAGGTGGCCGATTATCTGATCAGCCACCGCCAGGAATTCGCCGGCGAGTTCATCGATATCCCGACAGCGATCGACCAGGCAGTTGCTGGCGAAGGCCCGGTGTGCCTCATGGATATGGGGGACAATGTCGGCGGCGGCTCGACCGCAGACGGCACCTTTATCGCCCATGAACTGCACCGCCGCGCCGACACCACTGCGTACGTCTGCATTCACGACCCAGAATCTGCAGCGATGGCGCGGGGCGCCGGCGTCGGTGCCCGCATCACGCTGCAGATAGGCGGAAAAATGGACGACAGCCTCGGCACGCCCCTGGAGGCAGAGGTCACCGTCCGCAGCCTACACGACGGCGATTTTCACGACAGCGAAGTGCGCCACGGCGGGCAGACAGTTTACCGCATGGGTGACAGCGCCATCGTCGACACCGACACGGGTATCACGATCTGTTTGACATCGCTGCGCATCGTACCGTTCAGCATCAAGCAGATCACCTCGTGCGGGCTCGAGCCGCGGGACTTTCAGATCCTCGTAGCCAAGGGTGTGCAGGCACCGGCCGCTGCTTACGAACCGGTGTGTACGTCACTGATCCGGGTCAACACTCCCGGACCGACATCGGCCGATATGCACAGCTTCGACTACCAGTATCGTCGACAGCCGCTCTTTCCGTTCGAAGAAATCGGCAATTGAGCCACAAGGTTGGCAGGGACAGAATAGTCGAAACCTTGAAGAGGGTTCTTCAACCCAAACCTACAGGCTCGGCAGCTTCGGCACGACTTCCTGTGCCAAACGCTTCATGCAGTTCTGCCACTTCACTTTGTCGTCCCAATCGTGCGCTATCATCAGCAGCTTGCCGAACCCGCCGGTCAGATCCCACAGGCCTTCGAGCTGCTCGATGCAGTCATCGACCGAACCGATAATGCAAAGATTCCGCGCCACAAACTCCGGGGTCACCTCGGAATCCGGCGTTTCCAGATCCGGCTTCAGCAGGTCAAGCATGTTGGCGGACGTCAGCAGCGCTATCAGATACTCGAACGCGGCGGAAAATGTCCCGCCCAACACGTGGTCCCAGGCCTCGTCGGTGCTCTCGCCAACATAGATGCTGCGGGAAATACGCCAGATCTCACGGCTCGGCTCCGGCTTGCCGGCATCGGCAGCGCCGCCGCAATACGTTTCCCAATGCTGCATCACCGTCGTCGCCGGGACCAGGTTCGTGCTCAGTGGAATGAAGTCGCGCTGGCCTGCCATGCGTGCCGCCATCGATTCGCCCTTGATCACACTCATGGCAATCGGCGGATGCGGCTTCTGGTAAGGCTTCAGCAACGTCCCCATGCCAAGATCTGCATTCGGTGTCTCGATGCGAATGCGCCAGTAATCACCCTGGAAATCAAACGGCGGCTCAGCTTCCCACAGCTTGAGAATCATGTCGATCCCTTCCACCGTCATCAACCCCTGCGTCTTCGGATCGGGCAGGTCGAAAAGTTCCCAGTCCGTGGGCACGCCGCCCTGGCCGAAACCGCAATTGATACGGCCGCGCGACAGGTGGTCAAGCATCGCCAGACGCACTGCGACATTGGCCGGATGATGCTGTGGAATGATTGAAACACCAGTGCCGAGCCGGATGTTCTTCGTGCGCGGCAGCACATTGGCGATGAAAAGGTCATTCGCCGGAATCGGCTCCCACGCCAGCGTGTGATGCTGACCAATCCATGCTTCCTCGAATCCCAGGTCGTCCGCCATCACCGTGAATTCAATGTCTTCTTCGAAACACTCCGTCCGGCATTTTTCCGGCGGATGCAGTGGCATCATGAAAGTTCCAAGCCTCATAGATCAAGTCCTGTGTCAGGGATTGGATTGGGGAAGGCAATAACTTATAGCCCAGCCTTCGAAATGCCACCGGCAGCAGCAGAGTCCCGTGATTCCCGCTGTTCGCTGCCCGAATCCAAGAACGCCCGGCATGTATTCACATGCATCTCCACCGTATCATCCTCGGAGACGGCGTACCCGCCGGCCAGCACACCGGCCAGTGCGATACCGCGTTTACGGACTTCGCAAATAACGTACTCGTCGCGTTGCCGCATGCCCTCCATCGACAAGCCCAGACCGCCAAGCTGGTCGTGCTCGTAGGGATCGACGCCGGCAACATACAGCACCAGCTGCGGACGGTGGTGGTCGAGGATATTCGGCAAATGCCGGGCCAGCGTCTCGAGATACTCCGCGTCACCAACCGCCGCCTCGAGCCCGACGTCGAGCGAGCTGCATTGCTTCACCGGATACAGCCGCTCCTGGTGCATGGAGAAGGTGAACACCGTGGGGTCGTCCGCAAAAATCTTCGCCGTGCCGTTGCCCTGGTGAACATCGAGGTCAACCACCGCGGCGCTGCAGATGCGTGTCTCCGCCTGCATGCAGCGAATGCCGATGGCCACGTCGTTCAAATAACAGAACCCCTCCGCGCGTTCAGCAAATGCGTGATGAAAGCCCCCGCTCAGATTGATCGCAGCGCCGCCGGCAAGCGCTTCGCGACAGGCCGCACACGTACCGCCTGCGGCCAGGTAGAACAGCCGGATGATCTCCCGGCTGAACGGCAGCTCCGACGCCTGCGTGCGACTGGTATGCGCCGCGCCCTCAAGGTCCGAGAGATACGCCTCGGCATGAACGAGAGCAGCCTCGGCACGGGTCACAGGTTCGGGTACTGCAACATCGCCCGCGGCTACGAGCCCATCGGCCAGAAGCCGTTCGAAAGTGCGCCGGAACTTGTGCACCTGAAACACGTGAGTACCGATATCGGCGCAGTACGCCGGCGAATGCACAATCCGTGGCATCAGCCGAACGTCTTCGAGTTCCAGCCGAACATGTTCCGGGCCGGACTCTGGAAGTCGATATAAACGCGGTCGCACGCGATACCCAGGCGCGCCTGCAGAAAATCGCAGATAGCCTCCGACAATGCGGGCGTCTGGTCCGGCTGGAGACCGAGGCTTTTGAGAACGACATGCGCTGTCGGCGCATCGGTACCGGCGAACACCATCGGCCGCTGCGGTTCCAGCACGACCATCACATACGCTTCCGACTTGCCGAGCTGCTCGGCGACCAGCACCGATAACGGCGCGATGATGCTCGCTTCGTCAACCGCGATGTTAGTTGTCAGGGCGAGATACGGCATGACCGGGTCAGGTGTCAGGTGTCAGGTGTCAGTCAATTGGCCAGACTTCATCGAAGTTGTCAGCCGGTATCGTCCCGCATCTCGCATCAGCTGTTCTTTCTTCCCAGAAACAACGCGCCGAGACCGGCAAACAGTAAAGCAATGCCGCCGCCGCCGAGTGCCGCCACTTTTCCAATGCTCGGCGGCTGGCGTTTGTGCTCGATGATCCAGCACGCCTCGAAGTCGACCCCGGGATAACTCTGCTCCAGCAGCTGTTTCTCCTCACTGCCGAGTGATTTGATCGTGTTGATCACCAGGCCTTGCAGCGTATCGGCCTCGGCGAGCGTAGTAAGCTCGTCTTCGCCCGATATGTGTTCAGTCTTCACGATGATCCCGATGTTCTCCGGCATCGGAGTATTCTCCGGGAGCCGGCCGTTCTCATCGCGCATTGAGAGAATCTGCAGGTGATACGCACCACCAATCGGCAACGCCGGGATATACAGCTTCGTCCAAATATTGCTGCCGGTCGCGGCCGCGTAAACGAACGCCTGTTCCAGCAGAATGAAATCCTCCATGATCACATGGGAGTTGTCACCCGGGCCGTTCTTCTCCAGTTCAGCGCAGCTGATCGTCTTTGGTTCGACCGCCGCCGCCTGCATCATCTGAAATTCCCGAAACCCCATGAACAGCAGCACGCCCCCCGCAACGATGAGCACAACGATCTTAAATTGCATGATGCACCCTTCCCAACTTAGGTGATCTAATACTGTTACTGAGGCGATTGCCCAATACGCATAGACGTTTAACAGGTTGAATGCAAGTGCCGCAAGCCACCACAAAACAGAACGAATCTGCGTCTCCGTCCATTGGCGATTGTCAATTCAGCAGATGGATGTTGGCCTACCGCAAGCACCCGCGCGGCAATATGAACCACAAACGTCATCGAAAATTTCGACGCCGTGTGTTACCGTACATCAGCCGCGTTGTATCGAACACAAACCCACACCCCAAGATTCTGAAGGAGTCCTGCTCTATGGCTGACACCGATACCGCCTTGAAGCCGGCGATCTACGCCGCCACTGCCGCTACGCACCCCGGACTGCCCACCCTCCACGGCGTGCCCTGGCCGCAAGGAGACCTGCAACCCGATGGAGCAGTCGCGGTACGTACACCCGCCGGCAATCTGCGGCCCGCATCGATGCACCCCCTGGTCAGCTGGCCGGACGGTTCGGTGCGCTGGGGGTTGATCGTATTCAACGCCACCGAAGTCGGCTGTCACGTAGTCGAATCGGCAGGTGTCGACGCACCGGCAAACGCAGTTGCAACGACCGTTGCCGATGACAGCGTCGTCCTCGACAACGGCCTGGTCCGCGTCGAACTGGCGAATACCGGCCCCGGCCCGATCCGCAGACTCACGGCAGCCCATCACGATTACCTGACGGCGCCTGAACAGTTCCGGCTCGCCGTCGACGACGCATCGACCCTCAACGAATCCGAGCGCTCGATCAAAGTGATCACCGCTTCACCTCTGCGCACACGTGTTCGTATCGAAGGCGCCCATTACAAAGCGGACGGCAGCCGCTGCCTCAGCTATCGTCTCGATGTCGAACTGTGGGCCGGCTGGCCAACGCTGCGGCTCGACTATCAGTTCATGAACCTCGAGGCCGGCCGGAAAAGCGTCGACGTCGAACGTATCGGCGTCGACTGGGACTGGCAGCTCGGCGACACAACCGAGCGACACTTCAAGCAATGGGTTTGGGGACTTTATTTCGTGCCGCGCGAAGTGCGCAACCCGCAACGCGTCGCACTGGTGTCCGACGACTTGCGAAATGTCGTCCACATCGAGTCACCCGAGATGCTGCTCGATACGTTTGACTATCCTGACTATCTTCGCGCGCCGCTGCTGGAGACGGACGACTGGCTCGGCATCACCGACGGCAGCCGCAGCATCTACGCACGCCAGGAGGATCTAGCGCCGATGCGGCCGTCGCGCCTGGCCAGTGACGGTGCCGGCATGAGCCTGGATGCCTGGCCTCCGACCGCCGGTATTCTCGCCCTGCCCCAGGGGCGTACCCGTCGCCAGGTGATCACCCTCAGTTTTGCAGACTCCGCAGATTGCCAGATCGATTGGATCAAGGAAACGCTTGGGGCACCGATCACTGTCGGGCGCAGCTATGTGGCACCGGAGTGGGTGCGCGCCTGTGGCGAGTTCGATCAGGACCGGATGATGCAGCCGGGAGCACATTCGCGGTTCGAGAAGTACCTGCACCGGCTCATGCAGCTCGACCTGCCGGGGACTATGTTCGACCTGGGCGACACGCCGGATGCCGGCTACCAGAGCAGCTACATCGGAGCGGGACAGGTGGAGCGTCGGGCCGAGGCACCATACCTGAAAACCTACTATTTAACCAATCATCTCCAAGTGCCGGAATGGGCGCATCCCGAGTTTTTCGAGCTGGTATGGGTAAACAACGAGTACGATGTCATCTTCGCGTTCGCCAGCGAGATCATGCGCCGTGGGCGTTACGACCTGTGGCAGACCGTCGCACACCTGGCCCGGCACAATATCGAAGTCGACTTTCTGCATCTCCACGATGAGGATCGACTGCACCGTTCGACCCCGGCGCATTCGGCCGATCACACCACGACCGGGTCCTACCCCAGCCATTTCTGGACGCAGGGGCTGCTGGCGTATTACTGCATGAGCGGTGACATCGATGCGCTCGAAGTGGCCTGCGGACTCGGCGACAAAATTATCGAGACCTTCCAGAGCGAGACACTGCGTTCGAGCGTCATCGGCTTCAACCGCGAGATCGGCTGGCCGGTGCTGGCCCTCAGTTATCTCGACACATACAGCGGCGAAGACCGGTTTCGTGCGCAGCTCGACGATCTCCTCTCGTACCTGGTCGCTTTCGACCGCGGTGATCCGCCGGGCAACGTCAACCTTTCCGGTGTCGACCCGTATCATCCATTCACCCGCCAGTTGCTCGGCGCCTTCTTCGGGTATGCCAGCATGGTCGAAGGCATCGACCATTACATTCGGCGCACGGGCGACGAAAAGGTACGGGCCTGGCTGGTAACCTTCATCAGCGAGATGCGCGACGCATTGAAGCAGGTACACACCAAAGGCGAGTCAATGCCCTTCACGCAGATGCAGACGCTGGGCATGGCGATCGGCTATGAGTTGACGGGCGACCGCAGCTTTCTGGAGACCGGCATCGTCAGCTTGCAGGAGCTGCTGGATTCAACCTCCTGGCACACGCCGCCGCGCGATGGCAAGCTGGTGACAATGACCTGGCGCGGGCTGCCGCGGTTTCTCCATCACGCCGTCGAAAACGACCTGATCAGTCATCTCGATGTGCGCTGCTGAAGAGCACCCCTACAGGTGCATGCCACCGTCGAGGACGATGGCCTGGCCGGTCATGTACTCCGACAAGTCACAGGCCAGGTAGGTAGCCGCCTCGGCGATCTCCTCGGGCTTGCCGATACGTCCCATCGGCTGCCGTGCAATGAAGGCCGCGCGCGCCGCCACCGGATCCGGCGTGTCGTTGATGCGTCCCTGCAGCGACGGCGAATCGATAGTGGCCGGGCAGATTGCGTTGCAGCGGATACCATCCTTGATGAAGTCCGCTGCCAGGCACTTGGTCAGACCGATGACTGCCGCCTTGGAAGCGCCATACGCGAAACGGTTGACCACGCCCATCTCGGAACTGGCGATCGATGACATGTTGATGATGCTGCCGCCGCCCGCTTCGATCATCCCCGGCAGAAACGCCTCGCACACCAGGAAAACGCCCCGGCTGTTGACAGCGAATGTCTTGTCCCATTCGTCCAACGGCGTCGACAACGCCGTTCCCTGATGCACGTAACCGGCACAGTTGAAGAGCACATCGATCGTACCGACCTCGGCGGCGACGGCAGCAACCGCTGCCGGATCTGCAACGTCGAGCTGATACGTCTTTTGGCCGGTAATCTCCTCGAGCTTATGGAGATGCCCGGCATCCAGATCGCTGGCAATGACGATCGCCCCCTCCGCCACCCACCGGCGGGTTGTAGCTTCGCCGATCCCCTGCCCTGCCCCGGTGATGAAACAGCGTTTACCTTTGAGTCGGCCCATTCTTAATCCTCCCACGGGTAGTACTTCATGGCTCCATTGGCTCCAATGGCTCTGATGGCTCTGACAGTTCTTCCAGCAGCACCCTCATCTCGGCGTTGTCCGGGTCGATTGCCAGCTCGACTTCGCACGCGGTGCGTGCCGCGGCGGTTTCGCCGCGCTGCGAATGAACTTTGGCCAGGACCGCGTGCAATCCGGGGTATCGGTCGTCGAT
>CAUZJQ010000047.1:0-20533 GCA_963580095.1 Lentisphaeria bacterium | reverse complement strand
CGATCAGCATTCACCCTCATCGAACTGCTGGTCGTGATTACGATTATCGCAATCCTTGCGGCCATGCTGTTACCGGCGCTCAATCGGGCCAAGGGCACTGCCTGGGGGATTATCTGCTTGAGCCACTTCAAGCAAGTCCATATTTCAATGCATTCTTATGCAGACGACGACGCTCTTGGCTCGATTCATGTACACCGTGGCTTACCTGACGGCCATGAATTATTTTGGGCTGAAAACCTTGATGTGCAAGGCTATGTCACCGACCCCAACATGCTTGTGTGCCCGACAGAGATCAATAGAGTCTACCTCCACACCTCACGCAGCTACGGTATTTATCAAAAAGCCGCAGACCCGGATTTTGGGTATGAGCTTTTCCTTTTCAATAAATTACCAAACCCTGACCAGGTACTCATTATAACTGATTCGACGGTGTCGGAAGCACAATATGCCGGGCTAATGTTTGCAGGTTATCAGATTCATAAAGTCCACGATATTCCGGATGGTTCTTGGGGAACTCATTTCCGGCATAACGACCGAGCGAATGCCCTGTATGCCGATGGGCATGCAACAGCAAACAGGCCGAGTGACGTGAAGAAACTCGAGCAGCCTATCAGCGGCGGTTATAACGGGGATCGGGAATACTTTAGCTTCTGATTACGCACCGCAAAAAACCTTGCGGAAAGGCCTGAACATTGCAGAGAATGACCGACAGGCAGCCCGTCTCGTTGGGAGAGCAGACCTCATCGACGCCGATCAAAGCGAGCTGGGCAATGCCCCCGATGCATTCGCTGACTTCCGCCGTGTTGCCGATCTCGCCATCAAAGATCTTGCAGACAGCATCGAATGTGACCTGTTGGATGACGTCGCACTCGACACACACCCACGCCTCGTTGATCGCGCCGCCACAGAACAAACTAATCGCCTCACCCTTGAACCAGCACGCCCCGGTGAATGCGTTGTGTCGGCGGTCGTTCGTAATCCGGCGAATGCTCAGAACTTTCATATGTGTGGCTCCGGGGGTAAATGCCGACCCCGATCGCGTGTCCGGGAATGATGTGCGATCGGACCGCAGATGAATCGCAGTAGCCTGACCATCTCCCGATAAAACAGGCGAGCCTGTCAAGCACAGAGCCGGGTTGGAATTCCCTGAAAACAGCGATTAAATTGGATCGATTCGTCGTTATTAAAACGGCACGCCGATTACGTCATTAACGGATCGAAACGGGACAGTATTTCGAAAACCAAACGCAGGAGAATCACATGACCCGTCACCGCACCAGGATTACATTGATCACCGTTTTCGTCACCACAATTGGCTTGCAGGCAGCAGACCTATCTTTGTTAGATGGTTACGGCAACACGAAGTGGGGCCAGTCAGCGGAGGAAGTGCAGTCCGCGATAACGGACCTGGAGGAGATCAAGGGAAAACCTCTGATCCTCCGACAGGCGGGCAAGGACGGCGAGATCATACAGAGGACCGACTACGCGTTCACCGAGGACCAGCTGCTTCACGTGTCCGTCTACTTCAAAATGCCGGATGCACCGACAAGGGGAAAGGACAAGGACGGTCTGAGATACATCAAAGAGCAGCTGGATGCGAAATACAAAGCTTTTCGCAAAGAGTTCAACAACGCGGGTGTCCGGGTGTCAGCCGGCGCAACCACAACTGGCCAAGTCGTGGTCTCATACCACAACACCAAAATTGAAAATGAAATCGTAAAACGGCGACGGGCCGAAGCCAAGGAAGCCAAGGAAAAAGAGTATCAGGAAGGCGAACGGCACAAGAAGATGACTGAGACTGGTGTTGGCGACCTGCTGTAGAGGGGATAGTCGACCGGCTTGTAAATGTTTGTTCAATAACCGGCTATCCTTGGGATGGCGCTGAACCGTACGCGAATGCCGATCCCGCCATGGCGCAGGCGAGTCTGTCCCACGCTACGCCGACGCACCGCCTTTCCGGTTCAATCCAATCGAATTTGAAATCGATGGACTTGCATCTTGGGAGAGCATGTTTCAGCCCGTGTGTCAGTGCCATTTCCCGGCTGCCTGATAGCCCGTGTCCGTCGCGCTGCTTCCGCCACGCCCCCACCATACAAGACGATTCAAGAGTACAGTTTCTCCGGCGGTGAACTTAACGCGCTTCGGGCGGACTCCGAAGACAGTCCGAAGCCTGTACTCCAAACCTGGATAGCCCGTTTGTTGTCCATGGCAGGAAGAATTGAACCACGAAGTTCACAGAGACACGGAGCCGGAAAGAACACAGGTATCGGTTGATTTGATAACGGCGGCGATAGCCGGTGGCTTCAAATCAGATGCACGATGCTTGTCCCGCCATAGCAACGGGCGACGGCGGATGAACTTCTGCCTCCGTGGCTCCGTGCTCTCCGTGGTACAAACGTCCGGCGCAACATGGTTTCGGACAACAACACGCATTCACGATGACGCGTCCGGTGCTTCGCTTCGGCCGCGTACGTGATGGCCAACGGTGTACAGGCTTCAACCTGAAAATAAAAAGAGCCGATGTCGGACGTCTCCATCCGACACCGGCTCCAAATACAAGGCCCCATCGCATCCGCAGGCGATCAGGGGTTACAGCTTCTCGTCGATCAGATCCTGGACATTACTGATGATGAAGCTGAGACAATCCGCTTCGTCGCCGAATGTGCCGTCACAGACTTCAGTTCCAAACAGCTTGAATGACGCCAGTACTGCCACGCATTCGCTGAGCTGGGCAGTGTTCGTCAAGTCGCCCTCGAAGATCTTGCAGGCCGCGTCGAACACAACGGTCTGAGCACCGGCGCAATCAACACAGTCGCTGCTGC
Source organism: Lentisphaeria bacterium (assembly GCA_963580095.1). GTDB lineage: Bacteria > Verrucomicrobiota > Lentisphaeria > JABSQK01 > CAJWLW01 > CAJWLW01. Next base: position 17,711 of record CAUZJQ010000047.1, on the reverse strand, counting down.
CCGCCGGACCAGTATCACCAGCCGGACCAGTATCACCCGCCGGACCAGTATCACCAGCCGGACCACTATCACCCGTCGGACCAGCCGGACCAGCCGGACCAGCCTCACCAGCCGGCCCCTGCGGACCAGTATCACCCGCCGGACCCGCCGTACCGCCGCCACTGGGTTCCTCCCAGGAGCCTACGCCGTTCTCGTCTGAGGTCAGGACCTTACCCACCCCGGGGCTACCGCCTGCGATCCTTACCTGACCATCAACATCCAGCTTCGCCTGTGCATAGGCACCCGTCGAATTGATCGCAACGTTGCCATCAGCCATAATCCGCATCCGTGTAGTCGGGTCCGCTTCGGTTGAGTTGGCAGTAGCAAATAACAGGGCTGCACCACCAGAAGAATTCTGGGCCACGCCTGTGATTTTCACGCGCGGGTTATTCAAGCTGAAATAGCCCTGGTTGGCGATCTGTGATGCAAATTCAAGAGTTCCAAGAGGCTCATCGATAGGCCCGCCAAAGGCGCCGCCGGCTGACTCGCTTGTATTTTCAAGTCGAATGGTCGTATTCGGGCCGCCAGAACGCAGATGAAGGAGTCGCTCAGGCGTGTCGATGCCGATGCCGACGTTGCCGATGGGACGGAACACATCGTCGCCATTGACCGACCACACACTGCCGCCGCCGCTACCGCCGTCCTGCCAGGACGCCACGCCATTGGCATCGGAGGTTAAGACGAAACCCTCGCCCTGTGTGCCGTCATCGATCTTTACCGAACCGGCAACATGAAGCTTTGCCTCGGGATTCTCGGTTCCTATACCGACGTTCTGGACATGCGAGATGGTCATGGCTGTCTGGTTCGAATCCTCACCGATATAGGAGGTCCGGAAAAACAATCCCGTCTCGCCCTGGCTCCCGGCGCCGAATGCCTCGGCCTCGATACTGGCTCGAATGCCTCCGGCACTTGGGTTCTCGTCGGTACCGGTCCATATGATCGATCCATAAGAATTGACGAAGGCATTGCCATTGACCGAGGTATCGCGATATTGGAACTCAAGCAGACTCTCTCCCTGGTCATCATTACCGGTGCCGGCAGGCGGATCGAGATTACCATTAACTGCCGTTGTTTTGAGCACCAGGCGCGTTTGCTCATTGCCAGCGTCAATTTGCGACTGACCCCCGACCTGAAGCTTGAATGCGTCGTCAGTCCTATCCCCAATCCCGATGCCGACGGTACCTTCATCGGAAATCACCATGCGAGTTTGGTTGGCGTTGGTCTCGATGCCCGATGTTCGAAAGAACAATCCCACTTCACCCCGCGTGCCGGCCCCCCATGCCCGGGCCTCGAGGCTCGCACGCACGCCGCCCGCACCCGGGTTCTCGTCATCGCCCGACCATTCGATCTGGCCATACGAGTTTACGTACGCGCCGTTATTTATGGTGAAATCCCTATAATGGAACCGAAGCACGGACTCTCTGCCCACCGGATCGCCATTGGGGCCGTCTCCCATTGTGTGAAGCATGAGCTGCGTGTCCTCGCGAACGTAGTTGGCGCCGATAGTCACGTGGCTGTCCGCAGGCGTCCAGGAAAGATCTCCCGTAGTTGTCCATTGCGCGCTTGCCGGCGCCGCCAGCAAGGCCGCGACCGCTCCCAAGATTACCGTCATTACGAATTGCAGATGTTTCATTGTCACTTCTCCGTTCTTGTTGGCCTGAGTTTTCGATCCATGATCTCCACTATGGATATCGGCTATTTCAACCGCCACCAACAACCATCGAGTTTTGTCGCAGGCATATATCCACAGTCTTTTATATACTCGCGATTATATGAAACTTTGCCGGCCATTGCAAGAACTTTCTGAAAAAGCTTCCCCAACCGCAGTCTCGGAAACGCCAGAATCCCAGTCGCAAGACACAGTTGCACAGCGCTCATCGCAGCGTCATATTTTTTCTTGGAGCGACTGGCCACAATAGCGATTTTTCGGCAGTCACGGTGCCAAGCATCAAACGCGTCGGTACCGGAAAGGTCGACCATTCCGCGCCACTGGGATTGAGAAAGTGCCGGAGCAACATTTCCTCAATGTGAAGCCTTGACTCTCCTCTCGGGAATCGGTAGAATAGCGTAGTGGTCGCGATCTAACGGTGATCCGCTCAGGTACCCTGACACAACTACGAGCACGCTGCCCCCCCGAGTGTGTGGAATGACAATGACACCGAAGGCGTTGACAACATCTAATAAGTCGTCGCGAAATGAACACATTGCGTTGCAGTTCAGGAACAATAACCCGAAACGAGACGAAAGGCCGTCTACTGAATGTTCCCGGTACACCGATCGCTTCACGCTCATCAGACTGCCTGCAGAGAGCAAGAATAGACGCACCCCGTTCGCCCTTACCGAACTGTTGGCGTGCCGAGGCAAAGCACTTCGGGCGAAACGCTCAAGCAACTTCACGTTGATTGAACTTCTCGTCGTCATTGCGATTATCGCTATCCTGGCGGCGCTGTTACTGCCCGCATTGAACCTGGCCAAGGAGAAGGCCTACGCGGTTGTCTGCATTGGCAATTTGAAGCAAAACAATATTGCCTTCCAGATGTATGCGACGGATGACAGTGAGTCGATTGTTCACTTGATGCGGTGGGGGCCCGGGCCAAACCACGAATTTTGGCAGCAACGCCTTTATAACTCAGGGTCTATCAGTGCACAGGACACCTTTACCTGTCCAAGCATGCGCAACGAAAAATATGACCCGAGTGATATATACACCGCATACGGGGCCATTATTGACCCCACTTCCCCACCCGGGTTATCAATCAATATGGTCCAATCGTCCGGGCCGTCAGATACCAGGTTTTTCAGGCTGAATCGACTGACCGCCCCGGATACGGTCGCCTTGATCGTTGATTCGAGCGATGGAGATGCCATTGTAGACGCTCACATTAACCCGATGGGTACCTATCAGGTTACCAGAATATGGAAGACTGACCCTAATCCCGGCGATCGTGTTCATTTAAGACATGCAAGGCGAGCGAACGTCGCCTATGCCGATGGACACGTGGAGGCATCTGACCCCGAGCGACTGAAGGAAAGCGAATTCCAGGGCGGGTGGATCGGAGTCGGCGGACCCGAAACCCATGCCTGGATGCCGTTTTGAGTTTTTGCGTAGTTGCCGCGAAAAAACTAAGCAAGCGCTTTCAACCCCCACCACCCAAGCTTGCGGTTTTATTCAACACAGCAAAATAACAGGAGACTGCTGATATGAAGACAGTGTTCACGCTCATTGCAATCATGGTCCTCTACGGGTTGTCGACACAGGCAGCAACGCTGCCGCCCGTAAAGCGTGTCGAGACGCGCGCCGAGGGTCTCTACGTGAACGGCAAACCGTTTTTTCCAGTGGGCATCGGCTGGGCCGGACATTGGCATCAATCTTTGCCGGAGGCGAGCGCGATGGGCTTCAATCTGGTCGCAACCCACGGTCTGAGAACAAACGTGGCGTCGTTTCGCATGGACATCGATGACGCCTGGGCCAACGGCATGTACGCGGCGTGCTCAGTCACCAACGGTGTTTGGCAAGACCTCGAGCGGCTCGAGCAGATTGTCCTGGACTGTCGCGACCACCCCGGACTGCTGGTGTGGGAGCTGGAGGACGAGCCCAACCACGCGAACAACCCCTATCGGTTCCCGCCCGAGAAGTTCGAGCCGGTCTACGAGCTGATCAAGCGACTCGACCCCGTCCACCCCGTGTATATCAACCTCGCCGTCGGCCGTCTCAAGGACCACCAGGACTACGCACATGTCGCGGACATCCATAGCGACAATTACTATCCGATACCCGTGGCATCCGTCACCGGCGTTGCGCGATACGCCGACAGTACTATCAACGGCTCAGGCAAGCTGGGTTGGCAGTGGATTCAGATGTGCCCGCTGCAGGAGAAGCCGCATAACCGTGCTCCCACGATCATCGAGGCACGCTGCATGACATATCTGGCAGTGTCGCGCGGCATCAGCGGTATCAATTATTTCGCGTTTCACTACATGGGCAAAGACTGGACCTGGTGGGTGACAGATAATCCCGCAACATGCGCGCAGTGGGCGGACCTGACAGCGGAATTGAAACGGCTGACACCGTATTTGGTGTCGCCAAAGGCGCCCGGGGAGATCAAGACGGAAATGACCGAAGGACCCGAGGGCGGGCTCTACACGTCACTCCGACAAACCGAGACGGGTTATTTTCTTATCGCGGTCAATGGGGCCACAACGCCGATGAAAGCACGCTTCACCATCCCGGTTCCCGAGCGCAAATTCGCACCACAAGCCGCAGTGCGTTCGGAGAATCGACTGATCAACGTGACGGATGGTGTCTTCGAAGACAGTTTCGAGCCACTCGCAGTGCATCTGTATGAGCTGCCCTTCAGTACTGAAAGCGCGCCGGATCGCAATACCATCGATTGGCCGCGCTGGCAACGACGACCCCGCGGCAACTAAACGAGAACCGATCATGCCTGATTCTCCGACAGCCATCCCGCGTGTCGCGCCCAAGGCGTATGACTATACCAGGGAAATCCTCGATTTCGGATTCCACAATGCGCAGGCCGTAGGCATGACCGCCCGACTCGAACGGGAGTTCGCCGAGCGTTTCGGTCATCGTCATGGCATCGCTCACTGCAACGGTACGGCCACGATGCAGAGCGCTTTGGCGGCAGCCGGCGTGGGCGCCGGCGACGAGGTGATTGTACCGTCCTTCACTGTCTTCTCGACCCCGGCGGTCGCGCTGCATTGCAACGCGGTTCCAGTCATTGTCGACGTCGATCCGGATACCTGGACGATCAGCATCGATGCGATCCGCCAACACATCACCCCTCGAACCAAAGCTATCATTCCAGTGTCCATCTGCGGCTTGCCCGCCGATCTCGATCCCATCATGGAACTGGCCGCAGCACATGACCTTGTCGTGATTGAAGACAATGCCCAGTGCTATCTCGGAGAGTACAAGGGGCGCATCGCCGGATCGATCGGCCATTTGGCCAGTTACAGTTTTCAGTCGTCAAAAACACTGACCTGCGGTGATGGCGGCATCCTGATCTGTTCCGACGACACCCTTGCCCTGGCCGTGAGAAAGGCGGCTACCCTGGGATACAAAGATCTCACGTTGAAACCCGGTGACAACGTCGTTTCCGAGGCATTGCGCAGCCAGCCGGATTATCAACGCCACGACAGCATCGGGTGGAATCAGCGCCTGCCTGAAATCGCTGCCGCGGTGGCACTTGCTGAGCTCGAGCGTATCGACGAATTGGCGGCGCTGCGCACGTACGCGGCCAACGCCTTTGCAGCTGTCGTGCAGGATTGCGAATGGCTGGTACCGCAGAAAACCCCGGAAGGCTACGTCAACGCCTACTGGACCTACGCGGCCCGCATCACGCGCGACGACATCGTTTGGGCAGATTTTCTGGCAGCGTTCAAGGCGCTTGGCGGCGACGGCTTCTACGCCCCCCCGTACCCGGCTCATCTCGAACCGATCTTCGCCAAGCTCAACGCGGACGTCGACACCAACGCCGATCGCCATCCCCACTTTGCCGGCAAACTCCCCCGCTACGAACGCGGCAACTGTCCGGTCTGGGAGGAGATCCAACCGCGCGTGATCATGCTGAAGACCAACTATTTCGACACCGCTGAACCCGATCGGCAGGCAGAGATCTTCGCACAAACAATCGAACGGTTCAAGTAACGTGTTTCTCGAGTCTATGCCGGGCGCCATGGACTCCCCCCACCACCACGAAAGCAAAATTTACACGTCTGACAACCGGACAGTCCGATGACGCCGCAACGGCCTGGGCCGAAAGCCAGCCGAACATCACCCGCGAAGTTACTGGTCCCCGGGCCCGGGAGAAATTGTGATTGAGAGGTGGAAATATCGGAGGCGCCGGAATAGTGGTACGCGAGGCATCAGCAATCACAAATCACGGAAAAAAACATGTCCTGGTGAACGGTAAATATTTCCATCTGCCGTATGCTGAAGATGCCGGCGGCATCATGTCCGTCCGATGGACGCTGCAATAACCCCCAAGCCTTTCAGGAAAACCGCCATGGCACTGACCTGCGCCGACGTCGATTTCGAGCTTAAACTCGCCGAATTCAAAATCAACGGCTATACCGTCTTCGAGGACATGATCCCCCTCGAGACGATCGATCGCATACGCGCAGCCTTCCTGGCCCTGCTGGAAAATGTCCAGAATCGCCACCACGAGGTGACTTCCGTCGAAACCGGCGATCTACGCACCGGCAAGGGGTGCTTGGCAACAACCAACCGCTACACCGTGACCATCCCCTGGGTCGCCCCCTTCGCCGACCCGGCGATCTACGAGCATCCCGTCATACTTGAATTTCTCGACCGCTATTGGCAAGCCGCAAACTATCTTGTCACCTGTTACCACTCCAACACGCCCTGCTCGGGCAGTGCATTCCAGGTGTGGCATCGCGATACGAATCTTGCAACGGAAATTCCCCACGTCTGCTTGGAGACTGTACCCACGGTCGGGGTAAAATTTCCCTTGGTCGATACATCGGAGGAAAACGGCAGTTTCGAAGTCCTGCCCGCGACCCAGTACCTGGTCGATCCTGCCCTCGAAGGGCGATACGACGACATCCTGCGCCAGGGCGACTTTCCCGCAGCCCACCGGCTCAACCTCAAGAAGGGCTCTATGTGGATCCAGGACCCCCGCACCCTTCACCGCGGCACCCCCAGCCGCAGCCCGGATCCGCGCCCCGAGCTCGTCGTCTGCTATTGCCGCGACTGGTATGTTGTACATGACGATGTCCAGATGCCACAGGCTGCCTATGAATCCCTGTCGGAAAAAGGCAGACAGCTGCTCCGTCGCTACGACAGAGTCGAGTGGACATGATGGCAGCATCATCTCCGGCTGGTGGCCGCCGGAATAACACGCAAACCTTCAGGTAAATCACCATGGCACTGACCTGCGCCGACGTCGATTTTGAGCTCAAGATCGCCGAATTCAAAATCAACGGCTATACCGTCTTCGAGGACATGATCCCCCTCGAGACGATCGATCGCATATGCGCGGCCTTCCTGCCCCTGCTGGAAAACGTCCAGAATCGCGAGAGCGAGGCGACCAACGTCGAAACCGGCGATGTACGCACCGGCAAGGGGCGCCTGCAGACAACCAACCGCTACACCGTGACCATCCCCTGGGTCGCCCCCTTCGCCGACCCGGCGATCTACGAGCATCCCGTCATACTCGAGTTCCTCGACCGTTATTGGCAACCCGAAAACTATCTTATCACCTGTTACCACTCCAACACGCCCTGCTCCGGCAGTGCGTTCCAGGAGTGGCATCGCGATACGCAGCTTGCGGAGGAAATTCCCCACGTCGGACTCGAGAATGTTCCCGTAGTCGGGGTAAAATTTCCCTTGGTCGAGACGTCAGAGGAAAACGGCAGTTTCGAGGTCCTCCCCTCGACCCAGTACCTGGCAGAACCTGCCCTCGAACGGCGATACGACGACATCCTGCGCCAGGGCAGCTTTCCCTCGGCCCAGCGGCTCAATCTCAAAAAAGGGTCGATGTGGATCCAGGACGTCCGCACCCTTCACCGTGGCACCCCCAACCGCAGCCCGGATCCACGCCCCGAGCTCGTCGTCTGTTATTGCCGCGACTGGTACGCCATTCAGCAGAACGTCGAGATGACACAGGCTGACTATGAATCCCTGTCGGAAAAAGGCCGACAGATGCTCCGTCGCTACGACAGAGTCGAGTGGAGTTGATGGCAGCCTCAGTCACCAGCAGCAAACTGAAACCGGCAGTCTGCATCGACGCCGTGCTGGAAAAGCTCGATTATGAGCAGGCGCTGGGCATTGTCTCCGACGCGGGTTTGAGCGCCTTTGAATTCTGGAGCTGGTGGGATAAGGACCTGGACGCCCTGCAAGCGGCACAGGCTTCATTCGGGCTGGATATTTCGGCCTGCTGCACGAAGTTCATCACCCTGGTGGATCCAGCGAGGCGCGACGATTATCTGGACGGGCTCAAAGAGTCAATTGCGACAGCGAAAACTTTGAACTGCAGGACGCTCATCTCACAAGTTGGCGATTTCCGTGAAGGGATTGAACGATCCGAGCAGCACCGCTGTCTCGTGGACGGGCTGAAAAGTGCCGCCCCGTTTCTGGAGGCTGCGGGGATTACCCTTGTCATCGAACCGCTGAACGAGCTGATCGACCACCCGGGCTACTACCTGGTTCGAAGCGACGAAGCCTTTGAGATCATCGATGAGACGGGAAGCCCGGCTGTGAAAGTCGTGTTCGATATCTATCACCAGCAGATCAGCGAAGGACACTTGATCCAAAATATCACTGGGAACATCGACAAGATCGGCCACTTCCACGCCGCGGGCAACCCCGGCCGGCATGAATTAACTGATGGGGAGATCCACTATCCTGCAGTTTTCGAGGCTATCCGGTCAACGACCTTCGAAGGCTTCGTCGGCTTGGAGTACTGGCCTACAAAAGATCCAAAAATCGGCCTGCGCGAGGTCGCGCAGTGGTTCACGTAATAGAAAAACTAACCCAATAGGCATATGAAACGACTCAACGTCATCTATCTCCAACAAAAAGGCTCCGCCCCACTCTGGAACGAGGTCATCACCTCGATGATCGGGGAACATCACGACGTCCATGTTTACGACCCGGCACAGCCCGCAGGCGAACAGTTCCAAGGCATGGATGCCGTCGTGGATATGGGCGGCGCGTCGGCCTGCCAAGAACTGGTTGATGCGGCAACCGGCGCGAAACTCTGGCAAATCGTGACGGTCGGGTATGATTTTTTCGACCTGGACATGCTGAGGCGAGCCGGCATACCCGTATGCCACTGCCCCGGTTCCACGAGCTCGGCCGGCCTGGCCGAGGCAGCAGTGATGTTCATGCTGATGATCGTGCACCACTATAATGAAGCGCAGGAAACGCTCGGCCGCGGGCAACTCTACCTCCCCATGGGTGATGAGGTCGAGGACAAGGTTCTTGGTTTGATCGGATTCGGCGCCAGCGCCAAGGCTCTGGCCAATTTTGCCAAGCCCCTGGGGATGCGGCTGATGATCGTCGAGCCGAGAGAAATAGAGCCCGAGCTATTGGCGGAATTCCAACCGGAATATGTCGGGACACCGGCCGCAATGGACCGAATTTTCTGCGAAGCTGATTTTATATCACTGCATCTGCCATTGACGCCTGAAACGAAGGGGATCGTGACCGCCGAAAAAATTGCCATGATGAAGCCGACCGCGTGTTTCATCAATATCGCCCGTGGTGACCTGGTGGACCAGGAGGCATTGTACACTGCGCTGCTCGAAAACCGCATTGCCGGCATTGGCACCGACGTGCATGCCGGCATCCATCCCGACCCGAAGCACCCGGTCTATCAACACCCACAGTTCTACGCCATGCCGCATGTGTCCGGCACGACACGAGGAACCGTCCGACGACGCAGTCAGGCTTGCGTAGACAACTTGAACCACCTCGCCAGTGACGCCCCCCTGCAAAATCGCATCGGCCAGTGAACAGGGCCTCACGCAAAAGCCGGGCACCCGGGCCCGTTCGCCGTCTCCGGGGCCAAGGGCAAGAAAAATCCAGACATGCCCTGCCTGGATTTGAGCCGCAGCAGCGCAGTATTCTCTTTCGCCGGACCGGGCCTGCGATAAGGGCTTGTTCCATTGACGCAGACGGGACCTTTAGCTACAGTCAAAAATAAAGACCCTTGAAAGACCGGGATCAAAGGCCAGCTTGGAACCCCATGAAATCTGACGCCTCAAGAACCTTCGCCGCCCTGGGAGAATTCCGTCCTGCAGGCGACCTGTGGACCCGCCTCAGCCGCAACTACAACAGGCTTGAGGAAGAAAAATACTGGCCGGAAAACGTTTTCCAGCGAGAAATAGCCCACGAGACCTGGCCCGGCGACACGGAAGGCCGCACGATGCTTGCCTGGATTCTGCTGGCACAGGCAACCGGCCGCGCGCCGCGCTGCCTCGAGCGGGTCCTTGAAATGTGGCCGGCCGAGCTGAACGAGCACGGCTACTTCGGCAAGCTCTATACCGACGGCATCAGCGAACAGCAGTTGTCGGGTCACGGCTGGGTCCTGCGTGCTCTCGCGGAGCTGCACCGTTGGCGGGGAGACGACCTGGCGGAACAGTTCGCGAAACCCATTGTCGAGAACCTCATCCTGCCCACCGCCGGCCAGTATGCCGACTATCCTATCGATCCTGCCGAGCTTATCGAAGCGGGCGAGTACAGCGGCAGTCAGTACAAACAACTTGGCCGCTGGATTCTGTCCACCGATGTTGTCACCGTCTTTAATTGTCTGGATGGCGTGATCGATGCCCATGACGTATTTCGAGATGACCGGTTGCAACCTGTCATCGAGGAAATGATCGGACGCTTTCTCGAAATAGACCTGGCTGCGGTCAAGGCACAGACACATGCATCCCTGACTGCATGTCGCAGTATCTTGCGATGGGCAAATTCAACGGCAGCCCCCTCGCTGATCGGCGAGATTCAAAACCGCTACCTGACCTACACCGATCAGGCCTTGACCGAGCACCACGCCAATTTCAACTGGTTCAATCGGCCGGAGTGGACGGAACCCTGTGCCATTGTCGATTCACTCATGACCGCCATGGAACTGTGGCGGCATACCGGCAATAACCGGTTCCTGGAAGATGCGCACCTGATCTATTTCAACGGACTCAGCCACGGACAGCGATTCAACGGCGGCTTCGGCCTTGACAATTGTCCGGGTGCCAATGGTGAGGATGAACTGAGATACACCTGTCTGGAAGCTCACTGGTGCTGCACGATGCGGGGTGGCGAAGGGCTGTCCCGAATGACTCAGTACTGTCTGGCCGTAGAGGATGGAACGCTGCTACTGCCTTTCCTGCTGCCGGGTGAAACGACCTGTAGAGGCGTTCACCTGGTTATCGACTCTCCATATCCGTTTGACGTCCCGACAGAGATTCAAATCGCCCCTGTGGCAGCTACGCAGCAGGAGATCGACCGGGTTTCTTTGTTTGTCCCGAGCTGGATCCGGCACTTGCGTGCGGAAAACGAGCAGGTTGTGATCGAACCCGAGGATCAGTGGTTGAACCTGCCAGCTACGGGGCACGGCACCTGGAAGCTGTCCGGCGAGCTTGTCGAGGGGACCAGGCCGGTACGGAACAAGACCCTCATTAAAAAACCGTATTCAGTACATTACAGAGGGCCCCTGATCCTGGCCGCGAAGACCGGTGAACGATTTACCGGCAAGGTTGATGTGAACAAAATGGAGCCAATCTGCACGGCCTTTGAACAAGCGGTTACAGATATCGAGAAAACTCGTCGCCAGATCCTGTTTACCCCTTCTGGATAGGCAGGCGGCCACAGCTGCCGGGCGGTACAGGCTCGGACACGTCCCGCCGAGGTTTAATCATGAATCAATACCAGTCAGCCGCCTGAGTTTCCACCGACACGACCGCGCCTAACCGTCTACAACGAAGTCTCGGAGCTCGCAGCTGGAAATGTCATAATGGCTGCGGAAAAGTAATTTTGAAATGTCAATTTATGTAGTAGATTCTGGTCAAAACAAATACCAACAAGGGTACAGGTAGGGATGAAAAAGCAATCGATATCGAAGTTTCCGCGCGGCCGCCAAATGTGGTTGCCGATGCTCCTGACGAGTGTACTGCTCGGAACGGGTTGTAATACTCCCCGGTCGGCTGGCAGCGAGCCCTCACAGCGCGCGTCTCTAAAACATACGTTCTCTGGCAGCCCCAGCCCGGGACGTCCCGACGGTAGTTTGTGGAAGGTCGGCCGCCCGATGGTCTGGTACATGCAGGGGCCCGGAGCGGGCGGCCAAGCGAGCATCTGGGGAGACGGCTACCCACAGTCAGTCGCGACTGATGGCGAATTGCCACGCTTCGAATTCATCTCGCCAGCGGTCGCGAAGAAACTGGCTGACGGCGGCTTCAATATGATGTTTGTGCGCAACACCGACGACCTCGATTGGGCACATGCAAATGGCATGCGCGGTATGCTATACGTCCATGAGGGCGAGCCACCATGGCGGAATGTGCTGCACCCGGATGCGTTGGACGATCCGGCGTGGCTTGCGAAACTCGATGTACTTATCGACAAGGTCAAAAACCACCCGGCGATGTACGGCTACATCTCTGTCGACGAACCTGGGACGTCGGAGTTTCCGGCGTACAGCAAGCTGGTCGACTACGTCCGCAAGCGTGACCCGAAGCACCTGTTTTACATCAATCTGTTCCCGACTTACGCGAGCCCCGGCGCGCAGGGTACGTCCGGCGACAAGGTGACTGCTTACCGGGAGTACCTCCACCGCTTCATTACGGAGGTCAAACCCGATCTGATCAGCTACGACCACTATCACATGAAAAAAACCAACCAGGCGTATGACGGCGGTGACTACTTCCTCAACCTGGTGCTGGTCCGGGAAGCTACACTGAAACACGGGCTGCCGTTCATGAACGTCGTGCAGGCTGCATCCATGGGGCCGGGCTGGCGAACGCCGAACGCCGACGAGGGCAGATTCCTCGCATACACCACGCTGGCGTACGGCGGCCAGGGCATCTGCCAGTTCGTATACAACGCCTGGGACGGTGCGGAACATTGGGGCGGCATCGAGAATCCCGATCGCAGCCTGACCCCGTTGGGCATTGCCGCCAAACAGTTCCACCGCGAGTTCGTCGCAGTCGGCGAGCAACTGCAGCCGCTGACATCCATCCACGTGCATCATCTCGGCGGCATGCCCAACGGCGCCGTCGCGTTACCGGCCGACGCCGCGTTCACCGTCGATCCACGCGCCGGCTACCTGCTCTTCGGTTACTTCGGCAGCGGTGAAACGGTCACCCATGTGCTGGTCGTCAATCTGAACTACACCAGTCGCGTGAACACCACCGTCGTCGGCCCCGCTCCATTGCAGGTGTTCGACGCCGCGACAGGAATTTGGCATGCTGCCTCGGACGGAGCTCGCGCACAAATCAGCATGGAGCCGGGTGGCGGCAAACTGCTCCGCCTGCGGTGAACACCGTCGCGCGGTTGCTCTGCACCGCGGCTATCAACGGAACAGATTCCGCTGGCAGTCCCCGTACGAAGAAGTAGGCATGAAGAATCCCGAACCGCGTGGCAACCGACGCGGCGGGAGGCCGAACTTACGGTTCAGCCTACGCCCCCCACGCCCGTTCGCAGCGCGCGAAAATTCCCCGGGCCTCGCCATCTCTGGTGTCAAGGGCGACCACGAGGTGGTTCATGCCGTGCATGGACTTGAGGTGGAGCGATGTCGTATCCTGCTTCGCAGGACTCGTCCCTGGGCCTGAGAAAACCTCTGTTCCGTTCCACCACACCTTCACCGGACCGTCGTAGCCGAGGTGAACATGGACGTCATCCCAGGGGCCGACGTCGATGTCCTTGAGGAAGTATACAAGACCGGCGCGACCCGCGATGATCGTTTCGGCATCAATAAAGTTCTGGCCGACTGCGGCAGGTGGACCCAGTTCCGGAATGTGCACGGGACGGAAATCCAGATCGCCCGCCTCGGGGTCCGGCAACGCTGCCAGCTCCAGCCCGCGATCCGTCTCGACCAGATCGCTCACCAACATCTCATCAATGAAATCCGCGCCGAACAGGACGTCCGCGACGTAGATGTCCGGGTTCGTCCATTGGTCGATCGCCGGATCGTCATTAGCAATGACGTTGCTGTAGAAGCTGAGCGAAAACCGATGACTGTTGTCCGGCCACCGTGCCACCCCCATGTACGAATGGTCAGGGTGCGGTCCCGAAGGCAGAACACAGATTAAATACGTCTTGTCGTCGACAACCCTGAAGATGCCGGTGTGAGCGACACAATCTTCTTCGAACTCCAGGCACGGATCCATCGGGTCCCAGCGGGCGCAGATATAGGTCCGGTCGTCCACAGTCCATAGCGCCGGACCGGTCATCCGAATATCCTGCAATTGCTGCATATTCCACGATGTAAATGGGTATTGGCTGCGACAAAGATAAGGATGCTTCTGGAGTCCGTCGCACCGCATCAACATGGTGGCTGTCCCGTCCGGCAGAATCTCCAGGTAACACTCGTTCGGGTCCTCGATCTCGGATTCATGAATAATCCGAACATCCTCCCAACGCCGGCCATCCTCACTCTCGAACCAATGCACACCTTTGGTGCCGCTGGTGTTAAAACCTGCGCAATAATGCTTGCCGTCGTACCAGACAGGGCGCCAGAGCACGAAGGCACCCGTGCCCTCGTACGGCTGCCAGGATGTCCACTGATCACCGTCCTCCGTGACTGCACCACCAGATCTTATCTTCTCGTTCGAATGCTCTTCGGCGGCCACAGCGTAGAGCCGACTGCCGTCCGTGTAAAGAGAAGCGTCGCGGGTGTCCGCCTCCGCGCGCAACACGGCCACAGTGTCCCAGGTGATTCCGGCGTCGCGGCTGCGCAACACGACGATGCGTCCTTGCCAGTCCCGGCCATTGTGATCATTGCCCTGGCGATACGCCACAAAAAGATCGCCCTTGAACCAGCGCGCACCGGTGAAAGCGTTGTGCCGGCGATCGTTCGTAATGCGTCGAATGCTGAGAACTTTCATGGCAGTTACACTAACCTCATTTTGATCAGACATAATGGCGTTTTTCAAAGTAATGGGGTATTGTTAACAGTGCCGTGACCACCATTTCACCAACACAACCATGACAGATCATTCCTCAACCCCCTTCCCCGACCTGGAAACATTCACCAGAGATGGTTTCGCTGTTGTCCGGAAATTTCTCGATCGAAAGGAAATTGACGAGATCAACCGTGAGGTTTCAAGATACATAAATGACGTCATACCAACACTTATACCCGGGGAAGCATTCTACGAAACCAAGGGCGATCCGTCGACCCTCAAGCAGTTGCCACGCATCGACCAGCACGACAAGTTTTTCGAACGCTATCTCCGTCATCCGCAACTGAGCGAACTGGCCGTGCATTTGCTCGGCTGTCCCGTTGTCGCCCGTGGCCTGCAGTGGTTCAACAAACCCCCGGGAAGCGGCAAGCCGACGCCCGCGCATCAGGACGGGTTCTACGACAAGATCGAGCCAATCGAGATGGTCAACATGTGGCTCGCACTGGATCCCGCCGACGAGGAAAACGGCTGTGTCCGTTATGTTGTCGGCTCCCACAAGCACGGACTGCGTGAGCACGCGCGCTCCAATACCCTGGGGTTCTCACAGGGACTCGTCGATTACCGGCCCGACAATGAAGCCAACGAGATTGCGGTCTGCGCGGCGCCCGGCGATCTGCTGATTCACCATGGCCTGACAATCCATCGCGCCGACGGCAATGCCAGCGACCGGCCGCGTCGTGCCATGGGTTCGGTCTACTACGCCGCCCACGTCAAGAAAAATCATCAAGCCGTCGACGCTTACCTGCAGCAATTGACAGATGACATGCAGCGCGACGGCAAGATATAGCGGTTTCCGGACCGTCTTACGACGTGACTACGAACGTTGACACGAAGATGTACGCGCTGGTCAACCGTTGATGCAGACCAACCTCGCCGAGCGTTTCCGCGGCAGCGTCACTTTGATGCCGCGCCGAGTCTTGCGCACACTGCCCGGACGCTCCGATGGATACAGGATCGCTGCCCGCATGTCCTTCATCGCGAAACCTTCAAGAGGTATCTCAAGCTCGCTATCTTTGCCGTCCAGCCGATAGACGACGATGTAGGCGAGCGTATGATTTTCCTTTTTCAGGCCCGCTACGACAAACCCTTCGCTGTCATGAATCAGCGTCGTGCCGACCGGGTAGAACGGAACCATTTTGGGGATGTCCCGTCGATACGTTTTGTACAGGGATATTCCCTCCTGTACCAGGCGCATTCCGCGTTTGTCGAGTTTATCCATCTGTCCGGCGAGGTCGAAGCGGGACAACATGCCGAACATGGTACAGAATGCGACGTTCTCCGGGCTCGAATCCTGTTTGGGATACGACCATTGGAGCATTTGCTCCGGCACGCCCGCAGCCAGCGACCCTGTCGTGATCGATGGCATCCTCAGATAATGAACCTGGTCCGTCGTGCTTTGCAGATGCACATGTTCGAGCACGCCGTAGTCCATGCGGCCGCCACCGGAACCGCAATTCTCGACAAGCATGTGGGGATGTTTGATGCGCAGCTCATCGAGCCATTGGTATAAGCCGGCGATATGCGCCAGTTGACCGGCGCCTGGGCTTTCGTAATCGCAAAGCTCGCCGGTAGCCGACCGACCTGTTTCGTTGCCTTCGCGATGATTGATGTTGTAATCGATCTTCAGGTATCCGATGCCATAGTCCGCTACGAGACGATCGATAATACCGTGGCAATGCTTACGCACTGCAGGGTTAGCGTAATCGAGGAAATACCGGCTTGCGGCGATAACCCGTTCGCCGCCGCGTTGGACAAACCAATCATCGGGCAGCTTGTCCGCCATGGGGCAATCGACACCCATAACCTCGATCTCCACCCAGATGCCGGGAATCATGCCGTGCGCCCGAATCGTGTCCATGATAAATGCCAGGCCGCTGGGGTAGCGATCGGGACTTTCCCGCCACTCGCCCACCGCGATCCACCAGTTTTCTCGAAGGCCGGCCGACCAACCGGCGTCGAGCATGTAGTACTCAGCACCGGCACGCGCGGCGGCTTTGATCATCGGCAGCTCTTTCTCTTCGGTCGGGTCACCCAGCAGGCAATTCATGTAGTCATCGAAAATGACAGGCAATTCCCTGTCCGCCTTGCACGTGGGCCGGAGATCGGCCCGGCGATATTTGGTGAGCTCGGCGATCGCTTCGTTGAACCCACCGTTGGTCACCCCAAACGCAACAGGTACCGCAGACAGTGATTCGCCCGGTGCGAGTGTTTGCCAGAACTGCCCGTCTGTCTTTGTAGGGCCCGAAGGCAGGATATAGAAACGATTTCTCCGACCCCCCACTTCCATGGACCACGAACCGGAATAGCGAATCTCGCAGTAACAGGATTTTCCGGCGCCTCGATCTTCGAGAATCACCATCGGCAAATGGCGGCCGGCCGAAAAGCTGCCGAGGGATTCGAGACGGAAGAAGCTTGATGAATCCCCGCCCAGGTACTGAGCATTCATGCCCTCTTCACAGATCAGCCGGTCGTACCATTGCGCTTCCGCATTCCAGACGTTGCGCGCAAAGTGGATGTGCATGTTCTTTACCCAATCGCCCGATTTCATCGAACACAGTCCGGGGAATACCGGAGAGATGTGATCGATCGTCACCGGTTCGCTACCACGGTTCGTGACTGTGACATCGGCGTGGAGCACGGCCCCCTTGCCGGCGCGTTTCCAGGTGACGACAACCTGCAAGCCGGTTGCCTTGTCGCGGTATTTGAATGTGATCTGTTTGCCGGCGACGATCCGGGGCGCCCCGACAGACGCCATGCTGTAGCCGGGTTCGAAACCGATGGCACGCATCTGATGAATCGTCTCGCACGCGCCGTGTCTGGTCTGAAACACATTGGTCGCCAGAGCAAAAGGTCGATGGACGTCATCTTCAACCTTTCCGGCACTGCCGCTGGACGTTTCGATGTATTCGACGCCCCACAGTTTGTCTTTACAGATCAAGCCGATCTTGATGCCGGCGAGACGGCAAGTCTTTCGGGTTATTTTGCTTTTCATGTCAATTCCACGTAATATG
>CAUZJQ010000046.1:0-20618 GCA_963580095.1 Lentisphaeria bacterium | reverse complement strand
CGAGTCGAACCGCGCGTCAACAAACGCAGACCGAAAGTTCTGGCTCTAATGAAGAAACCAAGACACCAGCTCAAGGCCGCCGCATGACGTAACCCCTTGCTACCACACCGGCAGTGCCATTCGTGTCAACGTCCTCTTGTATGGAAACATGCTTGATTGGAATTTCGCGATGCTCAAACGCGAGTTCAGTGAAGATGCGACAATCAAGCTGACTTCGGTTTATCGAAAAAACGCCCAGGTGTTTCTGATTGATGGCGCGCGGCAGGAAGGTGACCAGGTGTTTTCGCGTGGATTTCCCGCTGATGAAGAGGTCCTGGACCTTTATACCTGCATTGTTCTAGGATCCTTCCCGGCGGACTTTATCAGCCCTGCGTCTTTCGACGCGTTAAGAAAATACGTTGAACGTGGCGGCAACCTTGTACTGCTTGGAGGTCCCAAGTCCTTTGATAAAGGGGGCTACTACAAAACGGTCCTTGCGCCACTGATACCCTGGAAGGAAAGCAACGACGCCCGCGGAATCAGCGCAGGGCAGTTCCCGGTTATTATTCCACCGGAGGGATCCGGGCATGGGTTGTCTTCCGCGACGGCTGCTATCTTGAATGACGTCACAGCTCCGGTGTTCTATTCAGTGAACAAAGTGGGGGAACGTCGCAGCGGTGCGCTAAGCCTGATGAATGCCTCCGTTGGCAGTAAGATCGTGCCGATTGTTGTCCTGCAACCTTATGGCAAAGGTCAGATACTGGGCGTGGCCACTGATACGCTTTGGAGATGGTCGCGGATGGAAGGCGATATTTCCGGCGCCTTTCATCAGTTCTGGCGAGATTCCATTCGCTACTTGGCCGGCGAGATTGAGGGCGGCCGATTCCTGACCGTCAGGTGGGATCGCAAACGATACCGCCCCAGTGAAGCAGGCCACGCAGAAATTGGCGTTGTGGGACGATATGCAGAGGGGGAAGTCCATCTGAAGGGGTCGGTCGAGCATGAAGGGACCACTCAGGATCTTTCGATCGTGCTTAAGGACAGCAATGACTTCCAGACAAAAGTGTTCTTCGCTGACCGCGGCGACTACACGGTCAAGCTCGAGGCGACTCTGGCCGGTGAGCCGTTGGATACTTATGAGCGAGTCATCCGCGTGGGGGCGAATGCCAGCGAGGGTGCAGATCTCGCGGTGGATCATCCGTTCCTGGAGAACCTGGCCGCTCGCAGTGGTGGAAACTACCAGCGGGAAGCTGACACCGAACAGCTGATCCAGCGTCTCAAAGCCATGTTGATGACCAGTGCTGACCCGCATGACTCACCGCTGGTGAGGGAGCCCGCTCTATTCGGCGTGCTGCCAGTATACATCCTGCTCGTGATGGGCATTCTGCTTTGGGAATGGGTCCTGCGACGGCGTATGAATATCGTTTAATAGTCGCCTGCCGGTCCGCGAAAGGCGACTATGCAATGAAGGCATCGATCATGACAACCATATTCACAGTAAATACCACCACCACGAGATTATACAGTCTCCTGATCGCGATGTTTGTTATGTCGCCGGCGGGTCTGGCGGCAGCAGACAAGGCGGCTAAGCGGCATGCACTGGTCTATCTGTCAGACGAAACGCAGTACGAGGGGATTGTGCAGTTAACTCCAGGGCTGAATTTTACGATGACGAAGATGTCGGGGGATAAAACGACGACCACCGTGGATGTCGAAAACATCCGAGCGAAGACCAAAGTCTTCACGTTCAATTTTAACGTCGTCAAAGAAATGACGTTCTCGCCCAACAGCGAGGAGTACCTGAAAAAGTTCAAGATACTCAATATCAGCAACATGGGAGACGGCGTTAAAAAGGTGAGATTCGGGTTAGAATATCCCGTGTTAAAGCCCAAGTGCACCGTGGTCTTCAATAGCGGAGAGACGGTGACCGGTATTGTGGACACGCGCGTCATGTACGTGCGGGTTGTGGAGCCGGACACGGGTTTCGTGACGGGAACGAAGAAGTTCGTGATGCGATCGAAGTATTCGGGCGAGCCGGGCCAGGGTATGGACGATCTGGTGCATGTCAAACGGATCAAAATGCTGGACGAGGGTCAGCAGTTTGCTCGCAACATGGAAGTCGATTTCCGTTCCTTCAGATTGGATTCGGCCAGCGCCGACAACGGCGTGCGAGCGCTTACGCGGGACACGCTCTCGAAGGTGGTTGTCCGAAAGGATGCGAGCGACGGCAAGATGCGGGTCCATTCGACCCTCGGTCAAAACGTCTTCCTGGCGGCTCTGGTCGATGGCAAGTGGGTGGCTGGCTGGCCCGCGGAAGGAACCAGGCGCACGGACCTTTTCAAATCCGTCGAAACCGAATTTCTCAAAGTTCAGGACTACTACACCGAGAAGAAACTGCTGGGCATTATCTGCGAGGATCGCGACCGGAAAATCACCGCCCTGGTGAGGCTGCGCCGAGACATCGCTGATCCGGAGGCGGCCCTGGCGTGGGCAAAGGGCACTGCCTGGGGGAAGGGTACGAGAAATTTCGAAATGGATGAACACGGTGAGTTGATGGAATTCTATCGCCTGAGTATCTGGCGGTTTGTGCGAGACAATAAGACGGGAAATATGACGTTGATTGATCGCGGCACTTTTTGTCGTACACGAATCAAACTTGAGACGGCAACACCCGAAATGGGCATTGCGCCAGATCTCTGGCCGGTTGTCATGAAAGACGGCAAGCTAATTGTCGGTGGTAAGGATCACGAGGTAACACAATGAGCATCGCACAAACGAGTCCTACACAGACATTGGATTTCAGGCGGGTTATCGAACGTGCGAACCGTACCATCCGCATGACGACAGTCATGCTGGGGTTTCTCACCTGGTTCGCCATTACAGCCACGATTTGGCTTAGTCTTTTTGCCCTGGACAACCTGCTCGTTCTGCCCTCGGCCTTGCGATTTCCGTTTGCAATTACGGGACTGATCGGCACGATTGGGGCGTTTTTCAAGTGTGTCGTTGGAGCCCTCAGGACTCACCGTAGTAACGAACAGGTCGCACTGATGCTGGAGGAGCAATTCGGCATCGAGGAAAATGTCCTGATCAATACCATGCAGTTTGAAGAGATGGACTACAGCGACAAACAGAGAGATTTCATCAGGGCCACGGCCAGCGCGGCCACGACGGGGTGGAGCCATGTGCCGCTGCGTGAATTATGGCAGCCGGCCCGGATGGCAAAATGGTGCTCGGCGTTCGCCGTGCTGCTGGCGATTTGGATCGCATACAGTGCTATCGCGCCGGACTATCTGCAGAATGCATTTTCCCGCTATGCGTTCGCCTTCAACGATTCTCCACCCGCTGCCGCCGCCTCGCTGATCATGAGTCCGGCAGAGGATGTGACCATTGCTGAATTTGACGACCTTGATATTTCGCTGGATGTGACCGAGTTCGCAGACGGCAAACAGCTGATGATTTATCCCGCCATCGTGTACCGAGAGGGTCAGGGCAGCGTTGCCAACGATGGTACCGTCGGCGCGGAAGTCAAAATGCGGCCCGTCGTCGGAAATCCGAACCTGTATCAGTACACGTTTGAAGCCGTTCGCCGGAGCTTTTCTTTTCGCATCTTCGTTGGTGGAACCTATACCCGCAGCGTGCAGGTGACGGTGAACGCCGCGACAAAGATCGTCGAATCCAGATTCACCATTACGCCACCGGCCTATGTGGCCCAACCGCCACGTGAGCAAAGCGGCCCCCCTTACCCGGTGAAGTGTCTTCCTGCCAGCCAGTTGGATCTACTCGTCAAGTTGGATAAACCGGTCGAGTCGCTTGTCTGGCAGTGGCCGGCCGGGTCCGTGCCGCTACAGGATACGGGCAATCAAGTCTGGAAAGGGACGATCGAGGTGGGCGACACCGGCGGTAATTACGACCTGGTCGCGGTGGTCAGGAACTTGCCGAATCCAATCATCTTGAGCAGCGGCAGTGTCCAGCTCAAGACCGACCGCAAACCCGAAGTCAACTATCTGGACATGGAAATGAGCCATGTTGTCACGCCCGGTGCCACACTTCCGTTGCGGTTTGAAGGCAAGGATGACTATGGCATGCAGGATATGAAGCTGACGCTCCGCCGCGCTAAAGTCGGCAGTCCGCCAGAGGCGATTCGGGACTGGACGTTCGGCTCCGCACCTGGTGAGCAGGATCGGATTCAGAAGCGAGTCGACCTGAAAATTGATGCCAGCGTCTTCGAGCCGGGTAACAAGTACTTTTTGGAAGTCCATGGCAACGACTTTTGTCCAACCACCGACAGCGGAGTTTCGAATGCCTTGCTGGTCACCGTGAAGGATCTGGATACCAATCTTGCTGACGGCGACTCGGAGCTAAAAGATCTTTACGCCGCCCTGGAGCGCGCCATCGTTCTTCAAAAACAAGCGTTGGAGGGCACCCAGAACCTGTCGGTGAACATTGACGATGTCTGGTTGGATGTGAATCGTGTGAAGCGCGAGGACAAAGACATCCAGGCAGCGCTCGATGCCTACCGTCAGAAGATTCTCGAACTTCAGGTCGATGTGCGGGAAACACTGATCAAGGGAGTGCAGTTGGCACCGGATCAGGGAATTCATTTGGCCCAGCGCATGCAGAGCATCGCCCAGATTGAGGCTGTTGAAGCCAATCATCGCGCGTTTGCCGCCGGACGTACACGGCTCAATGCCGGCCAGTTGAAGCGTGCCAATGGTTTCGGTCCCGGAACGTCCTTTAAAAACACGAAGACTCAAAGCGTCCGCTTCAAGAGTCAACCAGCACGCTACTTCGGGCTGGTCATTGACTCTGCCCACGGCTGGTCGGCAAAAGCGTATCTGGAACAACTGGCGCTCGTGGGCGAGGACACCGAGGAGCAGAAGAGCCCCTACCTCGACAGCTCGAAATGGAAGCTTGTTGCGTCCAATGTCAAGGATGCCAGGAACGCCTTAGCTGTAAGTAAGGGGCCCAAAGCGCCCCGCGTGTTGTTGGAGAAGTTGCCCGCCACCTTCGTCTTCGACATGGGAGAAGAGCAGGCCGTTACCGGAATCGCCTGCGTGGGTAGCGGCGTGCAATCCCCCAAGGGAATCGCGGTTTACCTGACCACAGATCGCGCCCCAGAAATTGTTCCGGTGGCGCTCGACCAGGAGCGTATTAACGGCGAATTCAAACATCTGAAAACCGTGCAGGAAATGATCTACAATCAGTTGCTGGCGCTCAAGGGCGGAGAATTCGAGAAGTTAGAGAAGGGCAAGAATCTCGAACTGGCGAAGTTGCTGGGTGAAGATCGTAATGAGGCCGCACCTGCGGCGGATTTGGCCCAGGCCGAGACCAACGAAAAGCTCAAGGAGTGGACGGAGGCGGAAGAAGAACTTGATGCACTGCGGAAGGTGATCACTTCCAAGCCCACGGAGAATCTGGATGAGGATGACGAGAAAGACCTCAGCGATCTTGATCTAAAAAAGCTTGCGTTGAAGCGTGATCTCGAGGAGTTGGCTGAAGACCTCGCGCGAGACGAGTGGGACTTTGCGGACAAGAGCGAGATCGACCTGTACGAGGCCACACTGCACAACATTCAGGACAAACTCGATGATAAAATCCCCAACCTGCTGGCATTGGATAGCGACAAACCGAAGCCCGATATGTCGCACAATCTCGACACCGTACCGCAAGATTCGTCGCAGGAGATTGAGACGGGGCAACAGGCTCCAACATCAGGTGCCTTGGTCGAGCCTGGACAGAACGAAGATGCGGAGGATCAAGGCAAGTTGCCAAACCTGGGTGAACTGCCTGCGGAGCTTCCCGTGAATATATCTGAGTTGGTCAGCGGACTCGACGATTTGGGCGCCCCCGTCCCCGAATCGGGCTCGGAACTGATGGATCACAATTCCCCTTCCGGATCACCGGCGTCGGATAACCTGGACTCGGCGTCCGCCGCTGGGCAAATGGCCGCTCAGACGCCTAACCCGCTGGCAAAAGCGAAGGGCCGTGGCAACATCGGGCGTGCTGGACAGTCAGAAGGGCAGATGGCCGCCGGCAAAGCACCGGCGATCCCGGACAATGAGGTGGCGATGCCAGCTCGCCTGGTGGCCGGTGCTGGTGAAGACGGCAAAATTATCGATGAGGACAACGCGCCCTCATCGGCGGTTGGTTTGGGCAAAGGAACCGGCACTGCGACAGGATTCGCCGATGTCGGCAAGCTCCCTCCTGACGAGCTGAATAAGCTCAAGGAGCTGATGGGGGCTGCAGACCACAAGAGTAAAGAGAACATCCGCGGGCTATTACTGGCGCTCAATCGCCATAATCTCCCCACGACCGACCTGAAGCGAGCCCTGGAACGACTCCGACAAATTCAGAGCAATAAGCAGGGAGTCGATGTGAGGCAAACGCTCAACGAAGCCATCAAGCACGTACGTCGTGCGGAAACTTCGCTCGCCAGTGCCTACGAACTGCGTGCGCAGCAGATCGCGGATGGAACGTTTAAGGATGCGCATCAAGCCGATACCACCGGCGGCACTGTGCCCGCTGGATACGAGAATATGGTCAGCAACTATTTCAAAGCCGTTGCCGAAGAATCCGTCAAACGAAAATAGGAACGCTTAGTCGCCTTTCACTCCGCGAAAGTATCGCTGCACGAAAAAGAAAGCCGCTACTTTCGCGGAGCGAAAGGCGACTATCACGAAACATCAACATCAACATCAACAGGGTTACCTGAATATGAATTCATCAAACACAACACATTCAGGCAGCGACGCGGAAGCCTTAGCCAAGCTGGAAAAGTCGGGCGAATTGATCGCTGCCGAAGTCGGAAAAATCATCGTTGGCCAGGTGGATGTCATCGGTCAGATCCTCACGGCATTCTTCGCCCGGGGACATGTCGTGATCGAGGGTGTGCCCGGACTGGCCAAGACGCTGATGATTAACAGTCTTGCCGAGACCATGTCCCTCGATTTTACCCGGGTACAATTTACGCCCGACTTGATGCCGACCGACATCACCGGCACGACGTTGCTGAACGAAGATGAGCATGGAAAGCGGCACTTTACCTTTTCCAAAGGGCCGGTCTTTACCAACATTCTGTTGGCCGACGAAATCAATCGTACGCCCCCCAAGACCCAGGCCGCGCTGCTCGAAGCCATGCAGGAGCGCAACGTAAGTGTGGGCGGTGAAACCTATAAATTGCCCGAGCCTTTCCTCGTGCTGGCCACTCAAAACCCGATCGAGCAGGAAGGCACGTATACCTTGCCCGAAGCGCAATTGGATCGGTTCCTGTTCCTGATCAAGATCGATTATCCGTCGCTCAGCGAAGAAGAAAAGATTCTGTTGTCGACCACACTGGAATCGCTGCCGAAGCTTGATCGCATCATTGGCGGTGAGGAAATTATCCAGATGCAGAAAGCGGTCCGCGGAATCGCAGTTAGTCCTGAGGTGGCCAACTATGCCGCACGACTGGCCCGCAGTACCCGACCGAACAGCGACGAAGCTCCCGAGTTCGTCAATCAATGGGTGCGTTGGGGCTGCGGCCCGCGAGCCGGACAAGGGTTGCTGTTGGCGGCCAAGTCACACGCTGGTCTCTCCGGTCGGAGCGAAGTCACCTTTGCGGACGTGAGGAAATTCGTGCATCCCGTTTTACGGCATCGCATGGGTTTGAACTTCGCCGCGGTCAGTGAAGGCCAGACGACCGACGATATTGTCGACATGCTGCTGAAACATGTTTCCGAGCAGATGTCCGCCGCAGCGTAGTGCGGTGTGGCTGTCTGAGCGCAGGGCCAACGGCCCTATGGTTTGCCTGGCCCAGCCCAACGACTGAGGAACAGGAATCAAGCGGCGTCCACTTTCCAGGTCGGCGCAGGTCTCTGGTATTGGAAAAACAACGAAGATGGTCGAACGGCAATCACAACTCGGAATGGTCACCGTCCTCTACGCAGTGACGCTGTGCATGGCGACGGCATTTCCGTCACTCGCAGCACAGAAATCCGGGAAGGACTCGACCCAGGCGGAAGAACTGTTCGCTCATCGCGTGCTGGCGATCTTCAGGACGAAGTGCTTCAGTTGCCATGGCGACGACGCCACCGATATTCGTGGCAAGTACAACATGCAGTCGCGGGAGGGTCTGCTCAAAGGCGGCGAGAGCGAAGATGCCGCGATCGTGCCCGGCAGGCCGGAACAAAGCCCTCTGTACAAGGCGGTCATCCGCGACGGGCTGGAGATGCCACCGAAGGAGAACGATCGTCTGAGTGCCGAGCAGGCGGCCTACATCAAAGACTGGATTAAGGGCGGTGCACCGTGGCCTGATCGAGAACGTCTGGCGGAGATCGTGCGCCGGACGGAAGACAAGTGGAACGTCAACACAGGCATCACGGTCGGCACCAGCGGCGGGCTTAGTGATGACTGGACGAAACGGAAATATCTTCCGGAAAACCTGTGGGCCTATCAGCCGCTGTGGAAGGATGAGTCGGGACGACTGAAGAACTCGGCGAAGAACCCGATCGACGTCCTGATTGAAGACCAACTGACCACTGCCAACATCAAACCATTACGACGCGCCGACCGTCGCACGCTGATTCGGCGACTGACGTTCGACCTGACGGGACTGCCACCAACACCAGTAGAAATCGACAGCTTCCTGGCCGACGAATCAAAGACGGCGTTCGAACAATGCGTCGCCCGCCTGCTCGACAGTCCGCACTATGGCGAACAATGGGGCCGACACTGGCTCGACGTTGTCAGGTACGCGGACTCAGCCGGCTTCTCCAATGACTTCCTGCGAGCTAACGCATGGAGATATCGCGACTACGTCATTCGGTCGTTCAACAACGACAAACCGTATGACCAGTTCGTGCGGGAACAGATCGCTGGCGACGAACTCAACCCGGACGATCCCGAGAGCCTGATTGCTGTCGGATTCCTGCGGATGGGCCCGTGGGAACACACGTCGATGAGTGTCGCGGCTGTCACCCGGCAGCAGTTTCTGGACGACATTACCAATAACGTGGGAGTCACATTCTTAGGCCACGAACTGCGCTGTGCCAGTTGTCACGACCATAAGTTTGATCCGATTCCCACACGCGACTACTACAGCATGCAGGCTGTATTTGCTCCGGTGCAGTTCGCCGACCGCACGGTTCCGTATCAGCCCTGTGAAAACGTCGACGGCTTCGCACAGCGTGAGGCACGCATCGTACGACTGCAGAAAGCTGGCGGCGTCAAGAGTCTGAGTACGATCCCGAAAGAGGAATGGCCTGTTCCGAAATGGGACGCGGATACCGAAGGCAAGGGTCACGGCAAGGTCAATAACAAACGCAAACAGATTCTGGATCGCGAGCTCAAGCGATTCAAACGGCTGGCGTTCAGCGTCTACAGCGGCCGCGACCGTCCGTTCCTTTCCAACCGGCCGATCATTGCGATGCCCTCACCGGCACAGCGCAGAGGGACCCCGCCAGCCGTGCACATTCTGACTGGTGGCTCGGTCGAAACGCCCGGGCAACTGGTGTCACCAGCGGTGCTCAGTGTGGTCACGAAAGATGCAGAACGCCCAGTTACGCAGGAACTGACTGGTCGCCGGGCGGCTCTGGCCGAGTGGCTGACCAGTCCTCGCAATCCACTGACGGCTCGCGTGATGGTGAACCGTGTCTGGCAGTACCACTTTGGACAGGGCCTCGCCGGAAACCCGAACAACTTCGGAGCAACCGGTAAGAAACCAACGCACCCCAAACTGCTCGACTTCCTGGCTGATTACTTCATTGCCAACGGCTGGTCGCTGAAGAAACTGCATCGGCTGATTGTGTCATCGGAAACCTGGCAAAGAACCAGCGGACCTGTGCCGGAACAGACGAAGCAACGGGACCCGGACAATCAACTGTACTCGCACTTCACTCCGCGCCGACTGTCGGCCGAGGAACTGCGCGATTCGATGTTGTTTGTCACCGGTGAACTGAATCGGACTCAGGGCGGGCTGCCCGTGCGTCCGGAAATAAACATGGAAATCGCCATGCAGCCACGGCACATCATGGGTTCGGTGGCGCCGGCCTGGCAGCCGTCGCGAACGCCCGCTGAACGCAATCGTCGGACGATCTACACCGAGAGAATCCGAACGCTCCGCGACCCGATGATGGAAGTCTTCAATCAGCCAGGACTGGACACATCCTGCGAACGCCGCGATGCATCAACCATTACCCCGCAGGCGTTTACACTCTTCAACAGCCGGAACAGCTTTGACCGATCACTGGCTCTTGCCAACCAGCTGAAAGAAGTGTCTACGACTGGCAAGACCGACGAACAGTTAGCGCTTGCCTTACGTAAGGCTCTGGGACGTAATCCCACCGTGAGAGAACTGGCCCGCTGCAAACTGCATTACACGGACATGCTGCGTCTGCACAAAGAGCGGGAACCACGTCGCATTGAGTATCCGAAGTACGTCATCCGCGAGATGGTCGAGGAAATGACCGGACTGACCTTCTACTGGGTGGAAGACCTGGACATGTATCGAAACTACGTGCCGGACCTGAAGCCCTGGGATGTGCCACCAGAAGTCAGGGCTATGGCCGATGTCTGCCTGGTTCTATTTAACTCCAACGAGTTTATATACGTTTACTAAGCAGCCCGTATTCAACCACGAAAGACACGAACAACACGAAAGTTGTGCTTGCGATTGTCAGGTCTGTTTTCGTGTGGTTCGTGTCTTTCGTGGTAGTTGTCAGAGGACACAGGTATGCACAACGCATCCGCGATCGAGCGGCGCAGCTTTCTGTATGGGTTGAGTGGTTCGCTCGGCGGAATTGCGCTGACTGATCTGCTGGCGCGTGATGCGAGCGCTGGCCCGCTGACTCCGAAGCCGCAGCAGATACCAGGCAAAGCCAAAGCCTGTATCCAGCTGTTTATGGCTGGAGGACCAAGTCATATCGACACGTTTGATCAAAAGCCGAAGCTCGACGATTTGCACCTCCAGAAGTTTGTGCGACAGGACAAGTTCGCCTCGGCCATGGCTTCCGGGCAACGGTATTTCGTGAAGAGTCCGTTCAAGTTTCGCCAGGCGGGCGAGTCCGGCATTTCCATGTGTGAGCACTTCAAGCATCTGCCAGGTGTCGCGGATGAGTTGTGCGTCTATCACGGTTGTCGGGGCGAGTCGATCAATCATCCGACCGCGAATTACCACATGAATACGGGCAACCGGTTTGGTGGTGATCCGGCGATTGGTTCCTGGGTCACGTATGGACTTGGTTCCGAGAATCAGGACCTGCCCGGATTCATCGTTCTGCCCGAGGTCGCTTACCCTCAGGGCGGCGCTGCCAACTGGTCCAACGGCTTCCTGCCGCCTTACTTCCAGGGGACCACTTTGCGAGCGACTGGATCGCCAATTCTCGACCTGTTCCCGCCGGCAGGCGTCACTCGGGATCGACAGCGGAGCAATCTCGATCTGCTGGCTGAGCTGAATAAGGAACACGCAGCACAGCATCCCGATCACGACGAACTGGAAGCACGGATCGAGAACTATGAGTTGACATTCCGCATGCAGATGCAGGTTCCCGAGATCCTCGACCTGAGCCAGGAAACTGAGCAAACACAAAATATGTACGGCATGGACAACCCGCTGACACGAGACTTCGGCAGGCGTTGCCTGCTGGCTCGTCGCCTGATCGAGAAAGGTGTCCGGTGCGTGCAGGTTTATACGGCCGGATGGGACTCGCACGACTACATCGAGCGTGCGCATTCCGAGCGGATCAAGTCGATCGACAAACCGATGGCGGCTCTAATCAGAGATTTAAAACAGCGCGACATGCTGGACGAGACACTGGTGATGTGGACCGGAGAGTTCGGTCGCAGTCCAGACAACGGGAAACGCGGTGGTGGCGAGCGACTCGGTCGAGATCACAACGCGAAGGCCATGGCCATGCTGTTCGCCGGCGGCGGCGTTAATGCCGGACACGCCGTCGGTGCGACGGATGAACTCGGGGAAAAAGCCGTCGAATGTGTGCATCCCATTAAGGACGTTCACGTTACTTTGCTACGGCTGCTGGGCCTGGATGACAACAAACTGACCTACTTCCACGGTGGTCGGTTTAAGCAATTGTCACAAACCGGCGGCGAGCTGATACCGGAACTGATCGGTTGACAAGTAATTGTCGGCTCGCCGGTCACTCGATCCTCAAAACACAGCAACGGAGATGACGCCATGGAACGACGTGACTGGATGAAAACCGCTGCCGACAGCGCGGGGTTATTGGGAATCCTGGCGGGTCGAGGGCAGGGGGATGATTCACCATCAGCGAAATGGTCGGCCGAGAACGGGCTGGGACAGCGATCGACAAAATGTCCGGGAGGGCCGTTGGCCCTCATGATTTCGGGCATTTCCCGCAAACGAATGGCCCTTTGGGCCGAGTTGACAATGGATAGCAAACGGATGAAGACGCATCGATACGCGATAACCGGTCTGTTCACCGCAGTCGCTCTGTGTTAGTCATTGCCTGCGGAGGCAGACGTAATTGGACGAGTCAGCAACGTTGTGCCCTCGACGATTCAGGTCAGTCCCCACGGTGACCATGTTCTCGTTGTGAGTGTTCACCCGCAGACAAAATTGCGGCAGGTCAATCTCGATGGAAAGGCCTTGCCGGGTGTGTATGACGCCATTGCCGGCGGCACGCCGTTTTTCAGCGAGGATGGCAAGCACCATGTTTTCGTGGGCACCCGAGGTACGCAGTGCATGGTGGTTGTCGACGGCGTCGAACAGACACCTTATGCCATCACCAAAGATGGGTGGCCCATTGCCGGGCTCGTGTTCGGCTCGGACGCAACGAAGACGAATCTGGCCTATCAAGCCAGCAAGGATGGCCGACATTATGTCGTGGTGAACGGTAAAGTACTTGGGCATTACGACAGTGTCATCGTTAAAGATAAACCCGCGCAGCGCGGGATCTGGGATTTTCGTTTTGCCGGCGACTACTTCGCTTATCGCGCCAAGGTGGGCGAGAAGATGGTGGCTTGCCGCGGTCGGATCCAAGGGACCAATATTACGCTGGTCACGAGCAAACCCTACGACTTGATCGGTTCGGGATCACCAGTACGGATGGGCGGAAAGACCGACGCGACCGACAGTGAGTTGTTCGCGTTCGTTGCGAAGGAAGGCCCGGGAAAAGAAAGCATTCGCGAACTTCCCGGCGACGAGCCGATCAGCGAGAAGACCTGGAAGTATATTGCCCCGGGCACCTTGCGTGCGTCGCCCGTCCAACCGGGAGAAATGGTCTACGTCGGGGGTGACACGCAATGGAATGTGGTTGTCGGCGAGAAGCAGTGGCCCGCCTGCGAGCGACTGGGGCGGCTGATGGCGTCCCCGTCTGGTGCGACCTGGGCTTGCATGTCGAAGACCGACGACAAGTTAGTCGTGATGGTCAACGGCGTGCCGGGCAAAGTCTATAGCCAGATCCAACATGGCAAGACGCTGTTTCCCGCTGGGGATGAGCGCGTTGTTTACGGCGCATCAACGCTTGACGGTTCCAAAACGCCCGCCCGAATGATCGTCGATGGCAAAGAGGGAAAAGCTTATACGCAGGTCCGAGGCAACAGCGTGGTCTTTAGTGCCGACAAAAAAACGATGGCCTATGTGGCCGGTGATGGAAACAAGAACTTCGTCGTTGTGGACGGCGCCGAAGGCCCGGCCTTTGATGATATCTACGATCTGCGTTTCTCGCCTGTCGGATCGCGTTTGGCGTACGGTGCTCGGCGCGGGCTGGAGCACTTCGTTGTCGAGGGCGACAGCGAACACGGGCCCTATGAAAATATTCAGCGGGGCTCACTCGTGTTCCGTCCGGACGGCAACGACCTGGCCTGGGCTGGTTTTGGGGCCGATGGCAATTGGCACGTCTGCGTGAACGGCAACTCGATCGACTCGGGATGCGACCGCGTGATCAGTCAGATTACATTCTCTCCCGACGTGTCCGTGCCAGCTTATGTCGGGCGGTACGTGTCCGATGGAAAGCCTTCCTTTGCCATGTCATACGGCGGCAGACTCGGCAGAGAGTACGACTCCATTTGGATGGGCGATGGTGGAAAGCTCTTCGTGCAGGAAGACGCGAGCATTAAGTATTTCGCAAAGAGTGGATCGTTGCTGTATCGAAATATTGCGAAAGAAGAATAACACCAGCCACAGGTTGTCTCCCATGACTCAGCTCAAACTCATTCTGGCCAGTTTCTTTCTCCTGCTGAGTACTCAGCTCCACGCCGAAGACACTACGCCCAAGTCCGGGCTCAAAACAGGGCTCAAGTGTGTCTTCTTCGCGCCGCAGGTGCCCCACGAGACTGAGTCGCCGCTGGCAGGCATTCATGACAGGCTGACAGCAGTCGCCAGGAAGGCCGGGGTGTCGGATCATTCGCAGGTCGCGCTAACTCTCGACCCGGATAAAGGGAAGAGAGCTGCACAGATCAAAGCAGCGCTTTCAGACGGCCCCGTCGATTTGCTCGCGCTGCCCTTTTCGAGAACGATCCTGGGCAGTCGAAAGCAGTTTATCGAAATCATGGACCAGGCCCTGGCGATCAATCCCAGGATGCAGTTCCTGATTCAAATCCCCGGTCCGCTGAATATCCCTACCCGAGACGTGAAGGAGTTCCGATACAACGGCAACCGGTTCCACAAAGCCGTGTTTGGCGTGATTGTTAAACCCCTCAGAGAGCGCTATCCGAGCAACCGGATTAGCTGTGCTTACTACGGCCAACCCGCCACGGAGCTAAAATTACAATTCGATAACAAGGAGTTGCCGGGGATCACTTCGCTCGTCGGCGAGCAGGGCGTATTTCGCACCAAGGCGGGCCAACCGGGGCCCATACTTGCCGATCTCAATGCGATGTTTACCCTCGCGCTGATCTACGATGTCGATCTTGCCCAGACCGATTTTGGATTCGCCTACGAGGCGGATCTCGCCGCGATCGCTGCCAATGTGCTGAAACACGAAGTGGAGCATCGCCCACCTGCATTAAAACCATCGACGGGAGACGGTCCCAATAGTTTCACGTTAGAAAACTGGGAGCGACCATGGGCCTATACGGTGCCAGCCACAAAGAAGAAGGGACTGAACTGCCTCTTCTATGGACATAACTTCTTCACCCCGCTTGCCGAGGCGATTGGGCCCGTTGCACAAAAAGGCGGCATCACTCGCCATAAAGCGACCACCTATGCGAATAAACCCCATCAAGGTGCGCCCGGCATCGGCGTGCGACTGCTGAGCGTCCCGGAAATCGGACCCGGAGCTGTGCTCGATACAGGAGAGATTGATCTCTTGGGCCTGACCTATCACCAGTCAGAAACGGGCCGGCTCGAGCATTACAAAGAATGGTTTGATTACGCGCTGAAGCGAAATCCGAACACGCAGCTTCTGATCCATCTGCCCAGCTCTGCTGATCCCGTCCGTCGGGACCTCGACCGACTGAACAAAACGGGTGATGCGATTCGCGCCCGATTCTATGCGACCGTCATCGTGCCGCTGCGTAAGGCGTATCCGGGCAAGAAGATTCACTTCTGGTATTCAGGCCGCGTCACCTCGGAGCTGCGGCATCGCTTCGAGACCGGAAAACTCCCCCAGGTGCATGAGCTGGTTGGGAAACGGGGGATCTTTTCTGTGGTCGGAGGATTGCCGGGACCCTTCTTGCAAGATCTCCAGGGCCTGATTCTGTACTCGTTGATTTACGACGTGGAGCTACCCAAAAGTGTGCCCGGCCTCAAAGGCAAGATCGACCTCAATGCCCTGGCCGCCGAGATGATGGCCATGGAAGCGAAGAAAGGCCTGTAGACGCCTGTAGACGTAATCGCCTTTCACTCCGCGAAAGGAGACAAAAGGCTAATATGAATATTCAACACAGAATCAAACCGCTGCTGATCACACTCTTACTGTGCTGCGCGGCACCACTCTCGGCGGCGGATCCCGAGCCGGCCGCTAAGCCGATTGCCTGGCATGTGGAGAACGCCGAGCTGCGCGTTCCGGTTAGTATATCGCCCCAAAACGCGGCGCGCACAATAGGGCGCATGCCGCCGGACGTGTACTTGTCGGAGCTCAAGCCGCTCAAAGCCGATGGCCTGACCTTCGTGTCGGAAACCACGAATACGCCGAAGGAGAACGCAAACAGAAAGCACTATTGGATACCAAAGCTCAACGGCACGGCGACCTATGCGATCAAGCCGGAGTACACCCATTTCTCCTGCTGGCTGGCCCCCCGTACCCACTCCGCCCTCTCGGTATCCTTCGACGACGGCAAGACCTTTGTCCATCTGAAACATGGGGGAGTGAACGACTCCTGGGATGCCTCGGGTTTCACACGTGTGCTATTTGATCGGACGCCGACGGACGAGAGGAAGGGCTGCGCCGCCGTCCACCCCATCCCGCCGGGTGCAAAGACGATTACGCTCAAGTATTCAAACAAGGACGATCGTGGAAGAGAAGTCCGAATCACGATGCATTACAAACAGGAACCGATCCGGCAGGCCGGTTTTCTGACGCGTCGGCCGTCGGTTGCCAGTGTCGATTTCCAGCTTCCCGAGCACGACCCGAGCACGCTGGTTCCGCTGGTCTATACCGCCGCCGGCAAACGGGTCGGCTGCCGGGCGCTGTGGGCGAAATTGGGCGAGCCGATGGTGCTGCAGTTCGAGTACGGCGGGGCGGGGGACTACACCGTCTACCTGGTGGAGCGTGCAAAGCATCCGCCGGCGGCATGGGAACCGAAGATGCCGGTCCTGGTCATGGAATCGCGATTGGCCAGGCGCTACGATCCCGCCATTCGAACCGTGAACGGCTTCCGCAAGCTGTGGGCGGAGTCCGACGACGTGCTCGGACGGGACGAGGTCTTCTCCGTGTACGGGTGGTGGTTTCCCTTCAGACCCGAAACAGGCCCGCTGCCGAGCTACCGGAGGACGGGCCGCAAGCATCTGACCATGACCACCTTCAGTGGGACCTTCCATGTCCCGTATACGGGGCGCTACGAGTTTTTCTACAGCGCGTCGGAGGCGGGGCACTTTGTCATCGACGACGAAATCGTTGCGTGGATGGATTACCCCGAGGCTGACGAGATAGAGGGTGGGCAGCGTAAAGGGGGCGTCCCTCTGCCGGATGGACGGCGCATGAGCATTGGCACGTTCGATCCTGGCGGCGGGTACCGCGCTTTCGGGGTAGACCTGACCAAGGGCGCACACCGGTTGGATTTTCTTGTCTACGGCGCCTCGCACCGCTTCAAGGCCGTGATCAACATGCGCTGGCCGGGCAAACCCGAGTTCCGGCCGATGGGCGTGAGCTGGAGTCACGGCGGATTCTGTACGTGGGAGCCGGTGGCAACGGCCCGGGCGGGGAACGCCGAACGCCGCGGCCAGGACCTGTCGGCCTCGTTCTCCTGCAAGCGGATCACCGATACGAAAGCTTCGTGGCATGCGGAGAGAGCTGCATTTCCCTACCTGGGCTCCTATCCCGGCCTCGATGCCTACAACATGTTCATTACCGCCCACCTGACGCGGAAGGTCGAGGGCGCCGTCTACCGCTGGCGGTTCGATGATGGGAGCGTTCGCGAAGGCGGCCCGGAGATTCCCGAGCCGTTTCATAACAATCCCGAGGGCCGGCCGTGGAACGAGATCAAGGGCAAGGTCGTCTTCCATACCTTCCTCAGTCCCGGCCTGAAGACGGTGCAGCTCGAGGTGCTCGACGGTCCCGACGGCAAGGTCATCGCGCGCACATCGGGCAAGCTCCGTGTGCAGGCGAGGTGGGAACATGTGATCTCAGGCTACGGTGCGGACAACGACCAGCCTTTACTTTGCCTTGCGGCCCGGGCGCCCGAGTTCGAGAAGACCCTGCCGATCGAGGAGCTGGCCGGCACGTATCACCGGGCCAGGTTTAAGCGAGGCAGAGAATGGGCGCAGCTTAATGACGCGCTCGTGGATGCCATGGTGGAGCGCGTGGATGAGCTGATCGAGCACTTTCCGTACTCCCGCCTGCTGGATTGGGGGACGGAGCTGGCTTCCCCGGCACTGGCAAAGTATGACGCGGCCGAGCGGCTGTTGGAGGCCGTGATGGTGCGCGCCCCCGCCGGTGGCTACCACTGGACCGCAGCGGCCACCGAGTTGGCCCGGTTCCGCGCTCATGCCCAGCCGGAGCGGGCACTCGAGATGCTGCAAACCTTGAAAGAGACCGAACCCACCGTTGACATGAGCGAGGGCTGGAAGTTGGCCCCGGCAAAACAATGGCATTTCATCACGCACGCCGGAATCCCATTGCCGGTCGCCGCGCAGGACTCGCTGGCGTGGTCAGAGATCACCTTCCCGCTGCTACCACGACCGGCGCAAGGCGCAGCGGGCCTGTGGCTAAGCAAAGACTTCACGCTGCCTGCTTCGCGGCAGGGGAAGGAATTGGTGATCGAGTTTGGGGCTTGGATTAAAAGCTTGGATATGCGGATCAGGGATACCTGGGCCGGTGCCATCTGGTGCAACGGCAAGTGGGTCGGCGATCTCATGGTGGAGTGGCCCGACGGCCGCGTGGTCATCCCCGCCACAGTTCTGAATTACACTGGGCAGAACCCCGGCGGAAAGAACCGGCTGATGCTCTTGTTCCAGAGCCCTAAGCTCCCTCAGATGTTTGACCAAGGCATTGCCTCCTTCGGCGTCATTTCACCCGATCTCAAGCGCTTGGCCTGGGCCGACCGATACAGCCATCGCATCCACCTGCGGCGCACCGCCAAGAGCTTGTGGGACACGAGCCCGGGCGAGTTGGCAGGGCATGCATACCGCATTCGTTCGCTCGCTTTCTCGCGCGATGGCCGACGCTTGGCCTCGGGCAGCCATGACAAAACGATCAAGCTCTGGGATACCGACAATGGCAAAGAGCTGCGGACCTTGCGGGGACATAGCGGCGCGGTACGCGTCCTCGCTTTCTCACCCGACGGCAAGCAACTGGCATCCGTCGGTGAAAAGGGAACGGTGATCCGAGTTTGGAACACGGGCAGTGGTGCAGCGGTGCGTACGATCAAGGGCCACACGGACGTCGTGCGCTCGCTGGCCTTGTCGCCCGACGGCAAGCTTCTGGCATCGGGAAGCAAGGACCAGACGATCAAGCTCTGGGACAGCGCCAGCGGAGCCCTGCGCGAGACGCTCAAGGCTCCATCGAGCCCGGTGATCGATTTGACCTTCTCGCCGGATAGCCTGCGTCTGGCCTCGGCCAGCGGGACTCACAACAGACGCACCGTCACGGTCTGGGACCTCGACAGCGGCAAGGAATTATCCAAGGTTGGCACCGGCGTCTTGTCTCCCCATGTGCCTCTGGCCTTCGCGCCCGACGGCGCCAGCCTGGCGATGGGGATACGCACCCATGTCTTCGGACAGCTCGTCGATCCCGCTAGTGGAAAGCAGTTGCTCGCCCTCAAACCACCGACATCAGAGACCGATGTTGCGAGTGCAGCAGGTCTGACAAAAGCCGTACAGGAGAAGGACACTTTCATGGCAGAGGCCGTGTTTAGCCCAGATGGTAAGGTCTTGGCCGCGTGGGGCGGAACGGCCGTGACACTCTGGAACGCGAAAACCGGCAAGGCACTGCGTCAGCTCAAGGTGAATGGGCGCGGATGGAGAAGGCCGCAACCAGGGGCTGACGGGCAGTGGGGCGAAGACCTCGGATGGGCCTACTCGCAAAGGGCGTTCGAGCTCCGCGGACCGCAGAAGGTGAATAGGGAGAATCTGCAGGTCCCGATGCCGCTTTACCTCACCGAAAAGTGTGAGAAACTCGGCGTCAACGTAGCTTACTATGAGGGAGCGGATGGAAAACTACCGGACTTCGCAAAGACGAAGATCGAGCCGACCGCTTCCAGGACACAGAGGGAAGTGGGCCTCTCGCTGCGCAAGCGCAGTGAGAACTTCGGTATGGCGTTCACCGGTTTCCTGCAGGTTGAGATTGAAGCGGAATATCCGCTCTCGTGGCGAGCGGACGCTCACACCATCGTGACCATCGACGGCAAGGCCGTGGGCAATGGGGCCAAAATCTTCCTGACTGCGGGTACGCATCCGCTCAGCGTGACCTATCGCCAGCAGGGAGAAGGCCGTCAGCCGATCTTGAACCTCACCCTGCCTTATACCGAGGTTCCCGGCAGCGAAGTGGTGGCGACACGTATCAAGGCCGACGCCTTGCTGGCCGTGGGAAAACGCGCCGAAGCCGTAAAGATCCTGACCGAACTAAATCCCTTCTCTTGGCCCTTACCACCGCAAGAGCAAGAGTACGTGGAGCAGGCGCGGATGCGAATCCGTCGTTTCTCCAGGGCTGACTCCCGCCAAGGAGCTTATGCCTTGCCGATCATCGATTCCTGGCTGTTCACCCATCCCATGCTGCGTCTGGACCCGGGGTTCATGGTCAGCGTCATCGAGGCCTACGCCAACATGGGTGACCGCGACAGGGCCTATCTCCTGGCCGAACAGATGCTCAAGGAGGAGATGCATGACGGCCAGCGACGCATCCTGATCCTGACCCAAGTCAAAACCAAGATCAACGCAGGCGACCTCCCCGCCGCGGGCAAGTGCGGCAGCCCATGACTGGTGGACTCCGGGAGGATCGAAAAGAATCCTTTCAGGAGATCGTTATGTCAAAGAAATCGAAGCGACCACGTCGGTCGTTCAGTGACGAATTCAAACAGGATGCTGT
>CAUZJQ010000045.1:0-20650 GCA_963580095.1 Lentisphaeria bacterium | reverse complement strand
CTGATCGATAGTAAGCCACAGGCAGACAGCGCCATTGTCGACGAGCCACTCATCGGGGATCACCTGCTCATTGACTGCCTCGTATGCAATGACCAGCATGTGGTCAGCTGCGCCGCGGCGCAGTGCGGACTCCGCGAAATGGATGGCCTCGCTGCTGTCGGCAAGACTGTTGAAGACCATGTGCGTGCCAGCCAATCCGAACTCGATGGCCACCAGGTTGGCGACGGTGTTCGGGTAGCTGTATGGAAACAGCATGGGACTGGCAGCACGCGGACCTTTGTCAAGCAGCCCCTGATAAAATGCGTAACCGGTTTGGGGCGCGCCGTACTCGGTAGCCGCGACAATGCCGAAGGACTCCGAAGCCGGCTTGACCGTTGCGGCATTACTCAAGCAAAGTTGTGCAGCCCCAAGGGCATAGCGGCAAGCCGGGTCGAGATAGCCCTTGACGGATTCGAGTTGGGGCTTGTAGTCGTCCAGCCCGTTGCCTTTCATCCATCCCCCATCCGCCGACAGTGCAGTGTCCGCACCTACACTGCCGGCCAAGACCCAACCTGCTGAAACCAACCGCACCCGGCCGCTGCGCACCGGTATAAGAGGCAGTTGCCCGGTCCGGCCACTGACAATCGCGGCCGCGTTGTTACCGCCAATCCCGGCGGAATTGATCAGGGCAAGTGTATCGGGACCAATCGTCGCGGTCTGGCGGACGGCGTTGACATTGCAGGCTTCATCCTGATTCTCTAAGTTGAGAATTGCCGGCACCCTGCCGACCCGGACACTGTGGAGGGCCAGGATCATTTCCGCGAGAGAGGCGGCGCCGAACAGGTGACCAAGGTTCGACTTGAACGCTGCTACCGGAACATCCGCTGCATGCTCGCCCAGCACCGCATTGATGGCAGCGCTTTCAGTCACGTCATTGGCCACAGTGGAAGTCGCGTGGGCAGAGACCAGGCCGATGTCGACAGCAGTCAGACCGGCATCCTGCAGAGCTGCAGCCATGACACGGCGCGAACCGTCGCCCTCCTTGGCCGGGGCGGTTAGGTGGAAAGCATTGTTGTTGGTGGCGGTGCCATGCAGTACGCCAATTGCGGAGGCCGCATCTTCCGGCCGGTTTGAGAACAGAACGGCAGCGGCGCCGTCACTGAAGATTGTACCGCTCCGAGCGCTGTCAAACGGGCAGACCCTGTCGGTGCTGATCGTCCGCATATTCGCCAGCCCTGACCAGCAAAACTGTGTCAAAGTATCGTAAGCGACAACGAGTACCCTTTCGGCGCGGCCGTTACGCAGCCAATCGAGCCCGATTCCGGCAGCAGCCGCACCGGAGGCGCAGGAAAACGATATCTGTGCAGCAGGCCGATCAAGTTCCAGTCGTTGGACGATGGTTTCCACGACGTCCTGCTGCACTCGGAAGCTGCCGGAATCCAAGCAGCCGGTGTCATGGCGTTCACGCCAGCACCATTCGAGCGTCTCCATGAGTCCGAAATTGGTGGCGAGTACGAGAGCGGGGGTGGGGCCGTCGTCTAAGCCGTCAAGCACTTGTCCCGCAACATGCAGGATCATCGACAAGGTTATATCCTCGTCCCCCTGGTTACAGCTGTACAGGAACTCTTCGTCGTCTTCGGCAAGCTGCCCGCCGCACACCTGTTCAAGTTCACCGGTATCGAAACGCGTCAGTTCGCGGACGGCGCACGCCCCGGCCAGCATGGCGTCATGCGTCGTCTCCACACCGATGCCCAACGGCGTGATCAGGCCTGTGTCGATGATGTAAGCTGACATATAGACTGCGTCCAGTGTTCAGCAAGAAAAAAATTCACAAACACAACTTAGGCTACTTCGTCGCCTTTGTTGTGACGACGGCATTCCTCGTTATGTTCGACGAGCATATCGTGGGTTTCCAGCAAGTGTTCACTGACGAGCTTGAACATGCCGGCGTACTTCGGGCTTTCCTGGGATTTTGTCTGGAGTTCGCCCAGAATGTTATTGATCTGCGACAGCGAACGCTTCCCGAAAGCGATGTTGGCAGCAGCGCGATCGAACGTGCCGTCGCCGATGCTCAGCGCCAAGTAAGAAAGCAGGCGCCCCAGGTGCAGCAGAATGATCAGGCCCCACATATGATCTTCCTTGGCCAGCACCGAGGCTTCTATATTGCACCAACCGAGGGAAATCTGGCGGGCGCGCTTGTACAAAAGGCTGGTCTCGAAAAACATCGCGTCACCAGGGACAATTGGATCGCGTCCGTCTTCATCGGCTTCGGTTTCGGCATCGTCGCCGAACTCGTCCTCCTCAGTCCACTCGTCGCCGAATTCGTCGTCGAATTCGAAAAAACCGACGTCCCCCAGACTGGCAGCAATCAGTTCCTCGGCATCGGGAAGATCACCAAATCGGTCGAGCATGCGAAAATATCGGGCGGCAGAATGATCGCTGTACTTGAGCGCCTGTTCCCACTGGAACTCGTTCCACTGTTCGCTGTTCTTCCAGTCCGGTTGATTGCTGTCGTCCATGAATCTTCTGTATTCCTCACCGCTGGCCGTACCGAGAATCGCCGAGTAATGCGCCCTCAATGCGTAGTAGCCGGTTGTACTTGGCAATGCGGTCGCTGCGGCTGAGCGAGCCGGTCTTTATCTGGCCGGCGTTGGTTGCCACGGCAATGTCCGCAATCGTACTGTCTTCGGTTTCGCCGGAGCGATGGGAGATGACCGCTGTGAATCCTGCCTTGTGCGCCATTTCGATGGCGTCCAGGGTTTCCGAGAGCGTACCGATCTGGTTGACCTTGATGAGGATCGAATTACCGCACTTCTCATCGATCCCCCGCTGCAGATACTTCACGTTGGTGACGAAGAGATCGTCGCCGACGAGCTGGCAGCGGTCGCCGACATTCTCCGTGAGCAGTCGCCACCCGTCCCAGTCGCCCTGATCCATGCCGTCCTCGATAGAGTCGATCGGGTAGTTGTTGACCAGTTCGGCCAGATAGTCGGCCATTGCTTCAGGGCTCTTCCGCATCGGTTCCCCCCCCTTGGCAGCCTTGGAAAAAACGTACTCGCCGTTTTCGTAGAACTCCGAAGAGGCGACATCAAGGGCGATCGAGACATCACCGCCCTGGGCCTTCAGCCCCGGCTTGTAGCCGGCATCTCGGATGGCGGTTAAGATCACCTCAATGGCGTCCTCGACACCATCAAGTGCGGGTGCAAAACCGCCTTCGTCACCGACCGCAGTGCTGAGGCCACGGCCGTGCAGCACGTCCTTGAGCGCGTGAAAAACTTCGGCACCCATGCGAAGGCCTTCGCGGAAGGTGGGGGCGCCGATCGGACGCACCATGAACTCCTGGAAGTCGATAGGTGCATCGGAGTGAGCCCCGCCGTTGATGATATTCATCATCGGCACCGGCAAAACGTTGGCATTACTGCCGCCGATATAGCGGTAAAGCGGCAGCCCCAACGACTCGGCAGCGGCGTGGGAAACGGCCAGAGAAACGCCGAGAATAGCGTTGGCGCCGAGCTCTGCCTTATTTTCGGTCCCGTCGAGTTCGATCATCAGGCGATCGATTCCGATCTGATCGGTGGCGTCGTAACCGAGCAGGCGCGGAGCAATCCGGTCGTTGACATTATCGACTGCCTTGAGCACGCCTTTGCCCCGGTATCGGTTCTTGTCGCCATCACGCAGCTCAAGTGCTTCGTTGTCCCCCGTCGAGGCACCGGAGGGAACCGCCGCCATACCCGTGGCGCCACTCTCCAGTTCCACCTCAACTTCGATGGTCGGATTGCCGCGGGAGTCCAGAATTTCCCGACCGTGGATTTCGCTAATCTCTGTGTTCATCATGTCGAATCCATATGTTGTGAATCTGCCGACCGCCGCGCTGCAGCAGCGGCAGCTTCATAGACAACAGCCAATGGGCTGTCGTTCTCCCTGGCTGCAAGACAGCAGCTTTCGTATTCCGGCGCAACTCGAACCAGAGCGCCTGAGTCCGGTGAAAACCCTAACTTTACACTGACAACTCCAAACGTGGTATCCACCTTGATGATTTTTCGCTCCAACACGTGGCGTTGGGCCGTGTGCCAGCGCACGCCGAATGTGGTCGTCTCGCGCAGCAACAGATCAATCAATGCTGGCCGGCGTTCATTTGTTGTCATGACCTGCAGGATTGTGCCGGGCCGCCCTTTCTTCATGGTGCACGGGATCATCGCGACGTCCAGGGCGCCGGCATCGAACAAGCTCGGGCCGACATGGGAGAACCACTCGCCGGGCATGTCGTCGATATTGCATTCGACCACGGCTATATCCGCCTTGCCCAGATCGTCGCCCTTGCAGACGATCGCCTGCAAGACATTGGCTTGCATCTCCAGTTCGCGAGTGCCGGCGCCATAGCCGGTACTGATGATCCGTCCGGCGTGGCGGCCGGAAAAGTCTCGGCATAGTTCCGTCAGCAGCGCTGCGCCAGTCGGTGTCGTAAGCTCGCAGGGGGCAGTTCCGAAAACGGTGGGGACATTGCGCAGGAGCTCGGCCACGGCTGGTGCCGGAACAGGCATGACGCCATGACTGCATTCAACGGTACCGGAGCCCACGGCTACCGGCGCGCAGATCACCTGCTCGATACTGAGAAATTCCATCGCCAGAGAGACCGCGACAATATCGACGATCGCATCGACCGCACCGACCTCGTGGAAGTGCACCTTGGCCGGCGCACAGTTGTGGACTGTGCCCTCGGCTGCCGCCAAACGATTGAAGACACCGCAGGCGCGTACTTTTACAGACTCCGCAATCGGTGCTGCATTGATGATGTCGAGGATATCTCCGAGATGCCGCCCACTCTGGTGATGGTGGTCATGATGATGGTCGGTGTCCGGCGTCACCGTATCGCCGTTGACG
The DNA here is from genome assembly GCA_963580095.1 of Lentisphaeria bacterium. Lineage (GTDB taxonomy): Bacteria > Verrucomicrobiota > Lentisphaeria > JABSQK01 > CAJWLW01 > CAJWLW01. The sequence goes on along the minus strand of CAUZJQ010000045.1, from coordinate 15,790 downwards.
GTGACCTGGAAGTGCTTGGCGCGGATGCCGTGGCGAACGGTTTCTTCGACACTTGCCTGCCAGCTTTCGCACGGCATATCGATCCGCGCGAGTTGCTCATGGAATTCCGGCGTATCGGCTCCCGCATCGAGCAGGGCAGCGGCAAGCATGTCACCGGCAATGCCGGCAGTTGGATTGAGCAACAGAGTTTTCATGATGGTTATTCTACCATACCAATGCCGTTTGTGGTACTGTATCGGGTGATTGAAAGAAAACTTCCATTGGCACTGGACCACTCCCATACACGGCCTGAAAAGCTGCATGACAGAGTCCGCTGACACTCACGATACTTTGCGACCCTGGCTGGTTCTGCTTCTCGTAGCGGCCCCAGTGCTGATGTTCGGACGGACGGTGGGATATCCGTTCACCAACTGGGACGACCTGCAGGCCATCGTCAATAACCCTCGCCTGACATGGACGTTCGAGAATTTTGTGGCTCTCTGGACCCCCGGTGGCGTGCCCCATGAGATGCTCTACATCCCAATTACGTACTGCAGTTATCTCGCGGACGAACTGTTGTTTCAACGCACCGCCGCCGGCGTCCATGCTGTCAATGTGCTCCTGCACACCGCCAATACAGCCCTGGTTCTGATGCTCTGCCGTCGCCTCGGCCTGGCGGTTGCGGGCACCGTCCTGGCCACACTGATCTTTGCCTTGCATCCGGTGCAGGTAGAGCCTGTCGCGTGGGCCGTGGGCCGCAAAGATCTATTGTCGGCTCTGTTCGGGCTGTCCGCGATTCTGCTGCACTTGAGACCGGCGGCTGATTGTGACAAGTCTGCATGGCGACGGATTGCGGTGTTCGCAACGGCGGCGCTCGCGATGCTGGCCAAACCCTCGATGGTCGTGCTCCCGTTGCTGCTGTTGATTTTTGACTGGTGGCGCCAGGGGCATTTGACGCGTCGGCAGCTGACCGGCAGGATCGAGTTGTATTTGCTGGCGCTGGCAATCGTCGGGGTCAGTCTCGTGATGCCGGGCGAACCGCACATGAACGCAGCTCACAGCATGCTGTTTCGGCTATTGTGCGTGCCATGGGTCGGGTTGGGCTGGCTGGCGCGACTGGCCGGCGGTCACGTTTCGCCGATCTATGGATGGCCGGCGGTGGCGGACTCCGGCGTGGTGATTGCCGGTGGCCTGCTGTTTGTCATCGTTGCTGCTGTCATCCTCACTGCCTTGTTGAAAACAGGCGAAAAACGCACACTGGCAGGCCTCGCCCTTGCGACTGTCGCACTCGCGCCGGCCGGCATGATTGTCATCGGTGGCCGGGATTTCATTACTGCCGACCGCTATGGCTACATGGCAATGATCGGCATCGGCCTGGCGCTCGGCGCTTTACTGCGGCAGCGGCGGCGGCTGCGAATCGGATGCTTTCTCTGGCTGTTTTTTGTCGCCTTTCAGGCGCATCTACAGCTGCTGGTGTGGTCCGACAGCGAACTGCTTTGGGAGGAGGCCCTGGAGTATGCACCCGACACCCCTCTCATCTACAACAACCTGGCACTCACCTACGTCGACAAAGGCAGACTCGACGCAGCCCGGGAGACGCTTGAACAGGGCCTCGAGAAGGCGCCGGACAATGGTGTCATGCGCGCCAACTACGGTCGCGTCCTGCTGGACCTGGGCGACAAGCAACAGGCAACTCGGGAGCTGTTGCGTGCAATAGAACTGGATGCCGGCAATTTCCGTGCCTGGAAAATCCTCGGTGACTGTCAGGACAAAGAAAAAGCCATTTTTTCCTACCGCCGGGCTCTCGAACTCGACCCGTCATATACCGCCGCCCGCGCGGCGCTACAGAAGCGTCAGGGCGGGGATGGTGATTGACAGGCAGTAAACGACGAACTCAGTTAGTTCTTTCTCGTTGAAAATAAGCGACTCCGCACCCGAACCTTCTGCATAGCCCAGCCACGAGACCATGAAAAAAATGAAACGCATTATCATCGTTATCATGGTGCTGTCGCTGGTGGCCGCCGGGGGGGTGGCGTGGTTGTATTTGTCGCTGGGCCCGGTGATCAAGGCAGGTATCGAAAAGTTCGGTCCGGAGATAACGCAAACATCAATCACCGTGGAGTCCGTGGAGGTTTCGCCGTTCACCGGCAGCGTTAAGATAAATAACCTGGTCATCGGCAACCCTGAAGGGTACCAGACCGATCACGCCCTGGCATTGCCGGCGGTACGCTTCAGGCTCGACGTCGCCAGCCTGAAGACCGACACGATCGTGATCGAGGAGATCTATATAGACAGTCCGGAAATCACCTATGAAGTCGGGTTCGGCAACAGCAACCTGACGAGGATCCGGAAGAATATTGAGAGTTTCTTGCCGGCGCGGGAAGACAAGCAGGACGAATTTGCCAAAAAAACAAACATCAAGTCAGTCGTCTTGAAAAACGGCAAAATCTCTTTGAGCGCAAAAATCTTGCTGGGCCGGAAGGTGACGGTCGAGCTGCCACCCATGGAACTGGTGAATATCAATACGGCTTCACCCGTGAATGCCGGCGCCAAAGTTCTCGGTGCCGTTTTGAACACGGCGATCGGAGCAGTCGACGGATTGAAGTAAGCACGGCCGCCCATGAAGGGCGGGCCGGCGTTTAAGCATCGCCCGGCAAGATGAGGGACACCAGTGCGCTTGTGCATCCGGAACCAGGGAGGGGATACTTTTATATGCGCCGGTAATAAAATGGGCGCGAATATGCGGATTAACGAGATAACCGGGCTCGATGCGGATACTATTGCCCCGGTGCAATGATGGAATGAACGTTTCAACCGGAGACTATCATTGGAAGAGAACGAACAGAGCGAACAGAGCGAACAGAGCGAACAGCAGGAAACCCCAGTCAAGCAAACGAGTAATCCTCTGAAATACTTCAAGCCGATCGCCATCCTCGTGCTGGCGATTATGGTGGGCTTTGTCGTGTGGCAGAATACCGAACAAATGGAAATCCATTTTTTCTGGAAAAAGGTCTATCTGCCGGGTGCGGTGCTGCTGGCCACGACGACGGCCATCGGTTTCGCGTTGGGCGTCCTGGTGTCGGTGATCGTGAGCTACCGCCGACGCCCACGCGGATAACGCCTGGCAACGCCCTCCCGGGACCGATTCAGAGGAAGTGGCACCGGCGTGCGCTGGGCCTGTAAAAAAAAGTAAACAAAATTACCCATACCCCATTGATTCCATATATTTGTGTGCTATTGTGGCATCGTCGTATCACGATTAACCATGACCCGGAGCGCAGATGAAACGCGGACCGACAGGGCATTCGAGAGAGCGGGTATTCCGCTTTGTGCAGGCACGGTTGCAGGCGGGTGAGCCACCGACGATCCGTGAGGTGCAGGACGCCTGCGGTTTTCGCTCGATCCAAACGGCCCGTGAGCACCTCGAGGCGCTGGTCAATGAAAATCGCCTGACCAAACAATCCGGCAAGTCGCGCAGCTATCGTCTCCCCAACGAAACCTCGCAAGCCAGCATGGTGCCGATCCTCGGCCAAGTGCAAGCCGGTTCGCTTACCACCGCAGTACAGGATCTCGATGGTTATCTGCCCATCTGTTCAAAGGATGCGGACCACTGCTTCGCGTTGCGGGTCAAAGGTATGAGTATGATCGGCGTGGGCATCCTGCCGGGAGACCTCGTGGTAGTCCACCAACAAGACACGGCCAACAGCGGCAACATTGTCGTCGCATTGGTGGATGGCGAAGCCACTGTGAAGACATTGCGGCGCAACAATGACCGGGTTGAACTGCACGCCGAGAACCCAGCCTTCGAACCGATCGTATCGGATGGCGAGGACGTCCGGATCCTTGGCAAAGTCGTCGAAGTCCGGCGCATTTTTGACCAGTCGGTCGGCAACTATCAATCTGCTTAGTCGTGTTGCTGCCGGCTGTAATGCTTCCTTGCCCTCAACGGGCAGGCAAATAGCACCCGTGCTCACAATTCCGAATCCGTTCCCAGCTACAGGATTCGGGTTGTGGGCGCTTTTTTTTGTCGCACCGACGCCGTATCGTAAAAGCCGCCCACCGCGAGTTCCGTGCGGGCACCGCAGGCAAACCACCGGGAACTGATGAAGCAAACCCCGCCGCAATCGATCTGCCTCAAAGATTATCGTCCACCGGATTATCTGGTGCCGCGGGTTGAACTGGATTTTGCTATCTACCCCGACGTCACCCGTGTGCGCTCCGTCCTCGCGGTAACCGCCAACTACCCGGAGGGCGAACCGGCGCGTCCGCTCGAACTCGACGGCGAAGATCTCCACCTGGTGTCGCTGTATATAGATGGCGTTGCCCTGATGGCTGGTGACTACATGCTGAGTCGAGACAAGCTGGTGATCTCCGATGTTCCGCGCCAGTTCAGTCTCCAGATTGAGACCGAAATCAAGCCGTACGAAAACACCGCACTCGAAGGCTTGTACCAGTCCGGCGACATCCTTTGCACCCAGAACGAACCTGAAGGCTTTCGCCATATCACCTATTTTCCCGACCGCTCGGATGTGATGAGCGTTTACACCACGTCGATCGAAGCAGCCCGTGAGCGATATCCCGTTCTGCTGGCGAACGGCAACGAGGTGGAAACACGCACACTCGAGAATGGCCGCCACATGGTGAAGTGGCACGACCCGTTCGCCAAACCCTGTTATCTCTTCGCGCTGGTAGCCGGAGACCTGGGGGTGGTCGAAGATACTTTCACCACTCTGTCCGGTCGCGAGATCGCCATTCGTTTTTTTGTCGACAAAGGCAACGAACCGCGCTGTGGCCATGCGATCGAGTCACTAAAAGGTGCGATGGTATGGGATGAGCAGCGTTTTGGTCTGGAATACGATCTGGATATCTACATGGTCGTCGCAGTCGACACTTTCAATGCCGGGGCCATGGAGAACAAGGGTCTCAACATTTTTAACTCACAATATGTCCTGGCTGATCCGAAGACGGCAACCGATGCCGATTACCAGGGGGTTGAACGGGTTATTGCACACGAGTACTTCCACAACTGGACCGGCAACCGCGTCACCTGCCGCGACTGGTTTCAACTGACACTCAAGGAAGGACTCACCGTCTTTCGCGACCAGGAGTTCTCCTCGGATATGTCGTCACGCGCCGTCAAGCGGATCGGCGACGTCCGCATCCTCCGCGAAGTCCAGTTCGCGGAGGACAGCGGCCCGACCTCGCACCCGATCAAGCCGGCGTCCTATATCGAGATCAACAATTTCTATACCGCGACCGTTTACAACAAAGGCGCGGAAGTCATTCGCATGATCCATACGCTGATCGGCAATGACGCCTTCCGACGCGGGATGGACCTTTATTTTGAAAGACACGATGGCCAGGCCGTGACTACTGAGAATTTCGTCGCAGCGATGGCCGATGCGTCCGATGTCGATCTGTCGCTGTTTCAACGCTGGTATCACCAAAGCGGTACGCCGACCTGTGAAATCACCATGGACTGGAACGCCGAATCGCAAAGCTGCTGTCTGACTGTGCGCCAGCACTGCCAACCCACCGGCAATAAGCCGGCCGCACCGTTCCATATGCCAATGGCGTTCGGACTGCTCGGCTCCGATGGCAATGATCTCAAGGCTACGCTCGTTGGTGCAACCACGGCGTCGGACATGGTGGAGATCACCGGGACCGAACAGTCATTCACCTTTGACAACGTCCCGGAGCGTCCAGTGCCATCACTCTTCCGGGAATTCTCGGCGCCCGTACACGTGAACTTCGATTACAGCCGGGATGACCTCTCATTTCTGCTGGCACACGATAACGATCCATTCAATCGCTACGAGGCCGGCCAGCGCCTGGCTGTCGTAGAATTGGAGCGACTAATCGCCAGCGGCGCATTGCATGCAACAGCGGTAGCGGAAGACATTACAGATGCTTTCGGGCGACTGCTCGATTACGGCAAGCAGGATCCGGCATTTGTTGCCGAAGCGCTGGTGCTGCCGAGCGTCACAACGCTGGTCGAGCGTATGGCCGTCTGTGATTTCGACAGCGCGCACGCCGCGAGGCAGGCCTTGTCCATGGCCATCGCCGAACGACAAGAATCGAAGATGACGGCGTTTTACCGATCTCTGCACGGCGTCGAAGGCTCCTACACGCTCGATCCGGAGGCAATGGGGCGACGCGCCCTCAAGAACACACTGCTCGCATACCTCACGCGTGTTGAATCTTCAACGCACATAGAGACTGCAACATCGCAGTTCGAGCACGCCGAAAACATGACCGACGAACTCGGCGCGCTGCGCGCCCTCAGTCAGGTTGCCTGCGCCGAACGATCAATGGTGCTCAAAGCATTCCGTGCACGTTGGCACGCAGAGGGATTGGTCATGAATAAGTGGCTCGCAACCCAGGCCGCTGCGCCATTGCCCGATACTCTCACTGTCGTGCAGGCCCTCGAGAATGACAATGTCTTCGATCCGCTCAACCCGAACAAGATCCGGGCATTGTTCGGTGCGTTCGGTCGGAACCTGACACAATTCCATCATGTCACCGGCGAAGGTTACCGTTTTCTGGCCGGCAAAATCATTGACATCGACAGTTACAACCCCAGCATGGCGGCGTCGCTGGCGGAATGCTATCGCAAGTACGCGAGGTTGGATGCGGGCCGCAAAGGTTTGATGAGACCGGAACTCGAACGTATCCTGGCGCGACCGGGGTTATCGAAGGATGTTTTTGAAATCGTCACTAAAACGCTGCAAAACGGAGCGTGAACGTCGAATTGTGCACTGAGATGTCCAACAACGAAAAATTCAACGGCCAACGAGCACTGATTACCGGCGGCACCAAGGGGATCGGCAAAGCGACCGCATTGCGACTGGCAGGGCGAGGTGCGCATGTATACCTCAATTACGCGTCCAGCCAGGCCGACGCGGAGGAAGCACTGGCCGAACTGCAGGCACTCGGGCACAGTGCTGAACTGTTGCAGGCAGACATCGGCGACCCGGAACAGGTGGCGACGTTGTTGAAAAAAGTTCATGCGGACGGTCCGCTGGACATGCTCATCTGCAACGCCGCCTACAGCACCAAAGTGCCATTCGTGGAGACCGAGCTTTCACTGCTGCAGCGAAGTCTGGAAGTGAATGTTCTGGGCAATTTCAACCTAATCCAGCAAGCCGGTCGTGTCATGAGTGAGGCTGGCGTCAACGGCCGCATCGTTATCTCTTCGTCGCCGCACGGCACCTTCGTCTTTCCAGATGCCTTTGCCTACGACGTTTCGAAAGCGGCGCTAAATCATCTCATGCGCGGCGTTGCCCTGCCATTGATCGACGACGGCATTCGCGTTAATGCGGTGGATATCGGTTGGACCGTAACACCAGGCGAGCGGGCGTTCACGACCGAAACTGAGCAGCATGAAATCTCGCAGACGCTCATTCCAATCAAGCGTTCCGCCGAAGCCGATGAAATCGCTGGGGTAATCGAATTCCTGTGCAGTGACGAGTCGAGTTACATCGTCGGTTCACTGGTTGGCGCCGACGGCGGCTTCGCCCTGCGTCCAAGTACACAGATGTGAGGACAGGCAGGGCCTTCCTACCGAATCGGACCCTTTCCACTACTCTGGGAGATTGACGCTGTGGTTTTTTGGTTTATCTTAAGTAAATGACATACAAACTCGGTGTCTTCGGGGCAGGGTGAAATTCCCGATCGGCGGTGAAAGTCCGTGAATCCTGCAGTTGCAGGATTGAGATGGTGAAATTCCATCACCGACAGTGACAGTCTGGATGGGAGAAGACACTGGACCGGCTTTTATATGTCGTGTCGTCGGTACATTCCTGTATGTGTCGCCGATACTGCTGGTCTTCATCCCGGTCTGCCGGCTGTTGCTGCGGCGGACTCTGACGCTCCCGAAGATGCCTGAATCTACTGGAGCGTTTTGCGTTTATGGCAACACCACTGGATAACTTGATCGATACCGAGCCCCTGCGATTTGCCGGGCAGGTTAAGATGCCAAGTCATTACTCCGATCAGGATTTCGACTTACACTGCTTCGTCGACACGTGTGGGAGCGAACACGTTGCACTGACCCTCGGCAACGTCGCTGGTGGCAAAAATGTACTGACTCGCGTCCATAGCGAATGCCTTACCGGGGATGTCTTTCATTCGGCCCGTTGCGACTGCGGCGACCAGTTGAACAAGGCGATGCACGCAATCGTGGAGGAGGGCACCGGCCTACTGATTTACCTGCGACAGGAAGGGCGCGGAATCGGGCTGGTCAACAAGATTAAAGCTTACCGACTGCAAGATCGGGGTTTCGATACTGTCGACGCCAATGAACATCTCGGTTTTCCAGCCGATCCCCGGGTATATACGGCAGCAGCCGAAATTGTTGCCGCCCTGCAGGTGCACAGCATTCGTCTGCTGACGAATAATCCAAAGAAGATGGCTGGCCTGACCGAGTGTGGGGTGAAGATAACCGAGCGCATTCCGTTGATCATACCTGCAAAGGCACAAAACGAGTTCTATCTGCAGACGAAACGAGACCGGCTCGGGCATATTTTGTAGAAACGCCGGTCTGTTTTATTGACGGCGGCGCATTGCTCGCCGAGCGCACGAGGCAAGCAGCAGCAAAGCCCCCGGAATTGCCAGACTGTCACCGCCGCAGAGGCGCTTACACCGTCAGGATGTCGACTTCCTTGGCTTTGGCCTCGTTATCGATCTGCGTGATGTAGTCGTCTGTGAGCTTCTGGATAGCCTCCAGCAGATCGTGCATGCCGTCCTCGCTGATCTCTGATGCCTTCCTGGCATTTTTTACGTCGTCGTTGGCCTCACGCCGATGGTTGCGCACCTCCACCTTGCTTTCCTCCGCCCGCGTTTTTACCTGCTTGGCCAAATCCTGACGCCGCTCTTCGCTGAGCTCAGGAATTGGCAGGCGGATGACACGGCCATCGTTCACCGGCGAGATGCCGATGTTCGACAATTGGATCGCCTTCTCGATCTCGCCAATCACGCTCTTGTCCCAGGGCTGGATGACGATCAGCCGTGGCTCCGGTGTCGTGACACCGGCGATCTCCTTGACGCGAGAGACCGAGCCGTAGCATTCAACCGAAATATTATCAACCAGAGAAGTGGAAGCCTTGCCGGTGCGGAATCCTGCAAAAGCCTCTTCAAGAGCCTCCATCGCTGCCATCATTTTCTCTTCGCAGTCGTCCAAAAGCGTACTTGCAGCCATTGTCGTTACCTCCTGTCTGAGTCTATGAATGTAACAAAACCCTAAGCGTTTACAAGATCGCGTCGGTGCCGTAATCAGGGAAGGGGAGAGTATGTAGGCGAGGCGTCGCTACCAGTAAAGTTCTGTAGGGGAAACACTGTCCCGAAAAGAGAATCGACCATGTACAGGGCCTTACCGCCCCGGTTCGTGGTCCGAGAACAAACTATGTGCCGGCCATCCGGGGCCCAGGACGGCGATTCCCAGTCTCCCGACTTGTCAACGAGCACCTTGAAGTTGTCTTTCGGCAACCTGTCGCTGGACATCTCGACCATAGCGATGACATAACGGCGCCCCTGCCGCATCGCGAAACAGATCTTATTTGAAACCACAGACCAACTGGGCGATACACATTCGCTCGGATCCACAAGCAGACGTTGCGGCGTACCGCCCGCCGCCGGCATGAGATACAGTCGGGGTCGGCCCTGGCGATCCGAAACAAAACACAGCTCACTGTCATCCGGAGACCAGCATGGTGCCGCTTCGAGCCCGTCGGTCATGGTCAGTTGTCGCGGCCTGTCCTTGGGTAGGTTCATGACGTAAAGGTCGACGTTGCGGCCACGACTCAGAGTCATGGCGACACGATCGCCGCTGTTGGACAACGCAGCACCCGCATTCAGCCCGATCGACTGTGTCAATCGGCGCCGCCGGTTCATTGCCAGGTCGACGAGGACAATATCGGTATTGAACCGCCGGTAGAGAGTGTAAAGCAGATAGCGCCGGTCACCGCCCCAGTGCGGTTCGACCGAGAGACTGCCGTTGGTAGTCAGTGGCTTCGGGTTGGCACCGTTGAAGTCAGCCGTGTAGATCTCCTTAACGCCGTCCAGTTCCTTGACATATGCCAACCGCGCCCCGCAAAGGCCCGGTGTCTGAAACACGGCCTGGAGCAGCTTATCGATCGAGTCGTAGACCTGTGTGGCGGTGCTGCCTAAAGAGACCGGCGTCTCCAGAGAGACAATTTCGGTTCCAGACTTGTCGGTCAACTGCAGGTGATGCGAATCGCCATCGTCGGAAACGGAAAAGGTCAGCACGTAATCAGCTGCGTCCTTTTTCCGCAGCGGGCGAAACCAGTCGGAGTATGCCAAGGTCGATTGCAGCAGGTCGTTTAGTTCTCGACCTTCCCTGACCGGAGTCACAAAAACCGTCGGGTTACCGGCATGTGACTTGCCCTGGACATAGATGGTCGCATCGGCCGCGAGGCAGGAGTTGACGATCGTCAGGCACAGTAGAACGGCAAGATATCGCATGGGGCGGAGGAGGGGAGGGGGGGTGTGGGATTTTGGATGGTGGCTAAAAGTATTTCAGTGTGCGAACGCCTCTTCCAACTATCAGTCCAGTTCAATCACGACTTTACCAATGTGCTTCTGGGATTCCAAATAGCGATAGGCCGTTGGTGATTCGAGGAAACCGAACTTCCGGTTGATACAGGGGCGCAGGTCGAGAGTTTCGCAGGCGCGAACGAAGTTGCGAAATTCCTGCATCGATTCCATCATGATACCCTGCACCGACAAACGTCGCATGATGATTCCAACGGTGTCGATCGTCGCCTCAACGCCATCGAGCACGCCGATCAAAAGAATACGAGCATCCGAGGCGCAGGCCTGCAGCGAATTGGCAAAGGTTTTTCCACCGGCAACGTCGAGCACCACATTGACGCCGCCGCCAGTGAGCGCCTTCACCTGTTCCGGCCAGTCGTCGTCCCGATAATTGACCGTGTGAGCAACGCCGTAGCTCTCCTTGACGATCGCTGCCTTCTCCGCGCTGGCTGTCGTGACAATCGCGTGAATGCCGAACGCCTGCGCCAGTTGAGCCGCAAATATCGATACGCCGCCAGTGCCGTGCAGCAACACCCACTCACCGGTTCGTGCTCGCCCGTGAGTGATCAGTCCAGACCACGCAGTCAATCCGGCGATTGTCAATGTCGAGGCCTCGGCGAAAGAATAATTCGCCGGCACCGGCAGCAGGGCGTGATCCGGATAAGCGATTTGCTCCGCGAGAACGCCATCGACGCCGGCACCGCCGACGAATGTTCGGGTCCACTCGGGTTCCAGTTGCCCGGCTGGCCAGAAGCGAAACGGAGAGTTCACAACCCGATCCCCTGGCACCAGCGTCGTCACGCCGTCGCCAACTGCCGCCACCACACCAGCCATGTCCGAAGCAGCGATGATCGGATCGTCACCGGCTGGACCGTACTGGCCTTTTGCTACCATGAGGTCGCGGAAATTGAGCGAAACCGCACGAACATCAACGAGTACTTCGCCGCGCCCAGGCAGTGGGGCAGGGCGGTCGCTGAGCTTGAGGCCATCGAGGCCCGAACCGTCAACGGTGAAACACTTCATAAAATTTTCTGCTCCATGTGAGAGATTCGGGGATGCGCATCGACGTGCCGCACACTATTGAACGGCGTTAACAATTTATCCACAGATTATCACTGACTTATTCACAGGTTATTAATTTTTGTTGACGATCGCAGAGATCTTGACAGGTTGTTCGATCGCCGCGCTTCGAGCGGCGCAGAGCACGACTTCGGTGTTGAGAAAACTGTCGGCCCCGGTAAGTAATGTCGGAGTGCCATCCAAAATGCAATCAACCAGATCCTGCGGATATGAAGTTTCCGGCGCGATGTCCGGAAAAGTTCCCGGTGCTGCATCGGCACATACCAACGATCGGCGGGTCAACCCATCGGTCAATTCAATCATGCCGCCAGTGCCATGCACGCGCAACTGCTCGTTGCCCCAGAAGCCGATGCCCGGTGGATTGCAGTAATTGCAGACAATGGAGGCGAGGGCACCGTTGCTGAGTCGACCAGTGAGATTGGCGGCGATCTGCAGATCGCCGTCCTGGGGATTGCCCTGGCCGGTGTCTTGCATGAACACTTCAGTGAACTCGAGACCAGTTACATACCGGATGAAGCTGACCGCGTGAATCATCGACTGAATGATGCCGCCGTCGATACCTCGATCCTGTGGGCGCCAGTCGTAAAACGGATAGGATTTCATGCCGTAACACTGCACAACCTCCCCTACGGCACCACTTTCAACGATTGCCTTCATGCCGGAGAAGCACGGTTCATAGATCATCGTGGTCATCGTCCGCAACTCGGTGCCGGCCCGTTTCCAGGCCATGTGAAGCCTGCTGAGGTCCTCGAGCGAAGTAGCCATCGGTTTCTCGAGCAGCACATGACAACCAGCCTCGAGCGCGCAAATCGCTTCCGCACACTGGCCATCGCGCCGGCTGCTGCAAAAACTGATAAGCGTGGCAGCCCCCTGATCGAGCATGCTCTCGAGCTCCGGATGCCAGGTCGTGTTGGCAAAGACGTCGGGAAAGTCGGATTTGAGAACGGCGTATTCTGACTTGGAGACGCCAGCGACATCAGTGATCCTGACCCGCTGCAACTGCGGGATGTGGTCGAAGATTTGATGTCCGGCAACGCCGTGCAGTCCGATATTGAGGATCTTCATGGTTGCGATCGGGTTCGACAGTGATCGTTGGCGTGTGACCGGTTAGGTACGGGGGGGCAGCAGATCGGACCGTGTATGGTAGGACGGGATTCGGTCAAAGGCAAGTGTCGGTGTCAGTTATGCACAGGTTATGCACAGGCTGACGAGGAAGATGCGTCGCGCAGCGAACGAAAGTAATTAATCGACCTTAGTGTACATATCCGGCTGCACATGGTTTTCATGGACAACAGCTATACATAAGACATATTATGCGACGCTTAGGTCATCAGGATGCGGCTGGTGTTGAACCGCGATAATACCAAATCAGCCATTGATGCATTGCGATGGCTGCCGCCCAGCGGAATCTCCGAGCTCATATTGCGCCCTACTCCACCGACCAAACTTCGATTTCGACAAGGCTCAACTTCTGATCTTGCTGCCGCGCCTCGAAGTTTACCCGTACGAATCGGCACGACACATCCTCATCGAGCGGGATAACCATGTCGTACACGTCATCGCCTGCATTTCCGGCTGTCACTTCGTGGTGCGGCGGGCGCGAGTACACTTCGCCGGTCGCGGATGACAAGGAGAGCCCAGTCGCCATGCCCAGAGGATGCCACTGTTCGCCGCCAATACTGCCTTCTACGGTTACCGCCGGCATGGCGTCGCGGAACCACAGAGCTAACTGGAGCAATGGCCGTGATTCCCGAAGGTCAAAGACTACGGAAACCGGATCCGGCCTGGCCCAACTAACCATCCAATGGCTGTCGGGAAATTCATAGGGCACATACTGTTTCGCTTCCGTCTTTTTTGCCAGCATCGACTTTCGGCGATCTGTCAGACGGCCTTCGCTGAAAAGAATATCGTCACCGGCTGCGACGTCCGCATAGCGATCCGGTGGCAGGGAGTAAAGGTAAGACCCCTTAACGTCCACGTTGTTTTGAAAGCGCAGTTTCTCCTCTCGCCAGACCACGCGATTGTTGGTGACGCAGACCCCGGGCAACGCGGGTTCTTTCCACACGACACTGTCGGGGAAGCGAAACCGCCAGATGTCGAAATCGACTGGCGTACCGAGGCTCTTGGTGAAGGCGATAAAGAAGTTGCGCCACTGGGGATCCGGCACTGCTTTCAGAAGAAACGGATTAAAACCGAAAAAGATCGCACGGCCCACTCCGTTCCGCTTGGCGGTGATCGCCGCCGAGCCGTCCTCATAGGTGGCCAGCACTTCAACCCCCGTTCCGGGGTTAAGTCGATATGCGGCTTTCCCCCTGAGCGTCAGCGCTTCACCCCATCGGGCGTCTTTCGGAAGTAGTTGCTTGACCGCCAGCAACTCGCCGACGTCGACACCGAAGATAGTCTTGCGGAGTGCGCGCATGTCGTTGCCAAGAACATCGGTCTCGAACCCGTGCGGGTCGCCGCAAACCAACGAACCACCCTCTGCCGCGAAAGCCCGCAGTTTGGTTGCAACCGCAACGCGTTGATATTTCGCCAGTGGCAAGTAGATGACATCGAAACGATCACGCAACGACGGCCACTTCACGACCTGCGGGCAATCGAAAAACTTGAACCATGCGCGCGCCACAGGGCCGAGCATGGTATAGCAGGCCTCGATGGTTTCAACCATGTCCAGCGGACCGTCATGGGGCCGTGTCGCGAGCGTGTCGTCATTGTAAAAGATTCCAGTGCGGTCGTAATCCGGAAACTTCAGCTTTGGCATGGTCTGCGTCAGCCGGGTGATGTTGAGAATCGTGTGGTAGCGTCCCGGCGAACCGAAATAAGTGTTGCGCGTGTCCTTGACTAGTTTGGGGTGGCCGCCGATATGGGTCTGGAACAGATGGAAACCGGTACCACCATTGCGGAATATCTGTCCGAGTTCTTCGGCCGTTTCCTCGGGTGTCGAATCTGGATAATTGAAATTTTCGATGTGAATACAAGGCCAGAATTCCTTGCCGGTGAGGTCAGCGAAAATTTTGCTCAGACAACCGACTCCCGCGCGCCAGTGGGTGGCACCTCCGGGATAGCCGAACTGATGGGTAAACACATCTGCGTAGGGGCCGAGCTCGCTGTACTCGTTGGCGTAAAGTCCGCCCGGGGGATTGTCTGTGGTCACGACAATCCGTGGCTCTGCGTCCTGGACCATCTCATAGAGTCTCTTCTGCCGCTGCACCATCCGGTGATTGATCCAGCGATAGAAGGCAATCCACTTATAAGGGTTCGGATCGTAACTCATATTGCCTTTGGGGATGCCGAATTTGTTGCCGCCGAATTCTGCTCTAACCATCTTGTCGGCCTCGTGGACGTATGCATAATCGCCGGGTCGCTTCATCAGCATCGCACCATCGGCAGCAGCATGGTCCCCCTGCTCGTCACCGGCGAACAGAGCCCAGATGTGAGAGGTGTCCGGCAGTGCCAGGATTTCTGCGGTCCATTTGCTGTAATTGTCGAGCGAGCGAGGATCCAGAACCCAAGGCGCATCGGGCGCATTAAGCGGCGCGTGGGGGACAATCAAAAGGGGCCAATGATCACTGCCGCGTCGACGTTTGAAGTCACCCGCCATGAGTCGAAATTTGGACAACGAGTGGTCGCGAAACATCTCCTGAGCCACGTAGCGGGCACCGAAACGAACAGCCGCCGGGCGACTCTCCGCAAGGTCCAGCATGTGCTGCCACATGATCGAACCCTGGCTCCGCAACCCCGGCGGCTCGTCGCTGAGAAGTTCTTCGTAAAGTGGGTCGGGTATCTCCCAGGAACGAAAGGATTCTTTCTCGGGCGCCGGCTGGATCGCCAGGAAGTCGCTGTGGTACGCATCGCGGCCGTCAACCTGCACGCGATAGTTCAACAGCAGTTCGCTCTGTTTGGGCAGTTCGTAGTCAACACTGATCGTCTCGGTCCGGCCGGCGGGAACAACCCTGGTCACCAGATCCGGGGGTGCCTCGATGACAGACACGTGGCAGGTGATTTTCGACGCTGCATCGCCGGTATTTTCAATCTGCACCACAAACCGGTTTGCGCCTTTTTCGTTGAGATCCGCACAGGCGCCGCCGCGGGAGAGAACAGAGACGCGCACCGGGGTCTCCCGGGCACCAAATACAGCTTCGCCAAACCCCTGGGGATCTGCGTGAGTGACATCCTGCAG
>CAUZJQ010000044.1:0-20898 GCA_963580095.1 Lentisphaeria bacterium | reverse complement strand
ATGCCGGTGGCTTGCCGGTCCTCGACCTGCACTTCGATCACGGCGGGGACGCCCCCTGGCTGGAGGACTTTCAAGCGGATGCCCGCTTCACGATGTTGCCGACACCGAAGACTTTCCAGGGCACCCTGCGGCCGTACCAGGTGATCGGCTATTCGTGGCTGCAGTTTGTCGCAAATACCGGACTCGGAGTTTGTCTGGCGGACGACATGGGGTTGGGCAAAACCGTGCAGATGATCGCTGTGCTGGCCCATCAGCAGGTCAACAAACTGGCGGAAGGCCCGTCACTGATCGTTTGCCCGATGTCCGTTGTCGGCAACTGGGCGCGCGAACTTGAGCGGTTCGCCCCGTCGCTGCGGGTGCTGGTACATCACGGCGGCGATCGCTCCAGCCAACGGACGTTCGTTGATTCGACCGGTGAGTACGACGCGATCATCACGACATACAACCTGATCGTCCGCGACCAGCCCAGTTTTCTAAGTTGCCGCTGGTGGAATATCATTCTGGACGAGGCGCAGAACATAAAAAACCCCAATACCAAGCAGTCTGTCGCGGTCCGCTCACTGCGTGGTCGCAACCGGTATTGCCTGACGGGCACCCCCGTCGAGAATCGCTTGGTCGAGCTGTGGTCGATCATGGATTTCCTCAACGCTGGGTTCCTCGGCTGGATCGGTGCGTTCCGTACCCATTTCGCGGTGCCTATCGAACGCGACGGCTCCGACAGGCGTGCGGCGATTCTGCGTAAGATCACGCGGCCGTTCATCCTGCGCCGGCTCAAGTCGGATCGCTCGATCATCCGTGACCTGCCTGAAAAGAACGAGATGAAGGTTTTCTGTAACCTCACGGCCGAGCAGGCGGCATTGTACCAAGCCGTTGTTGACCAGATGTTTACGTGTATCGGTGGCGAAGGCGAGACTTCTTTTGAACGCAAGGGGCTGATCCTCAGTGCGCTGGTGAAACTCAAGCAAATCGCCAATCATCCGGTACATTTCCTAAGGGACGACAGTGAATTCAGTTCGGCCCGCTCAGGGAAACTGCAACGCCTCGAAGAAATGATGCAGGTGGTGCTGGACGAAGGCGACAAGGCACTCATCTTTACACAGTTCGCGCAGCTCGGCAACCGTCTGCACGAGAAACTCACACATAAATTTGGTGTCGAGGTATTGTATCTGCACGGTGGTACGCGGCAGCGCCAGCGCGAACAGTTGATCAATAAGTTTCAAACCCGGCGCGGGCCGCCGATATTTCTGCTGTCACTCAAAGCCGGCGGATTGGGACTGAACCTGACCGAGGCAAATCACGTGTTTCATTATGACCGCTGGTGGAACCCGGCCGTCGAGGACCAGGCCACTGACCGGGCCTTCCGTATCGGTCAGACAAAGGCCGTGCAGGTACACAAGTACATTTGCGTTGGTACAGTCGAGGAAAAAATTGATCGTATGATCGACAACAAACGTCAGCTCGCCGACAACATCATCACTCCCGGGGAAAACCTGGTCACCAACCTGTCCCTAACTGAACTGCGCGATGCGTTTATGCTCTCGCGCGATGCAGTGTCTGAACAATGATCTCTCATTGGCTAACCAATCAGGAAATCGACATTGATGTACCGATCAGCGTCGAGCATGGATTGCAGCTGCGGTCGCAGCGGGGCGAGATTGCCCAAAACTGGTGGGGCCGCGGCTTGCTTGCTGTCATGGGCTCCGCAGCGGTGAAAGATGAGTTGGATGCCGGGAAGCGATATGCCCGCAAGGGCCAGATCGAATGGATGGAGTGCCGCGAGAGCAACGTCAAGGCGACCGTGCAGGGCAGAGATGACAAACCGTATACCGTGACGATCGCATTCGACACGTTGCCCAGCGCGGCCTGGACCGCGGTCCTCTCCGAACTGTCGCAGCGCCTGGATTTGTGTGGTGCTATTCTTGGCGGTGGGATGTCGGAGGATATCCAGGCACTGTTTGAACGGCATGGTGCCGCCGTGCTGCCTGCCGACCCGCCGCACAGCACGTGCGATTGCGAGCGCAACGAGCGACCGTGCCGCCACATGCTCGCAGTTGCCTGTCTGGTGGCTGAACGCGTGGATACCAAACCACTGCTTCTTTTCGAACTGCGCGGCTTGCCCCAGACTCAGTTCATGACGCGGCTGCGCGAGCTTTGGAATCTGCCGCTGCCGGCCGTTGATGATTCGGATGCAGAGCAGCCCTCGGAGCGGTCCGTCACCGACTACTACCGGCGTCTCGATGTCGAGCCAGAGACCCAACCGACAGAGCCGCCGAAAGTCGATGTCCTTGCAAAGCTCGGAATTCCGCAGTTCTTCAATCAGGACGATCAGGCAAGTCTGCAGACGCTACGCAAACTCTACCACGACCACATCAGGCGATGAAGCTCGACCGGCTGCTACAGGGCGTAAGCGGACGCCTCGGTGTTCTGGTTGCATGCGGCCTCATCGTCTGCAGCCTGCTGGTTCTCAGACTGTGGTATGAACAATTGCGCCAGGGCGACGACCATCGCGAAGCGATCTCAAAGCAAAGTTTGCGACGCATACGCACAGCACCCTCGCGTGGTCATATCCTCGATTGCAATGGCGTTGCACTGACCCAGAACGTACCGTCGTACGACGTCTACTTTCATCCGCACGAGATGCGCCGGCCGCATTTCACCCGGATGCGCCGGACCATTGCGCATGTGGCTCAGCAGCTTGACCGGATTGCCCGACTTGCCGGCACCGATCACGACTATCAGCGCAGCGATATTGCGGACATGCTGCGGGCGAAAGATACCCATATCATCATGGCCGGCGACCTGCCTCGGCAACGGGTGCTCGAGATACGCAATGAACTGCAGGACGTCCGCGGCATCGAATTTGACCTCGGCCGCGGTGAGATAGTCGTTCACCCCGATTTCATGTGGCTGCCATACCAGAGCAGCCGGGATCGCACGATCGAATTCATTCTCAGCCGCATTGACCTGGTCGGCAAACTTGTTGGCCGCCCGCACGATGCGACCCCGGAGAAGATCAATCGCCATCTGCGTGTGTCACCGGCCCTGCCGTATCGTGCCTTTGAGGATCTCGAGGAAAACAATCTGGCGCAGCTGATGGAACTGATGCCGCGAATTCCCGGGCTCGAGATCAACACGAACCTGACCAGACGCTATACGCAGGGTGAGATTGGCGCACACCTGACCGGTTTCGTCGGTGTGCGATATCCGGAAAAAAAAGATCTGGAGGAATTTGCTTACTATCTGCCGGAGTTGACTGGCAGCATGGGCATCGAACGGCGCTTCGACGACATACTCAAAGGGCAGGGCGGCCACCGTGAAGTGCGGGTCGACAGTGTCGGCTACTTCTATGCGGATGCCATTGAAGCACAACCTGCGATTGCCGGCGACGACGTTGTGCTGTCGATCGACATGCGGGCCCAGCGCATCGCGCAATCGTTGCTTGGCGACAGCAAAGGCGCTATGGTCATGCTCGACTGTCAGACCGGTGCCGTGCTCGCCATGGCTTCGGCGCCGACTTACGACCTTAACGCCGTGCGCCAACAGTTCAATGAACTGGGCAAACATCAGGACCGGCCGCTGCGTGACCGTACGATCACTGCCGATTTTGTTCCCGGTTCTATCATCAAGACGCTTGTTGCATTGTCCGCACTTGAAAATGAAGCGATGACTGCGAACGATACCGTCCACTGCGGTGGCGGCTACCGCTTCGACGACGGGACCTATGTCAAGTGCGCCAACCGATCCGGGCATGGGCACCTTGGCATAGTCGATGCCATCGAACGGTCTTGCAACACCTATTTCATCGACGTCGGCCTGAGCTGCGGCCTTGACCGGTTGCGCCCCATGTTCGAGGCGGCCGGCATCGGACAACAGACCGGCATCGAGCTGCGTTCCCGCTGGTACGCAGGGCGGCTGCCGGACCGCGCCCGGAAACACCAGGAAACCGGTGAGCCGTGGGTGCTTTATGACACCGCTGCTATCGCGATCGGCCAGGGCTACATCACGCTCAGCCCGCTGCAGGCCGCCGTCTTCACGGCCGCGATCGGAAACGGCGGCAAGGTCTATGAACCGTATCTCGTCAAAGGCATCATGAGAAAAGGCCGATACCTGTCACAGACCGAGCCACGGCTGCGCGGGCGGTTGCCGGTAAAGGATGAACATCTGGCGACGGTACGTGAGGGGATGCGCCGGGTCGTTAGCGGTGAGCACGCCACGGCACCAACGGCGCGCATGGCGATTTTCGAAATTGGCGGCAAAACGGGATCGGCCCAGACCGGGCCGCGCAGTGACCGGCGCGTCAACGCTTGGTTTGTCTGCTTCGCGCCATTCGACTCACCGCGATACGCCATCTCCGTCATGTTGCCGAATCGTCCGGTGAACAACTCCGGTGGTCGCGATGCTGCACCGATAGCGCGGAAATTTCTGGAACGTTATCTGTCCGCTGAGTGACACCAAAACAGTGTGGTCTTTACAATCGCCGATGGCCCCGTGACCATTGTCCGGCGAAAGCTACGAAGATATTTTCAAGATCATCCCGGCTAACCCGAGACCAAAAAGATGTGTTCCCAGTTCGATGACGACGACGTCAGTATATGCCGGGGGGTGCTGTTTCGGTGCCCGATTAATCGGACCTATGCGTGTGAACAGTGAAATTCTCGTCACATCCAGAATCATCCGGTGCTGGTTCGGCCTTGCGGACTTGGAAATCCAGATAGCTTCGGGAGATTTCGAAGCAGGGATGACTCCCGAAGGGGTTGCTCGAGTACGAAGCGTTGCGCAACTGCCTCTACACCCGCGTGCGTGGTTTCGTATTGCCGTCGCTGGCGGCCGAATTGAAAAACCGGTTCGACGTGCTATTAGTTCCCTAACGGGGAGCGTGAAAGACAACGTTACCAGTTTCGCCCGCCTCTAGAAAATCATTTCAGTTCCTCGATCAGACAAGCATGGCAAAACGCACGTTAACCTCCTGCTGGAAACAGTTCGAAAAGCTCTCCATCGACTACCTCGGCGGCGAAAAAGACTGCGCTGCCATTGCGAAGAAACTGGAAACACTCACTTCGCGCACGAACGTCGACAAGATCGGCGCGGCGCTTGAGACGCTGTTCATCCGGCCGCATATCACCCAGAAGGTCGGGGTCGCATTCTCCGTTGAATTCGAAGACGGCGAAATTCCGACCTGGCAGACGCGCTACGATGCCGAGGCTAACCGCGTCATTGTCCACCCGCCGTCAATCTTCAAATTCATCAGTGATATCCGCAAAATCGTTGTAGTGGAACACAACGATGATTTCGTCGATCTGCGATACGCCAGCTTCCTGTACGAGATCGGCAAGATATCGTCGGTGTATCTGCTTTTCCTGCTGGTGCTGCAACGCGTCGCTTATCTGCTGGAGATCGCCCACCTCGAAAAACGCGGCGGTCTCATCGAAGTGGCCGAAGGCGAAGCTTACCACACCTTGCTATGGGCCTTCAAGGAACTCGAAGGCTTCGTCCAGCGCACGCGCGGAGACAGTGTCCGTGCCATGTTCGCCATCTCATGGTACGAGTCCGACTGGATCACCGGCCGCTAAGCGTCCAGTACTTCACCCAGCGCGGCAGCCAGATCCACCAGCGTCCCCAGCTCCTTCGACCGCAACTCGATGTTGGTCCCGTAAACGGCGTTGCTGTCAATACGTCCGTGTGAGCCACGGATGCGAGCGTGATTCTGTGAAGTTCCCAGAAATGGCCCGAAGAAAAGTTCACAGGGGTCGTAGCCAGGCTTGTTATGAATGTCGACGTGCGTTGCGTAGTCCGGCGCCTGACGCTTCTCGCGCCACCACGGGTAGGCGAACCAAGCATCAGGCGCCGCCACTAGGACCAGTTCGCCGGCCCGGGCGTGATCAATATTGTGTGCCGCCTGAGCACCGCGATCTAGCACCAGATCGATACCCGGTTGCGCCGCCAACAGCTCCCGTGCCGCCGCAGTCGTTGCCGGGCTGTCGCAGATGACATGCGCCACCTGATGGTCGACCACGACGAACGCACCGCTCGTGTGCAGGTCCAGGTAGTGCATGCCGTTGACGTGACGTACGTGTGCCAGGTCGTTGTCGAGCAGTAGTTGATTGGGAAAAACCGGGCGCGAAACATCGGCAATGGCGTAGTCGCTGAACAGCAGAACCGCATAGTCGTTTTCCGTTGCGGCCGCAGCAATTGTTTCCAGGCAGGTTTGCAGGACCCCGAATTCCTTGGCTGTCGCTGCGGCTGACGGGCCGGTTTTCTGCAGCCCGTAGTCCAGGTGGGGCAGGTAGGCCAGTAACAGATCAGGCGCAAATTCGCCGGCCATCACCTCACACGTCGCCGCGGTGATCCACTGCGTCGACCGTGCCGAAGCCAGAGGACCCCAATAGTTCTGCAGGCCGAACTTGCCGATCTTCGAAGCCAGCGTCGGGTACAGCTCTGCGGGTTTCGAGAAACAGTCCTGAATCATCCCGCCACCATGCTTGTGAATTGGTGCCGGCGACAGGATCAGATCGCTGTCTTGTCCGAGGCTTTGCTGCCAGAACATCTGGCCGACGGTACCGCCGCGTTGTCGGAACGAATCCCAGATGCGGCGGCCGTCGTACAACGACGAGGACTGCTCCCAGAACAGCGCTTTATGGTACGTTCGATCGAAGAATCCGTTGCCGACCATCCCGTGCTGGTCGGGCGTTGTTGCCGTGCGAAAGGTCGCCTGCGCGGTACACGTGACAGCCGGAAACACAGGCTGCAACGGTTGCAGTTCCAAGCCGGCGATCTGCATGTCCGGCTTTAGTGTCTGCACCAGGTTATGCCCCAGCCCGGCAGCTTGAATGACAAGAATCCTTTGCATCATCATTTAACCTTGCCCCCGTCACTCAGATTGCAAAGCACCAAAAAACCAACGGGTTTTATTAGCCAAGGGCTTATAAAAATGCTTTACTATTAAGTAGTTAAGAGATTTTATCCTGTATTTCGGGGCAGCGGGATGGCGTGCTTGGGAAAGCTGTCCGATGCTTGACAGCTATTAGCGACAAGGTACAGTTTTTGGGTCCTTCCGGCGTAACCCGATACCCAGGCGCTTGCATCGATGGCGAAAAAACGACAGCAAAAGCATAGGAAGCCTGCCCCGCCCCTTCCGCCGGAACCAGTCGACCCCGATATCGATCCCATTCTCGACAAAGTTAGCAGAGTGGGAATTGACGGCCTCACAACGAATGAGCGCGAAACGCTGGAACGAACACGAAACCAGCCGCCGAAGTCGAAACTTGAGGCGGACACTGATCGGGGAGTTGTTGCACAGACGGATGGTGCCGATGCAAACTACGCTGAAGCATCGACCCGGCCGTTGTTGCCGCCTGTCATTTTTTGGATCGGCGGGTGCGTACTGATTTATTTTCTGACGTTCCTGGTGTATTGGCCATCCATGAATGGTGGCTTTTTTTGGGATGACATGAAGTATGTCGTTGACAACGAGATGCTCAAGCGGGCAGATGGATTGTGGCCGATCTGGTTCGACCCGAAAGCTTACGAGATGCAGTTTTATCCGATTACCTACTCAACTTTATGGCTTGACTACAAGATCTCCGGAACCGACTCCACCGTGAGCTACCACCTGGTCAATGTAGCGATTCACGCGCTGAACGCGATCCTCGTATGGACGCTGCTGCAGCGCTTGAAAGTGCCGGGCGCGTTATTTGCCGGACTGCTGTTTGCGGTGCACCCCATCAACGTAGAATCCGTCGCCTGGATCACTGAGCGCAAGAACGTGCTGTCC
This sequence comes from Lentisphaeria bacterium, assembly GCA_963580095.1. Classification (GTDB taxonomy): domain Bacteria; phylum Verrucomicrobiota; class Lentisphaeria; order JABSQK01; family CAJWLW01; genus CAJWLW01. The sequence continues at coordinate 13,127 of CAUZJQ010000044.1, read as the reverse complement.
TGTATGTTTTACCTGCTGGCGATTTTGGCGTGGATGAACTACTCACGGCGTAATGGCATACAGCGGTATCTCCTGGCCTTATTCTTTTTCTCGTGCGGCATGCTCAGCAAGACGCTGGTTGCTACGCTGCCCTTCGTGCTGCTCCTGTGGATATGGTGGAAAGCGAAGCAGAAAAGCTACCGGCGCGAGTTGATCGGACTGATCCCGATGTTGGCGATCGGAGTCAGTTTTGTGAAAATTACGATGTGGCTGGAATCACGGAATACCGAAGGCCACGACTACGGACTGTCGTTCCTCGATTCCTGCATGATCGCTGGTCGTGCGCTGTGGTTTTACATCGGATCGTTGCTTTGGCCGTTTCAGACTACGCCGATCTATCCGAAATGGCAGATTGATCCGACACAGGCCTGGCAGTATCTTCCACCGCTCGCCTATGGCCTGGTGTTGTACTTGACCTGGCAATTCCGGCACCGTATAGGTCACGCAGTTTTCATTGCCTTGATGTTTTTTGGCATGACCCATGGCCCGAGCCTGAGTTTTTTCCAGTTCGGGTATCTCGGTCATTCCTTTGTCGCGGATCATTTTCAGTACATCCCGTCGGTTGCAGTCATTGGCCTCGTCACCGCGATCGTAGCCACGGCTCTGCGGACCTGGTTGCCGACGTATGCGATGGCTGTGGGTTGCATGATCGGTGTGGTTGTGGTTGCCGTGTTTGCCAACGTTTCCTGGGGTCTGAATCATCACTATGTAAGCGATCAAGCGTTCTGGAAACACGGTGTGGAAACGAATCCGATCCACACCAACCTGAGCGCCCTCGGCGATGTTTATTTGCGACAGTCCCAAGCGCTGATGCAGTCGGCTCAGGCAGCCGATTCCGGGCTGACCGATGATGGCCGAACGGCCATGCGCCAGGAGGCGAAGGAGAAAAAGGCGCTGGCATACGAGTACATTGAGCGGTCGCTCGAGGATAGGGAGCATGCCCGCGGCAGATACCGCCTTGGCGAACTGTACATGGTTGACCGCAACTACGCGGAGGCAATCCCGCAGTTCGAAAAAGCGATCGAGGCGAATCTGGGTAACAAAGTTCGCGAACTCACCGCTGGCGCAGCTTACATGCTCGGTGTGTCCCATTTCAACCTGGCACAGTACGAAGAAGCTGAGCCTGCGTTTGTACAGGCAATCAAAGTGAATCCAAAGGGGTTCGAGGCGCATTTCATGCTGGGGCGGGTTTTTCTTCGGAACAAGCAATATGCCGAGGCTGTAAACTCCCTCGAAACGGCGCTGCAACTGAACCCGACATACGGTTCTGTTGAGCGCTATCTGAAATCCGCGAAGACGCAACTGACCAAGGAATAGTAATTATGCCGACTGCAGAGAACGAACTCCAAATCAGTATTGTGGTGCCGGCGTACAATGAGCAGGACAACGTGGTGCCTTTGATTGAGGCTTTGCGTGAGACTCTCGAGGGTCGCGCCTACGAAATCATCTTTGTCGACGATGGCAGCACGGACGAGACATTCGAGCGCCTTCGCAGTTGCTCGGATCCACAACTGCGTGTCATCAAATTCCGCCGCAATTTCGGACAGACCGCGGCACTCGACGCCGGATTCAAGGCTGCCAGAGGCCGGGTCATTGTGCCAATGGATGCAGATTTGCAAAATGATCCGGCGGATATTCCGAAGCTGCTTGAGAAGCTGGATGAAGGCTTCGATGTCGTGTCCGGCTGGCGCCGTGATCGTAAGGACCCGTTCTCGAAGCGCGTGATCTCCCGGGGTGCCAATCTGCTTCGCAAGGTCCTGATCCACGATACAATTCATGATTCCGGCTGCACGCTGAAGGCATACCGGTCCGAGTGTCTCAAAGGATTGGATCTTTATGGCGAAATGCACCGCTTCATCCCGGCGCTGCTGCAATGGCGCGGTTTCCGCATTGCCGAGCTGCCGGTGACTCACCATGAACGCCGCCATGGCCAGACGAAGTACAATGTTTTCCGTGTGCTCAAGGGCTTCCTCGACATGGTCATTGTGTCGTTCTGGATGAACTATTCGGCGCGGCCTATCCATTTGTTTGGCAGCTTGGGGATGATCACCACTGGGTTGGGTTTACTTTGCGGTCTGTATCTGTCGATCATCAAACTGATGGGTACGGCGATTGCCGGGCGGCCGCTGCTGCTGCTTGCGGTGTTGTTGATCATAGTCGGTGTCGAGTTCATTATCTTCGGCGTGATGTCGGATATCCTGGTAAAGATCTATTATCGCGATCAGCCGACCTATAACGTCGAGGTGGAACTGGACAACAGCGGGTCGGACGGTAGCTGTGGATAAGGACGTTTTTGTCGGTATCGACCTGGGAACGGGCGGTGTACGGGTGCTGGCCGTCGATGCTTCGGGATCTGTAGTCGCGGCGCACAGCGTGGCGTTTCCACCCTCGGCACCGGTTGACGGCAGGCATGAACAGGACCCGGAATCTTGGTGGGCCGTCGCCTGCCAGGCCTGCCGCGGATTGGTTGCAGAGTTGAGCCGCTGCGACGTCGATCTCCAGCGGCTCGCAGCCGTTGCCGTCGATGGTACCTCCGGGACGATTGTGCTACTCGACGCGGCCGGTGCACCCGTGGCACCGGGGCTGATGTACAACGATGCCCGCAGTACTGTCGAGGCGGCGCGACTGAATGAGCTCGCCGCTGATTTCTGTGAACGTCTCGGCTATCGCTTCAACGCATCGTTCGCACTTGCCAAAATCGAATGGCTGCGCTGCAATGAGCCAGACCGTTTTCGGGTGGCCCGATATATCGCGCATCAGGCTGACTTTGTTGCCGGCCGGCTGTCGGAGTGCCTGGGAGTTTCAGATTACAGCAACGCGTTGAAAACAGGTTACGATTTGCTCCAGGAAGCATGGCCGGACTGGATCAAGGAACTTTCGGGGGTGTATGAACGACTTCCCGCTGTCCGGGCACCCGGTGAAAAGATCGGCGAGGTTACGGCGGCAGCTGCTGCTGCGACCGGGCTGCCCTCCTCGTTGCCGGTGATCGCCGGTGCCTCGGATGGCATCGCTGGTTGTCTGGCCTCGGGGATTCGGCAGCTGGGCGACCTGAACAGCAGCCTTGGCACGACGCTTATTTTCAAGACGGTCAGCTCCAGCCCGACAAAGGATCCCGATGGGCTCATTTACTCACATAAACTGCCGGGCGGGCTGTGGCTGCCCGGTGCTGCGAGCAACGTCGGGGCAGAGTGGATCACGCGATGGTTTCCCAGCGCTGATCTGCAGGCGATGGATGCTGCTGCTGCGGGACTGTTGCCGTGCGAAGCCATTGCCTATCCGCTGGCGCGTCGTGGCGAACGATTCCCTTTTCTCGCGCCAGACGCATCGGCAGTGGGTGTCCCTGATGGTGATGCGATACTGCGCTATGCGGCCTGTCTGCAGGGGACCGCGTTGTTGGAGCGACTTGCCTTTGAGACATTGGAACGCGTATCGGGCCACGCCGGCAACGACGTATACACCACGGGCGGAGCCAGTCGGAGTGACGTCTGGACCCAACTCCGTGCCGATGTCACCCGGCGCCGCTACCACCGCTCAGTTTGTCCGGAAGCTGCCTTCGGCAGTGCGGTTCTGGCTGCGAGCGGTGTAACCGGATGGTCAGTACAGCAGGCGATCACGGCGCTTGTCCGGATCGACCGGGTTTTTGATCCGGATTCCGACGACAAATACGCCGAAATTTTCGCGGCCTTCCGCCAAGCTATCGGTCTTTACACCTGAAATCGCAAAGCTATCCAAGACGGGCAACGTCATACAGCCCAAAGCTTCTAAAACCACTTTAACATACGTAAGTTAAGAAATTGTCGGATCCATTTTCGATGATTATTTAAGACTGTAGATTCCATTCCAGACTTGGCTTCTTTTTATAAGACAAGGGCATTGAAAAGCACTGGGAATATGAGAGTTATGGAAAGAAACAGCAGCTCAACCGGATTGCATATTATTGGCATTCGCCGTATGGTGTGGGATGGCGACCACGATTCAGATCTGTACGGGGCCGGAGTGCGGTCCGCTGGGGTCGCGTGAGATGATTCGGCGTCTCCGGCGGTTGCCGGACGAAAAACGTAGACAGTTGACGATCACGTTTCAGCAGTGTTTCGCCAGGTGCCAGATGCCGGGCACTCTGTGCCCCTGCGTTCGCGTTGATGGCGAGTGGATCGTGCAGGCGGATATGGCGAAAGTGGAAGCCGCTCTCGAACCGCATTGGCAAGACGAGCCGGACGATAGCGATCCGTTTGCAGATTATTTCCCTTAGCTGTAAAATTCCGTCACCTACGTCATTTGAATCCCCACCATCCCTTTTATATTAGGGACTGTTTCTGTACCAACACAGACTCCGCGACATACCCTGTGAACGGCGCCATGGAATTCGTCATAATCGCCAGCGATCAGATCTATCCGTTTGCAGAGAAAGTCGTAGATTTCATCCGCAACCGCGGCGGTGACGTCGATTTTCAAAGATGCGAATTCACGGAGTTCGCGGACCAGAGCTTCGACGCGTTCATTCCGATCAACGTGCGCAAGAGCAACGTTTATCTGCTCCACAGTTTCGTCAATCCCAATGACGGTTACATGCAACTGTTCCTGATGAACGATGCACTCAAGCGTGCCAGCGCCAACGAAGTCGTGAACGTCCTGCCCTACATCCCCTATACCCGCAAGGATCGCAAGGATCGACCGCGCGTCCCGATCTCCGCCAAACTGTTCGCGTCGTTGACCGAAATGTCCGGTGCCAACCGCATTATCACCAACGATTTGCACGCCGGCCAAATCCAGGGTTTCTATGATATCCCGGTCGACAACCTCGAGGCGGTGCCACATATCGCACGATATATCAACGAGCAGGTGCCACACATCGCCAAGGATTTGGTCGTTGTCGCGCCGGATACGGGCGCAACCAAGATTGTCGAGTCTTTGGCCCGTCGACTGAGCACGCAGATCGCCATCATCAACAAGCGTCGCAAGCGGGTGAACCAAGCGACGGTCGGCTACGTCATTGGTGATGTGGTCGGCCGAATCTGTCTGATGTTCGACGATATGATCGACACAGGCGGCACGATCTGCGAAGGCGCCAGGGCATTGAAAAAACATGGTGCGACCGCAGTGTATGCGGCTTGTACCCACGCCGTTTTAAGCGACAAGGACGGTGAGCAGGCGTCAGAGAAACTCCTCGGCGAAATCGAGGAGATGATTGTGACGGACTCGATCCCCCGGGAATATTCAACCGACCGCATTCACGTGTTGAGTCTGGCAGACCTTTACGGCGAAGCGATCTGGCGCACGCAGCGCGGCGAGTCGTTGTCCGAGCTGTTTCGTTAGCCGGTCGTATCCCAGAGATCAGAAAGGGGTTCGGCTCCGGCATGTGCAATATCACCGGGTGCTCCACTGAGGTCTGCCCGGAATACATTAACATCATAGATAACGGCATCATTCCTCTGAAGGCGCGGGTCGCCGATCGGTATTATGATCCGGTGATGTGGATGTGGAACAAAATTACTGGCGGCGACAAGCAAGGTTGATACTCGCTGATAGTCCGGGTGCCCGGCATATGACAAAATCTCGGATGCCATCGAACCGATTCCATGCGGAGAACGCAGCCCCTGAATCGATGCTGTGCCCGTTGTACAAACTGGCACAACGTCAGCCCGATGCCATCGCCGTCTGCCAGGACGGCTGGGAATACACCTTCGCCGACTTCGACGTTCTTGTGCAACGATATGCCGCGGCTCTCGCCGTGAGACATGTTGTCGCCGGCCAGTGCCTGGTGGTGGCCGCGGCGAATTCGGTCCAGTACCTGGCCTTGATCGTCGCTGCCTTACGGCAACGCATCGTAATCTGTCCGCTCAACACTCGCTGGCCAGTCGCCAGTCTGCGGGCTGCTATCCAGCACGTTGATGCAGCATTGATCGTTGCCGACGATGCAATGCTTGCGGTGCTTGATCTGCCCGCTGTCACCTTCGAGGAGCTGAATGCAACTGCAACAGTCTCTCACGCGCCGTCCTGGGAACCGTCTGCGATCGCCACAGTCGTCTTCACTTCCGGTACATCGAGTGCCACCCCGAAAGCCGCCGTGCACCGGCTCGAAAGCCATTGCTGCAGCGCCCGCGGCGCCAACACCAATCTGCCGTTGGTGCCTGGCGACAGATGGCTGCTGGCGTTGCCGCTTTACCACGTCGGTGGCCTCGCAATTCTGTTTCGCTGTCTCTTGAGCGGTGCGGCGGTCGCCCTGGCACCCACCGATCGACCGATCGCAGAGTCCGTGTCTCAGGTCCGGGCAACACACGTGTCTGTGGTACCTACGCAGTTGGTCCGCTTGCTCGAGCAGCAACTGTTGGGCGACCACTTGCGTGCCGTATTGGTTGGCGGTGCCCCATTGTCCGCCGCACTCGCGACGGAAGCGCTCGAGGCCGGGCTACCTGTGCACACCACTTATGGCAGTACCGAAATGGCGTCGCAGATCACCGCCACCTCTCCCGCGGCCGGCCCAGACGATCTTCATACCTGCGGGAAGGTGCTGCCGTATCGGGAAATCAAGATCACAGATGACGGCGAGATTATAGTACGCGGTCCAACCTTGTTCGACGGGTATCTGGTTACAGACGGAGTCCGTGCGGCGGTTGATCGTGACGGTTGGTTCGCTACGGGAGACCGTGGTGAACTCGACGACCAACTGCGACTCGTTGTACACGGTCGCGTCGACAACATGTTCATCTCTGGTGGCGAAAACGTTCAGCCCGAAGAGATCGAAGCGCGTCTGTGCGAGTCGGAAGGAGTGGCTGAGGCCGTTGTATTAGCGGTACCCGATGAAGAGTTCGACCATCGGCCGGCTGCGTTTGTCCGGATGCTGCCGGGCTATCGTCTCGAGGCCGGGGTATTGGCTGCTGAACTGGCGGCTGTCCTGCCAAGATTCAAGGTGCCGGTGCGCTTCCTGACATGGCCCCAAGCCCTCGACCAGAAGGGGGGAAAGCCCTGTCGGCATGCCCTGCAGATGCACCTCAAACAACAGCTGTAGCGCTGAAGGTCGTATCTATTGTCTAGTATTGGCGCCTGAGGTTGGAGGCGAGGATGCCCATGTTTTCACGGTATTTGGCGACTGTACGTCGTACGACCGTGTACCCCTGTTCATTGAGCATTTTGGCAATCTGGCTGTCAGACAGAGGCTTTGTAGCGTCTTCTTCATCGATCAGTTGACGTATCGTCTGCTTGACGACAGTATTCGACACCAGGCGTCCATCGTTCGCCTGGTAACCGGTCGAAAAGAACTGCCGCAGCGACAGCAACCCGTATTTGCAGCGGAGGTATTTGCCAGCGACAGCACGGCTGACCGTCGTCTCGTGCACCCCGACCTGCTTCGCGACCTGCGCCATGATGAGCGGTTTCAAGTGGTCCATGCCGTACTTGAAAAAGTCTTCTTGCACCGACACGATCGCCATTACAATCTTGCGAATTGTCGTCTGGCGCTGGATGATGCTGTTGATCATGAAAACGCCGGCGCGGATCTTTTCCTTGACATAGTCCTTGACATCCTTTGGCGTGTTCGGATCGTTCAGGAGCTGACGGTACTGATTGCTGATGAATAAGTTGGGAAGATTGTCATTATTCATCTGTACCTGCAACCCGTTTTCACCTTCGAACACCCGCACTTCTTCTGTGACATACTCACTGGGCTGTACATGACCCGGCTCGAGCCGCGGGTTCAGGGCTTGGATTTGCTCGAGGATCTCTTTCAGATGACCGATTGTGACACGCATTTTACGCGCGATCGCCGGTAGGTGGTTGGCGGCGATGTCGTCGATGTGGTCGCGAACCGCGATATATGCGAGTGACTGCTCCTTGCCTTGTCGGCTGAGCTGGATCAGCAGACGCTCACGAAGATCTCGTGCGCCGACCCCCACAGGCTCCAGACCCTGAACCACTGCCAGAGCCTGATTCACAATCGACATCGGCTCGCCCGCGGCCATTGCCAGGTCGGCCGGATGCACACTCAGAAAGCCACCATCGTTCAGTCCGGAGATGATAAATTCGCAGCAGTCCTGTAGCTGCGGATCCAGATCCAGAAATCCAAGTTGTTGAAGCAGTGACTCCTGCAGCGATTGCTCAACCGTGATTGACTCCAGGTAGTGCTGCCGGCGTTCTTCCTCTTCCGGTGATACCGGTCGAAGGTTCCCGGTACCAATAAAGCGGTTCTCCTCATCAAGCTGAATGACCCGATCGAGCCATTCGTCATTATCCGGCACCTCCACGGGCTCTGCCTCGTCGGGTTCACTTTCCAGAATCGGGTTTTTTTCCAGTTCCTCGTTGACAATTTTATGCAGTTCCAGCACCGGTGCGAACAGCAGTTCAAGGGCCTTGATCTGCTGATGCGTCATCGTCTGGTCTTGACGTATAATCTGGGCGGTCGACTGGGTCTGGGTCAATTTCACAGCCAAAATATCACCTCTTGAGAATCAGCTGGAGCGCTAAACTGCTTGCGCCACCGGTATGACAGTTGGGTTGAAAGTAAGGTAGGTTGGGATCGCATTAATTGCGAAGTTATAGAATTACGCAAAAACTGTTCCACCATCTGGGAATCCCAGAAAAAATCTCATATCTGTCCGATAAATGGTCTGTTTAAGATAACATAAATAATTAATAATAAAATAGTTATATGATATTTTATTATTAATAACCCTGCGAAAAATAATTTAATTTTCTTGACCGATCGCTGTCAACAAGCTTTACAAAGGCCCAAACAGGGAAGCAGATAGTGGCCCTGCGGATCCAGTGCGGTTGGCTTGCTCACAACGTGACAGTTATCGCTTTCAATTGTGGCGCTCATAAAATATCGTTTTTATATCAGACGCATACGCAGCGCACTCGGGTATGGTTGGCAATGCGTCCCTGAAATCCACGCCACGCCCAAGGCTGACGGGCTGTGATGGTCAACTCTTCCGCCGGAACCGAGCCCATAAAATGATTACACTCCCGCGCCATTGCATCTCAGCACCCATGTTTGGGACGATATCAATGGATTGTTTGAGAAAGTTGTCAGTAAAATGTATATATGTCGCAAAAGAAGAATTAACGGACTGTCCTGATTCGACTCACCCTGATTTGACTCAATGCAGGGCATGACTTTAGAGGTTGCGGCGGCGCAGACAGCTTTGCAATATCTTTGAATTGCCGCTACCTTGATGCCTTGAAATCGGAACAGGTTGCAACCGGAACTGGACGTTTGGGCCGGCCTGGCCAGTCATCTCGCCCAACCCCCTGCAGCGTAGCCGCCACGGAATGAAGCCGTACGACCCTAACATCGAGAATTATCCCTTGGACGGGCACACCACGTTCCAGATGAACTCCGTTGTCCGCCACCGCTTGCGGAATCTATGCGCAGGCATGAAAATGGCCGTGGAACGGATCGCTGATCAGGTAGGCAGTACGTACCCGCAGGTCACCGAGATGACACCGCTGATGATCGCTGAACTAAATAGTCTGCAGATGTTTACAGACCGTGCCGATCTATTGTTCGACCGCTTGCCGCCGCCCGGGTGCAGATGTATCGGCGAAGTTGTGAGCAGGGTGCGCGGCGAATTTCGCGAACAATTTCCTGATACCGTCCTGCACCTGAACTTTCTCGACACCGATACCGATCATATGCTCGAGCACGGCAACTGGTTGCTGATCATCCTGCGCGAGCTGTTGCTCAACGCTGGTGAGGCCGCTGGCGCCGCCGGCGAAGTTGAATTGACCTGGGCTCAGGCCGCAGGCGCGAAAATCATCGTCACAAATTCGGGGTTAGAAATCCCTGCCGAAATTCCACTGGCGCCGCCCCTACCGTTTTTTACCAGCCGCAGCCGCCACGACGGCATCGGTCTGGCGATCATCGCCAGGCTGTGTAAGGCGCTTGTCGCCGACCTGGCCATCCAGTCGGGCAGCAGTGGTGTTTCAGTCACAATCGAATCTGTTTCCGGAGAATGGTAATGGGCAAGTTGAATCTGCTGATCGTCGAGGACAACCTTCTGGTGGGCACCGCGGTTCGCGATATACTGAAGGCGGAAGGCCATGACGTTTTCGTTGTCGAAAATGGCGAGTCCGGTCGTCGCGCAGTGTCAGACCGGATCTTCAATGTCATTTTTCTTGACCTCATGCTGCCGGATGTCGACGGCCAAGTGCTGCTGGAGGAATGGGGTCAGGCTTATCCCGACACACAGATCATTGTGATGACCGCATACGGCGACATCCCGCTCGCGGTCGAATGCCTCAAGAAAGGCGCATACGATTTTCTCACCAAGCCGGTCGAGAAAGTAGAGATGCTGAAAACCCTGGAACACCTGCAAGCGGTCCGCAAGGCTTCTGTCCTCACTGAATTGTCGAAGCGGGATTCGGATACAGCGGCAATACAGGAGGTCATCGGAAGTTCGCCCGGGTTCAACCGGACCATCGAAATGACCCGGCGAGTCGCAGAGAATGATTTCTCCTGCCTGTTCATCAAGGGCGAGACTGGCACGGGCAAAGGGCTTTTCGCTCGGACTATTCATAAAATGGGGCTCCGACGCGATCGGCCATTCGTCGAGGTCAACTGCTCGGCACTGCCGCCGACGCTGATCGAAAGCGAACTTTTCGGTCACCGCAAAGGCGCTTTCACGGATGCCAAGGAGGATCGCGTCGGCTTGTTCGAGCTGGCCGATGGCGGCACGCTTTTTCTTGACGAAATCGGTGACATGGACATCACCCTGCAGTCGAAGTTGCTCAAGGTTATCGAAGAACAGCGTTTCCGCCGCATCGGCGGCACTTCAGACATTACCGTCGATGTCGCGATTATCGCGGCCACCAACCAGCAGGTCGAGGAACTGATCGCAAGTAATCAGTTCCGCCTCGACCTGTACTATCGGCTCAATGTCATACCGCTGGAACTGCCGCCATTGCGCGAACGGATGGAAGATATTGACGCTATATCCAAACACTTCATCGACATTTACTCCCGTAAGTTCGGCAAGAAAATTAGAGGTTTTTCAAAGACCGCAGCAGCGGCGATAAATAACTATTCTTGGCCCGGAAACGTGCGCGAACTCCGCAATGTCGTGGAACGTGGTTGCCTGCTGGCTAAAGGCCGGACGATTTCAGTTGAGGAGCTGATGTTTCCGGAGGTTCACAATGGCGACACACCGGCTCGCGGTAACATTGAATGTCTGCCTGCCATGCCGTTGGCAAAGGCGGAAGAACTCGTCATCCAGGCCGCCATGGACGACGCCGAAGGGAACAAGAACAAAGCTGCCAAGATCCTCGGCGTGCCTCGCACCACATTGTGCAAGAAACTCGAGGAATACGGCATCGATTGATCGTCATTCCATCCCATCGAGCAGCGCCATCAACTGCTCCATTTTGTAGGGCTTGGACAGATACGCTTTGGCACCCAGCGCGCACAACTGCTCGGCACCGCCGGCATCGATGGCGCCGCTCGCGATGATCACCGGCAGGTCCGCCCGCCGCGACAGCAACTCCTGCAACAGTTCTATGCCATTACGCTCTCCGGGTAACACCAGATCCTGCATGACGAAATCGATTGTTTGCTGATGTGCCTCGAACATCTCAATGGCTGTATCCGAATTGTCCGCTTCCAGAACCTCGAAGCCTGCTTTGATCATCCAACTCCGGACGGCGTTGCGCAGCAGCGGGTCGTCCTCGATCAACAGCACCGTGCGTGCCGCTGCCGGATCCGTCACACGGGCTGCGGCTTGTGCTACGCCGGTCACCGGCAAAGTCAGTTCCCAGCGCCATTCGCCGTCTGATAGTAATGTGCCGCCCACCGCTTCGAGCATCTCGGACAATGCCGCCGACGTCTTATCCGGATCAACCAATCCTGACGCCTCCGTCTCGGTGCCTGCCGTCACATCCAACCGGCACTGTCCGTCAGATATTTTCCCGAACACGGAAAATGAAGTCGGAACACTGCCGGATCGCGTGATTGCGTGCACCAGCAACGCCACCAAGACCCAACGTCCATCACCATTGTCCAGTTCTTTTACGACACCTTGTTCCAGGTCCAGCGTCAGATTGCCACTGCCGACGACAGTTCGCAAAAGTGCTCCCAGTGAAGGCTGAGCCTCAGTGTCGCCGGGGCTGCCGTTGAGCTCTGTCAGTACGCCAATGAGATGCCACAGCCGCGTGGTCGTCTCGTAAGTGCGGCTCAGAACCATGTCAATCGCCGATGTGCTCGGTCGGCTAGTCAGACACTCGCTGACGATTTCCCGCAACTTCGTCACGTGGTAGTGCATCTCACTGAGCAGCAATCGGCACGAGCGCGCCAACAATTGCGCCCGAATCTGGTCCGGACGGTCGGACTTCGGCTCGGCTTTGGATTTATGTCGCATGGCGATGGGCTGCTGGGGCGGCGCGAAGGTGTGTGTTCGGCGGATTGATTTGAACAGAATATAATTGTATTTTTAACAACTCCCAGCAACCTCGTGTAACTGGCTGATCGACCCGGGCAAGATGCTTGCTAATCCGTGTCAATCTGCCGGCACAGTTGTTCATGCCCAGACTGTTTCTAAATAGCGGTTTCCCAATGGAAAATTCTCCCGATATCGACAGTACGACATCGGCGGATCCACTACTCACCCGCGCACAAAATGCTCTTGAACTGCTGCGTTCGCTGTAGTTCGAGCATCTCGCCGAAATGGGCGTTACCGACGTCTCCGACCTGCCCCCGCTGCCATTGCAATGGTATATCGGCATGCGCCCAGAAGAGCTGCACGAACAGTTGCGGGCCAATGCCCGGCAGATCGCCTCCGACAGTGCTGCAGTCATTCCGGGGCGTGTCTATTGCTACCACTGCCGCCGCGCCGACTGCGAACACAGCGCTCAGGCCGACGTCGGCCTGGTTTTTGCCGGCTATGGCGATACCGGCCGGCCGAAGTGGGCGGAATTGTTCAACTTCCTGACCGATGCCGGCGACGACCGTATTGATCTGCTGTTCGAAAAGCCGCGGCGGCGATCTCGGCCCAAGGCCTGATCCGGCTCGGGCGCTACCTGAACGGCCGCGGTTGCACAGAGGAGGGGAGCAAGTACCTTCAGGCCGGCCTGACGGTGGCAAGGCGCTTGTTCGAAGAACCCTA
>CAUZJQ010000043.1:0-20911 GCA_963580095.1 Lentisphaeria bacterium | reverse complement strand
TACAAGACATCCCAGGACTATCGTAACGTTGGCCTCACCGCTCTGCAGTTCGGCGACGCCGCGGGCGCCGAATCGGCGTTTCGAGAGAGTCTGGCACGCCACTATTCGAACGACGGCGCCATGTTTCTGGCCAGTGCGTACATCATGCAGGACAAAGCCGATGCAGCCCTGGCAGTGCTGACGGAACTGCGACAGAAGAACCCCGGTGCCGTAGAGTTTGTCAAATCCGAAATCACTTTGCTGCGTTATCTCGACCGCGAGGCCGATGCCAAAGCGCTGGCAGCACAGGTGCCACCGGACATTCTGATCGCGGCGGACGATGTACTGCCGATGTACACCGCGGATTTCCGCCAGACCGCCGCCGAACAACCGGAAAAGCTGAATGCATTCGTAGCCACCGGCGGCTTGGAAAAATGAACAGATTTCTCGATACCAGGAGCAAACCGATGACACACCATCCTCTTTTCGAGGTGTTGTAACGCAGCGTGGCCCCATGAGAGATTCAATGAAAATAATTTCATGCCTGCTGCTCGGCACGGCGTGTAGCGCCGGCGACAGCTGGCCGATGTTTCATGGAGAGCCGCAGCTTCGTGGTGTTTCATCGAGTCGCCTGGCACCGGCGTACGAGCTGGCCTGGCGCTTCGAAACCGGTGACGCCGTCAAGTCGAGTCCAGTGGTAGCAAACGGCGTTGTGTGTTTCGGCTCGCTCGACACGTTCGTGTACGCGGTGAGTCTGGCAGCGGGCGAGAAGATCTGGTCGGTCGAGACGGCCGGCGGTGTCGCCTCGACGCCCCTGCTTCACAACGGCCGGGTTTTTGTCGGGTCGGGCGACGCCCGGTTGTATGCCTTCGACATGAAGGACGGCAAAGAACTCTGGCACTACACATGCAACGACCGGATAGAAGGCGGCATCAATCGGCTGATCCACCCGACCGGCGACGGCATAGTTTTCGGGTCGTATGACAGCACCCTGTACTGTGTTTCCGCAGAAAACGGCGAGCTCTTGTGGTCCTACCCGATTGAAAGCTATATTAACGGGACGCCGGCGATTGCTGAAAATCGTGTCATCGTCGGCGGTTGCGACGCCAATGTCCACATCGTCGACAGCGCTGACGGCGAGCCGGTACATGTCGTCAATATCGGGGCGTACGTTGCGGGGTCCGCTGCGATCGGCGACGGCATCGCCTACGTTGGGCATTACGGCAACGAGTTTACCAGCATTGACATTTCAAACGGAGAATTCGGGTGGACCTATCGGTCCCGGCCGTTCCCGTACTTCTCATCGCCGGCAGTCAGCGAGACTGCCGTGGTGTTTGGCGGACGCGACAAGTTGGTGCATTGCCTCGACCGCAAGACCGGCAAGGCGCGCTGGACCTTCCGATGCAGCGGCCGGGTCGACAGTTCGCCGGTAATTTGTGATGACAGTATCGTGGTCGGATCCGACAGCGGCAGGCTGCATATCCTGTCGCTGGCGACCGGCGAGGAACGTTGGGGATACGACATCGGTGCGGCGATTCAGAGTTCGCCGGCCGTCGTCGACGGATACATCATTGTCGGCGCGGACGATGGTGCCGTGTACGCTTTCCGACCAAGAGACCAGGGAGACTGAGCATGAGCAAGACAGTCGAAGAAACGCCGCAGGACAACAAGACGAAGGCGGGAAACTATTTCATTTCGAACTACCCGCCGTACTCGTTCTGGACGCCGGATCAGGTGCCGGAAGCGACGGCGGCATTGAACCAACCGCCCCGCCCGGACACCCCCCTGGGCATTTATCTGCACATTCCTTTTTGTCGCAAGCGCTGCCATTTCTGCTATTTCCGGGTGTACACAGGAGTCAACTCGAAGCAGGTGCGCACCTATGTGGACGGCGCCATCAAGGAGTTGGAGTTGTACGCCAAGCAACCGTTCATCGGCGGGCGCAAGCCGACGTTTATCTATTTCGGCGGCGGCACGCCGTCATTTCTCTCCACCCAGCAATTGACTTCGATCACCGAACAGATGAAGGCCGTTCTGCCATGGGACGAGGCGGAGGAGATCACGTTCGAGTGCGAACCAGGGACGCTGAACGAGCAGAAACTCAAGTTCATTAAGGAACTGGGTGTAACACGGCTGAGCCTGGGTGTCGAAAACTACGATGCCGACATTCTGGAGTTCAACGGCCGAGCCCATCGTGCCGTCGAGATTCATCGGGCCTACGAATGGGCGCAGGCCTGCGATTTCCCGCAGATCAACATCGACCTGATTGCCGGCATGCTCAATGAAACGCCGGAGAACTGGCAGACCTGCGTGGCCAAAGCAATCGACATGGCGCCCGACAGTGTCACAATTTATCAAATGGAGATCCCATACAACACGACCATCTACCAGCGCATGAAGGAGAACAACGAGATTGCAGCACCGGTGGCGGACTGGGATACCAAACGCGAATGGGTCAAGTACGCATTCGGCGAGCTTGAAGCCAACGGCTACACCGTGACCAGTGCCACGACGGCGGTCAAGGATCCGGCCACGAAGTTCGTCTATCGCGACAAGCTGTGGGAGGGGGCCGACCTGATGTCGCTGGGCGTCGCGTCGTTTTCACATGTCAACGGCACGCACTACCAGAACGAGCATCACATGGACGGCTATCTCGAGCGCCTCGAACGCAATGAGTTGCCGATCTACCGCGCTCTGACGCCGACGAGCGAAGAACTGATGATCCGCGAGTTGATTCTGCAGTTCAAGCTCGGGGTCGTGCGCCTGGGCTATTTCCAGGAGAAATTCGGTGTCGACATAACCGACCGTTTCGCCGGCCAGTTGATGGCCATGACCAAACAGGGCGTGCTCGAAACGGATGACACCCAATTGCGTCTGACCCGCGACGGTCTCATGCAGGTTGACTGGCTGCTTCACGATTTTTTCCTGGAAAAACACCGCAATCAACGCTATGCCTGAGACCGTCGATCCGCTTTGGCCGCTGGCTGCATTTTACCGAACCGCGGGCCGTACACTGCCCTCGATCACGCAGATCGAAGGTGGCGACATGCCACAGCCTTATGCCCAGTTACTGGTACACAAGACGGACATGACCGGGACACTGGAACGCTACTATGACGACACCATCCACTTGAAAGTGATTGATACAGTGCGCGAGGGGAACGTCTATTCGCGCCAAGTCGTGTTGACCCTGGATGCCAGCAAACGCGCCGTCGAATACGGCGCCATCTGCATGTATCTGGACGCCTTTCCGGCGCCAGTCCGGGAGTTGATCCTCAAGGACGATCGGCCGCTCGGGTCGATCATGACAGAGATCGCGCTGCCGCACCTTTCCAGTCCGCGCTGTTACTTCATGGTGGAGCCGGACGAGTTGATCGCCAATGCCTTACAGTTCACGGACAGCGGCACGTTGTACGGTCGCTGTAACATCATTTCCAGTAACGGCACACTGTTGGCAGACATCGTCGAGATTCTGCCGACCGACGAATGAACAAAACCTACGATGCAATTGTCGTCGGCAGCGGTCCGGCTGGAAGCACGACGGCCTGCGGCCTGGCACAGCGCGGCCGACGCGTAATCGTGCTGGACCGCGAATCGTTTCCTCGGTACGCTGTCGGGGAGTCGATGCTGCCGTTCTGTTATTTTCCGCTGCGCGAGATTGGCATGCTGGAGAAGATGAAGGCGTCGACGTTCGTGAGCAAGTGCAGCGTCCAGTTCGTCCGCGAAGACGGGCGCGTATCGACACCGTTTTATTTTGTCGACCACATGCAGCACGAAGCAGCCAAGACCTGGCAGGTCGAGCGATCTGAGTTCGATGCCATGCTGCTGGACCATGCTCGGGAAAGCGGCGCCGAGGTACGCACGAGCGTCACAGTCACGGATCTGTTGCGCAACGAGAGCGGTGCTGTCACCGGCGTACGCGCCAGTGACGATGAAGGCGAGTTCGATTTGCACGCACCGATAACGGTCGATGCCAGCGGCCAGCACAGCTTTGCCGCCACCCGCCTGGGCTGGCGCATTATGGACCAGAACCTGAAAAAGATCGCGCTGTGGACCTATTACGAAGGAGCAGTGCGCGATCCCGGCCGCGATGCCGGCGCCACTACCGTGGCCTATGTCGGTGGCAAGAACTGGTTCTGGTACATTCCGCTGCAGAATGATCGGGTCAGCGTCGGCATCGTCGGATCACGCGATTATCTGTACGACGGCACGCGTGACCGCAACGA
This sequence comes from Lentisphaeria bacterium, assembly GCA_963580095.1. GTDB lineage: Bacteria > Verrucomicrobiota > Lentisphaeria > JABSQK01 > CAJWLW01 > CAJWLW01. The sequence goes on along the minus strand of CAUZJQ010000043.1, from coordinate 16,706 downwards.
GATTTTTCAACGCGAAATAGTCAAGAACCCCTGGATCCGCGAGCATCTGGCACCGGGTAAACGCGTCGAAGACTATTTTGTGACCGGCGATTTTTCGTATCGCTCGAAGTATTGCGCTACCGACGGTCTGGTGTTGGCCGGCGATGCCTTCAGCTTCCTTGACCCGGTGTTTTCCTCCGGCCTGTTTCTGGCGCTGCAGATGGGGGTCATGGCCGCGAAAACCATCGATCAGGCATTGACGGACAACGACGTCAGAGCCTGGCGTTTCTGTGAGTACGGCAAGAAGAGCTGTAACGCGATCGAGGCTATGCGCGCCCTGGTCTATGCCTTCTACAGCCCGGGTTTCAGCTTTGGCTCGATCATCAGGAAGTATCCCGATCTACGCGCGGACCTGACCGACTGCCTGATCGGGGACCTGCAAAAAGATTTCGACCCGCTGTTCAGCGCTATTGCGGAATTCGCAGATATTCCCGAGAAAGTTCCGCACGGCGGGCCAATGTGCACCGCTCACTGTGCTTGCGCTGCAGTTTAGTTAAGCCGCGAGAAATCGGCAGGGTGTCATGAAAATCATTCAGTTAACAGCAGGCACGGGCAATTTCTACTGCGGCACCTGTCTGCGCGATCACGCACTGATCAAGGGGCTGGCAGATCTCGGGCACAGCGCGACACTTGTACCGATGTATCTGCCCCTGGTGACCGAGACCCCAGCAGACAGCGACGTGCCGTTATTCTTTGGCGGCATCAATGTGTATCTTCGGGAGAAATTCGCGTTGTGCCGCCATATGCCGCGCTGGCTCGACCATTTGCTGGATAGCCGAGCACTGTTGAGCCTGGCGGCGCGCAATGCCGGCATGACCAAGGCTCGGGACCTGGGCGAGCTGGCTCTGGCAGTATTACAGCTCGGGGACAACCGGCAACGCAAGGAACTGGATCGCCTGATCGACTGGCTGTCATCGCATGAACGGCCGGATGTGGTTTGCTTGTCGAACGCACTACTGAGCGGTTTTGCCCGGCCAATACAACAGACGCTCGGGGTGCCCGTCGTCTGCACGCTGCAGGGCGAGGACGCTTTTCTCGACAGCCTGCCGCCGCCGTTCGATGCGAAATGCTGGGACGCGCTGCGTGCCAATGTTGCGGAGATCGCAGCGTTCATCGCAGTCAGCGACTACTACGGCGAGACGATGCAGCGGCGGCTCAACATTCCTGCAGCCAAAGCGAATGTCGTGCGTAACGGCATCGACCTGTCGGACTTCGAGCATCTGGATCTGCGCCCGGCAGCGGTACCGACGATCGGGTACCTGACACAGATTATTCCCGGCAAAGGTCTCGAACGGCTGATCGATGCGTTCCTCGTGCTGAAGCAGGCGAATCGCATCGCCAAACTGACGCTGCATGTGGCCGGCAGCCTGGTACCGGCCGAGAAACCGTTTCTGGCGCGGATGAAACAGAAGGTCGCAGACGCGGGTTTCGCCGCCGATCTCAAGGTATCGCCAAACATCGATCGCGCCGAGAAACTGGCGTTTCTGGCTTCGTTGTCCGTGCTTTCCGTGCCGGCGACCTATGGTGAATCTTTCGGGTTGTACGTCATCGAGGCGCTGGCGGCAGGGGTGCCTGTGGTGCAGCCGCGGCACGCCGCGTTTCCCGAGGTCCTGACATTGACCGGCGGCGGCATACTGTGTGAACCGGACAACACGGCAGCACTGGCGGAAGCGCTGGGCACGTTGCTGGATAATCCGCAAGGAGCCCGGGAGCTGGGTTCCGAGGGACGCCGCGGAGCGTTCGAACATTTCGGTCTGCCGCGCATGTGCCGCGAGTTCGTCGATATTCTGGAACACACGACGGGCCAGTAACGATTCGGGGCATCGGCGCTTATCTTAGTGCCGTTCGATTTTGCAGTACCAATTTCTCTCGATCGTGATTGGGAGATCAGCACTATACTGTCACATTAATGGCTGAGAGCGACCGTTCCACGGCAAGACAAGAAGAAAGAATCATGGCTTGGCAATTCATCTTCAAGAAACGCATCGAGTTTTGTGAAACCGACATGGCGGGTATTGTGCATTTTTCCAATTTCTTTCGCTACATGGAAATGACCGAGCACGCCTTCATCCGCTCGCTGGGCTATTCGGTCCACACGGAGATCGACGGCTGTCAGTACGGCTGGCCGCGGGTTCGCGCCGAGTGCGACTACCGGAAGCCAATCCGCTTCGAGGACGAAATCGAAGTGGATCTGTTGGTAGCGGAAAAAAAGGCGAAGGCGATCGAGTATCGCTTTCACATCTACAAGGCGGGTCGGGATGCGCGTATCCTGGCAGGGGTCGGTACGATTGTCAGCGTCTGCGTCACTATGCAGGATGACGGCGCCATGAAGTCGGCAGAGATTCCGGCGGTGCTGGCGGATCAGATCGAGACCGCACCGGCTGCGGCACTGTCAGCCGGATAATCCTCGTCGTGCGGTCAACAGACAGATCAACCGCCGCTGCCGTCGCGATTGCTGCGGCCGCTGCCGCCGGACGTGGTAAGCCCATCGGGATTGTCCTGTAGAAAGGAACCGACGGGGAGCAGGAGTTCGTATTTTTCTGCGAGGTCGGCGTAGAACCCTTCGATGGCAGCACTCTGCCTCCGGTCTATGTACTGGTACATCATGATACCCCGGTTCGAACTGAAGCTGCGGTTTTCGGGGTAGAAGTGCTTAGCCACATAGACGATGACCGCACCCTTGGCTGTGTCCTTCGGCGCGGCAAGCGTATCGTTTGGCGATTCCTCGGCGAGGTCTTTGACGACGGTCGGCGTATCGTCATCCGCGCCGACGGGATCGGGGCCACGGGAGAGCGGAAACGTCGTTTCTGTGAAATCGGCTTTGGCGGCTTCAGCGGCTTCAGCGAAGGGAACGCCTGCAGCAATGCGTTCGGCGAGATCAGCATGCACGGCACGCGCGGCTTCGCGCGCGGCGTCGAGGGCCTTGGCCGCCTGCAGGTCGGTTTTCGCCTGGCGTCCCATCTTCGAGAGCACCATCACGTCACCATCGGCAGTTTCCTCCTTCAGCGACGACGGTGTCGTCGGCACACTCTCAAGCCAGCAGCCCATGTAGACGTAATCGTCGCTAGCCACGACACTGGTGTAGGGCCTGTCCTGGCTGCACTTTGCGCCGACCCCGATGAGCTCGATACCATCACCGGGCACTTCGGGGATGACGGCGGCGGCGTCGCTGAAGAAGCCGCTACTCACGCACAGCTTTCCACGGCCGGGTGTACTGCAATGCTGTTGAAAAACCTTTGAGATCGCAAGCCCGTCTTCTTCGTCTTCAGTGGCATCCTGGAAGCCGTCGACAAAGGTGTAGGCTGCTTCGAGCGCCTGGGTCCGGGCGGTGTTCGCGCCATCGAGTGATTTGATGCGGCGGATTTCGTCACGGATTTCCCGGAAAGGTTTGAATTCACGTGCGCCGAGCCTCTGCACGATGTTGAGGCCTTCGGGTGATTCGAAAATGTCACTGATTTCATCGTTCTTGAGTGACACCAGGGTGTCCTCGACTTTCTTCTGGAACGAGCCGACCGGGAACCAGTCGAGCAGGCCGCCCTTGAAGGCATTCGGACCGTCACTCTTGAAACGCGCGTTGCGGTGGAACAATTTCGCGTCCTCACGCACTTCGGCGAGGATCTTCTCGAGGCCCTCGCGGATTTCCTGCTTCTCCTCCGGTGTGGCGTTTTTCTTGACAAGCTTAAGGATACGGCGGCCTTTCAGTTCCTGGCTCTGGTACTTTTCCTTGTTCTTCTCGTAGTGGGTGCGCAGCTCCATGGTTTCGATGAGTTCATCGAGTGAATCTTCGTAAGGCAGATACTGACGCTCTTCGATCTTCTGAATGACCTGGAAGCCACGTTTGGTGGTCAGCACGTCACTGATCTCTCCGGCTTCGAGCTTGCGCGCGGCATTTCGTACTTCGTTTTCCAGGAACGTCTCGTCAATGAATCCCAGGTCTCCGCCCTTGTCCTTCGTCTCAAAGTCATCGCTGTGCAGTTTTGCCATTTCCTCGAAGTTCTCCTGGGCGCGAATGGACACCAACAGCGTTGTCAGCTCATCGCGCTTCTCCTTCACGACTTCTTCTGAGTCAGGCAGGTTGACGGTGAACAGGATGTGGCGAAGATGGTGCTGGCGTTTGGCGAAATAGTCGTCCTTGTACTCGTCGTACGCGGCGCGCATTTCGTCTTCTGTAGGCGTAAAACCAGCGTCCCTTGCAAAGTCCGCAATTTTGAACGCGACGACCTGCAGCCTGGTCTGCGGCGGGGTCATGTAGCGTTCTTCCATGTTCTCGTTGAAGTAGGCTTCGACTTCTTCATCCGTTACTTCGATGTCAATCAGGTGGTCTCCGGAGTTGAATCTCTGAATCTGCCCCTCGACCTGGCTACCGCTGCGCAGGAAGTTGAGTTGCAGCTCGGTCAGCGTCACGGCGACGGACTGGGTGATGCGGTTTTCCATGCGATCAATGATGATGTTCTGCTTCCAAAGCTCATCGAACGCGCTGCCCTTCAACCCACGCTGGGAAATGAAGAAGTCCCGCAATTGGTTGAACCTGTTCTCGTCGTAGACACCCGGGGAACTCGCGTTGTTGGGGTCGGACGGAGATTGGAGCCCTCGATGGTTGGTGATGTAGGCGGTGAACTCCTCGGGTGTGACCTCGTCGATTCCGAGCGCCTCAGCCTCGCGCAGCGCCCGAAGCCGGCGAAAAAGGTAATCAGAGACCGCGGAGATAACGGACTGGCTGCTGGTGGTGAAGCCCTGGTTGTAGTTGACACGGTACCAGAGGTCAAAGCTGAAAAATTGCTGCTCAATCTCGTCCTGGGTGATGACGCGGTCGCCCAGTTTACCGACTGCACCTCCCTGATTGAGGCCGCAGCCGGCATCGATACCGCCGATGCCAAACAGCAGAACGAGTGGTAAAACAAACACGATTACGAGAAAGGCCTTACCCATCTTCGGGTGGTCCATGAACCACCTGTTCATTGTCGCAAGTGACATAACATCCTCCAATTCAATAAGATCACAGCCGTTTCAGACAACGCTGTCGGGCTTGTGGCAGGTGTGTGTTCAGGAGTCGGTGACAACCATTTGCGGTTATCGACGCAGATACGATACCCACGCCGAAACCGACGCCGCGCCGCAGCAAACAGACAACTCGAAATATACTGCGCTGGCCGATCGCCGGCAAGGCGTAGGCAACAGGCTACTTCCAGATCTTTTGCAGGATCCGTAAGGTGATAGAGGGTCGCGGGAGAGTTTCCAAATACCTTTTCGTCGAAATACGCAACCACTTCTCCCGGTACGCCTCGCCCTCATCGAGGTCAACTGGCTTGCCGACTGGACTACTTCTCGACCCACACATCGGCGCCGTCATGGATAGATGAGCCACCGACGATCTTGAGCTTGTCGACGATGAAAATCATGTGGGCGTTGGACATGCTGCGGATCAGTCCGGCACCCTGGCAACGGAAAGACCAGGCCTTCCACAGTCCGTCTGCCAAGCTGAACCGGACATCATAATCCTGAACGGTGTAGGCCTCGTTCATCACCATGTACAACTCGACGTTGCGCCCCGATTCCTTGGCGTAAATCTCATCGACGAACTGGACCCCGACACGACGCTTCTGAAACTCCAGCCACTGGCCGTACACGTTCACGGTATCCTTCAGGTGTTTCGGGGTGGCCGCGGGTGATGGGTCGTATTTGGCGCGGGCAGTGGCCGGCGGTGGGCGCCTGATCGGTTCGGTTGTGACGTCTGGCTCACCGTCGGGTACAGAGGCTACGGCAGCGCGCTGCTTGAGAATCTCGTTGACGACTTTGACGGCCATCAGCTTGGCGGCCTGCTCGGGAAACAGGCGCACGTACTCGGTGGGGTGGACGTTGTCAACGGGAATGAACATAGTGCCGTATTTGACTTGCAGTTTGATGCGGCCGGCAGCAACCTCAAAGAGGCGACCCTCGACGGTCATCTTGTTGCGAAGCTTGATGGAGTACTGCTCACCGAGCGTCGGAGGTGTCATGGTCGCAAGGGCTTTCGTATGTTCGTCGTTGTACAGCAGCTCGAGCTCCGACATCGGCGGTGATTCGTTCGGATCGGTTTCGGGCGGCGGCTCGTCCGGCGGCGGTTCTTCCGGCGGTTTTTCTTCGGGGCCGGGGGCCGGGATCGGCTCCTCGTAGTTGGCGGCGTGGTACACATCGGTGGCCCAGCCTTTGAACGGGCCTCGCACCTCAGAGAGCAGGAACACGGCCGAAATCAATGCAAAAACACATAGAATGAGAAATGTCGGATTGATTCTCATAGTTGGTCGAGCGGCGCGGATTGGCGTAAATTCCGCCGTTCGCCGACATGCTCGGACTTGACAGGATTCCGAACGGTTTCGTCCGGATCCAACGCCTGTTCAATGAGGATGGCTGCCTCGGCGATCGTCCCGGCACCGGCGCCATTGCCGTTGAGTATAAAACCCCCGGGGCACGGGCTGAACTTCTCGGCCTGTGTTTTCCCAGCGGACAATATAGGCAGCTCTTCGGTCAGTATATTCGTGTCGCGGGTCTGCTCACAGCCCAGGGTTACCGCCAGCAGCAGCATCCACATCGAGAAACATAGATGAGTTGTCGCGATCCTCGCAGACGAAACAGACCCGCGGCCACAAGTAGCCGCGGGTCTGCTGAATATCGCGGTCAGCCAAAGGCGACACGAAATTATTTGTTCTTGTGGCGCATGGCCTTCAAGCGCTTGCGGCGCTTGTGCTTGGCGATCTTCTTGCGCCTTTGCTTCTTGAGATTCCCCATGATCCCTCCGGTTGCCCACGGTAAATGTCGACTCGTTCTTCCACGCCCGGAGCAGCACTGCAGATGAGTACTCAAAACGCGAAAAAACGTCTACCATACCGGTATAATACGGGGTTTTCAAGTGCCCCGGGTACCGCCAAACGGCAACCTTAGGGTCGTTCGGTCGGGCCATGAGCAGACGGTCCGCTCCGCAAAGCGACAGCGGCAGGGAAGTGCCTCACGGCTCGTTTGCTTCAGTTCGACGACAGGCATGTAGTGAATTTTCGGATCCGTGCGACACGGAACCCCGGCACTGGGCTTTGCCTACGAATTGACTTGCCTGCTGAGCCTTGGTACAGTGCAACCATGAGTGAGAAACCTCTGGAACGTCTGGGCGTCGTCGCCGGCCGCGGCGAATACCCGTTGATGCTCTGCCATGAAGCCAAGCGCCGCGGCGTCGGGCACATGATGGCAGTGGCAATGCATGGCGAGACGGATCCGGCAATCGCCGAGTGCGCCGATGAGGTCGCCTGGGTATACGTCGGCCAGCTCAACAAGACGATCAAGGCACTGCAACGGCAGCAGGTGCAGCATGTGGTATTCGCCGGGCAGATCAAACCCGGGCGGCTGTTCAAGGGGATGCGTCCGGACCTGCGAACCTTGAAAATCCTGAAAGCGCTGCGCACCCGCAACGCCGAGTCAATTTTTGGGACAATCGCCGACGAGTTCGTCCGCGACGGCGTCGAGGTCATGCCGGCAACGCTGTACCTGGAGGAATACCTGGCGCAGCCCGGTGTGATCGGGCGCGTCAAGCCGGCAAGGAAGTATCAGGCGGATATCGACTACGGACGCTACGTGGCACAGGCGAGCAGCCGTTTGGATATCGGCCAGACGGTGGTCGTAAAAAATGGCACGGTGCTGGCAGTGGAGGCTTTCGAAGGTACCGACAAGGCGATCCGCCGCGGCGGCGAGCTCGGGCACGGCGGTGTGACGGTGGTAAAGCGCACCAAACCCAATCATGACATGCGATTCGACGTCCCTTGTATCGGGCCGTGGACAGTCAACGCACTACAGGAGGCCAGTGCCAAGGTCTTGGCGGTAGAGGCCGGACGGACGCTTCTTCTCGAACGCGACCGGCTGCTTGCCGCGCTCGATGCTGCCAAGATCGCACTGGTCGGTTTCGACGGTGCTGTCAACCTGGCCTTCGACGAGGCCGGGAGATTGACAGAACAACGGATATGACTAAGGTTAACCACGTTTTTCACGCATCTCACCGGACGACCAATGAGTGCACCCGCTACAAAAAATGATCTACAACGACTGCCGCCCTGGATTCGCGTCAAGGTGCAAGTCGGACAGAACCGCACCGATGTGTTGGACCTGATCGAGGACCTCGATCTCAACACTGTTTGCCAGAGCGCCAAGTGCCCGAATATCGCCGAGTGCTGGCATCGGCGCACGGCCACTTTCATGCTGTTGGGTAACCGCTGCACGCGCAAATGCACCTTCTGCGCCATCGATTCATTCAAGCCGGAACCGGTCGATCCCGACGAACCCGGCAAAGTCGCCGAAGCCGCGGCACGCCTGGCGCTGAAATACGTCGTCGTCACCAGCGTCAATCGCGATGACCTGCCGGACAAAGGGGCGGGGCATTTCGCCGAGACGATCGCGGCACTGCGCGAGCGCATTCCGGACGGCGGCATCGAGGTACTGACACCCGACTTCAAGGGGCGTCGGCCACTCGTCGAGCAGGTGCTGGCGGCGGAACCGACAGTGTTCAACCACAATATGGAGACCTGCGAGCGCCTCACCGGTCCGGTACGCAGCGGCGGACGTTACGACCGATCACTGAGTGTACTGACAATGGCAAAGCAGCTTGCAGTGCCCGGACGGACCGCGACGAAGTCAGGTATCATGGTGGGGCTCGGCGAGACCGACGCAGAAGTGGAAACCGTGCTGCGCGACCTGCGCGCCGCAGAGGTGGACATCCTCACCATCGGGCAGTACCTGCCGCCGACTCGCGGGCATTGGGACCTGGACCGATACGTTGAACCAGCACAGTTCGAGGCGTGGTCGGAGATGGCGTACGCGATCGGCTTCAAAGCAGTGCGCAGCGCGCCGATGGTCCGCAGTTCGTATCACGCCGAGGAAATGGCACGGCAAGCACTCGGCACGGACAAAGAAATCCGGCTGCACTAATTATGCCGTCGGCGGACTATAGGAGATCGCTGCAGGCGCCGGCTTGCGGCATCCGCCATCTGACCGTGGTACGGACAGCAGCCTGCAGGAGATCGGTCAGTTCCTGGTGCTTAACCGGCTTGTGCAGCAGGATAATCCGCGGCGGCGGCAGGCCGATCTGCAGGATCGCATCGTAGCCGTTATCGATGACGGCGGCCTTCCAGCCGGGCAAGGCAAGCTCGGCGTAATCCGCCAATACGAGACCGGCGGTCTCGTCGTCATCGATGATGAATATCTGGTTGCGGACGACGGCGCGATAGAGCATGTCGATGGCGGGGGGGGACTGGGTAAAAGGGGTACTGCGCCCGCGTTACCAGGAATTGACGGTCGGGAAGCAGACCTGAAACTGCCGTGCCTGTTCTTCCTGGGAGTAGCCTTTGGTTTGGCGGATCAGTCGCAGCTTATCGGGCACAACATGAATTCCAATCAATCAGCCAACTGCCGGGTACGGCGCCACATCATCGATCCTGGCCGCACATCTATTGGTCTTTGAAAACCGGCAGCTCGACCTCCACTTCCTCCGGAATCGTGCCGAGTTTGTCAAGCACTAGCGCTTTCTTCAGTTGATGTCCAGTGATCTCCACTTCGATGTCAGCCGGCACAATTTCGCGAACCGGCGACACTTCATCCGGCGCTTTTTGAAAGATCATCAACAAAACGGTGTACAGCACTTTGAGCATGTGCCGCGGTGTCAGCAGCACGTTGTTGAGCCACTGATTGGCGAGGGGGCAGGCGCAGTTGCCGGCAGCAATGTATTGCCGAGCTTCTCTGGCCTGCTGTGAACGCAGCAAGCTCTGGATGTCGTAGTCGCTCTTGCGCACATTGCCCATCTGATTTTCATTGCCCAGAACGCAGCAGGGCCAGATATCGCCGTTATAATTCATATGAATGTTTGAGATACCCCCGTAGCACGGAGTCACCTGGCGACGCTCCTTGAGGATTTGTACCGCCACATCATAATATACTAAACGCACCGCTTCTGTTATCCGCGTCAGCCAGGCTTTTTTCCTGATGTTACGGAGAATCTTGTTTTTGAATCCAGTCGCGAGTCGCTCGTACACCTCGACCGAAGGCGTGATCGGATCGCCGAGGTTGTGAAATTCAGCCCGTTGCTCAGCGATCTCGTGGCGATAGGATTCGATACCGCGGCGGTGCACCCAGTCTTCGATGGCGTCGAGATGATGGATGTTGAAGTTCGAGATGACCGTGCCCAGGTCGACGTGCAGTCTGGGATTCTCCGCGCGGATCGCCAGAAGCACGTCGATCGTGTGCTCAAGCATTTCGAAGTTGCCTTCGACGCCACGGACGTAATCGTGCATCTTGCCGATACCGTCAATCGACGGCTTGATCGAAATCGGTGTCGAAGCCGGCGCGTATTCATCCATGTACTCGAGGATCCTGCGGGTCGTCTTGTCAATGAACCGCGGGGAAATGGCATTCGTCGGGATATGAATAAGCCGCGGCTTCAGATGGATGCAGGCAAGTCGGATGATCTCGGCCAGGTCCTGGCGCATGAACGGTTCACCGCCGGAGACATTAAAGAAGTAAACGCGCCCGAGCGATTTGAAAACCTTCTCGATTTCTTCGAGCGACAGGTTTTCCTTCGCCAGCTTTGGATTGGCCAGGTAGACGTTGCCGATATTACAGGTCTTGCAGCGGCTCTGGCAGGCTGCGGTGATGGAGAACGTCAGGGTCAACGGATTCGGCGGCTTTCGCCAGCCGCGCCGAGTCAGCTCGAACAGCACCGCCCGGGGCGCCACGTCTGTGATATAGTCGATCAATTTCATCCGTCTGCGTTCCGTTCGTAGCTATGACGTAAAGTCCACATAAAGGCGTGCCTTTGATTAAAGGCACCCTTAGTTGAATGTACTGCCATACTCCCATTGCGGCAAACGCATTACATTCCATGGAGCGGTCACGGAACGGGACAGGATTGGTAAATCACCAACCTATTTCTTCTGTTCTTAATGGATGCTGCATAAGTTTTGTGGCTGCAATCGGCGATGACCTGGCGAGAGCAGTGCTCGCCGGGAACGGTGGCAGGTGCGGACACATTCATCGCCCGGCAGTGCTCTCCAAATACCACAGGCACGGCATCGGTTGCATGCTTGTTGGGCATTGCCTTTGGGGAAGTTGCGGGATGGACCGCACGCCCAGGCACCGCGTGAAAATCTGAGTCCTTCCGCCGCTACGGCTTGGCCCGTGTCCGCGTCCCCGTGACTGTGACCACGCTGGGCGATTCGCCGAGATTGTAAATTCCATCTGTCACCCCGGTCATTGATGGGCCTCGCGGCGTCTTTCCAGTGTCGGTTCGCCCCAGGCAATGGCGCCGTACAACCAGCCAGCCGGCCAGTCGCGCACAACCATCAATGTCAATCGCTTGACGCCAGTGACGTCGACATCGAACGTCCGCGGCGCTTCACCGAAACGCACATCGGACTGCTGCGCCAGAATCTTGTCGTTACCGGCAACGATAAATGTCGGGTTCTCGGCATAACTGCGGGCCTCGTCGATCGTTTCGGCCCCCTCCGGATCAATTCCGACGCGGGCGCGAAACCGCGAGAATTGCCCATTGAGGTTATAGCTCACAGCCGATTCAATCCACTGCCCGAAGCCAAAGGTCATCTTCTCGCCGGAGACCGTGAGTGGCTTGTCGTTCCAACTGCGATCGATCCGCATCGGGTCTTTGGCGGTGTCGATCTGGATCGGCCACAGTTCGGTCAGGCGTACTGTCTGAACCTCCGGCGGTGGGACGCGATAACTCGGGTAAAGCCGCGGGCTGACCGCTTCCCGATCAGCCGCGACGCCGGCGAAGCGCTGTGTCTCGTCGAACTGCCAGCGCTCGTCAAAGACGCCGGATTCGCGAAACGTCTCGATGCCGCGCGAACGGTCGTCGAACACACAGAAATCATACCAGCAATAATTATCGAGCGGCATCCAGTCGAACCAGGTACCAAAGCGATGGGTGATCTGCCACATGCCGCGCCAATCGACGGCGCCGAAAACGACCACGGCACGGTCCGCACTCAGGGGATTCGGGTAAAGCACGTGCACCCCGAGGCCGGCACCGCGGTACGTCTTGTCACCGGCAACGATGGAATCACCGTCGATACGAACAGGCAATTTATCATTCAGCGCCCGAGTCACGGTATTCTGTGTCGGGCCGCCGAAGAGGATGAGATTGCGCTCGTAGATATCCGACACGGTGAGTGCGGTGTCGAGACGGAGCGGGGGCGTGACCTGGAATCGCCGCCGCCACTGGCGCTGGAACCGAGCGGCTTCCTCAGCAACGACCCAGCGCTCGAACGAGTCAGCAGCGCTGGTGCCGACAACCAGCAAAAACGGTTCGCGGAAAACATCGGCAATTGGTCCTTCTAGGCCTTTCCGCTTGTACACCCCCGTACCGTAGTCGGTGCCGAGTTGCCAGGCGGCACCGTTTCTGGTCAAAGTCACCGGTCCCGGCACGGCTTCTGGAACCGTCACGGTCTGGCCGTCGGCCATGAGAATTGACAATGGACGTGTCCTGTCCAGGTCAAGGCCGTCGAGCTGCAGGCGGAAGCTGGCAACATTGACCATGCGTTCGATCTTTATCTGCGTGTTGCTAAACCGTCGGACATCGAGCTCGGCTGGTTCCAAGCGCCTCTCGAATTGACAAATTGTCACCCAGTAAGCAGTCGCCTGCCGATACGATGCTGCCTTGAAAGTGACCCGGTACGGCCACGGATTCGTGCGGAACCTGCCCAAAGCCTCGAACCGATCGGCCATCGGCTGCAGATCGACATGCTCGCCGTCGCGCAGAGTGAACGTATAGTCCAGACAGCCGGCAGCCTGGAGGCGTTTGGCCAGGCGCTGCGAGTGCGCCACCGTGCTGTCGGTCTTGCAGTGGGTAATGATCAGCGGCAGGTTCAGGAAGTTTTCAGCAAAGGCAATGGGCGAGGTCAAACTTCGCAACCGCGCCCGCAATGCCCCGTACACGTCCGCAGGATCCTCCGCTTCGAAGTCGGACCAGGCAGAGATATCAGTATTACCGGAATCCGCAAAACCGGCGGCGAACCGATGCGGATAGTGGGCGCCGACTTGAAAGACGCCGGTTGCCCCCATCGAACCACCGGTGAGATAAACGCGGCTCGGATCGATAGGAAAATCCGCCTGCACCGCGTCGACAGCCGCCAACACATCGTCTTCGGCGATCCATTTGTAGTCGGCGCTGCCACGGCCGTGCACGCTGATGACGTAGGCCCCATCCGTGCCGTAGCCTTCCAGCTGAAAAGGCTGGTACCAATCCTGCCAGCCGTGGCCATGCATGGAAACAATCAGCGGTAACCCGCTTTTCGGCGGCTGAGGATTGTCGCTTGGAGGAAAAACCTTGAACACCTGGCAGGAATCGTCGTTGATGGCGTAATAGCCGCGCAAGCCGCCGGGATCCCTTTCAAAGGGGTTGCGCCCGATGCTAATTTCGGAGTACGCGCGTTGCCACGCCGTGATATCGGTTGCATCGGCACTCGAGGCGTAGAGCTGGTAATTGATCCGAACGCGCAGGGTAGCAAGCAGGCGTTGCGCAAGTCCGGTGGCACGGCGCAGGTCACGGTCAATCCGATCCACCAGAACAGCCAGTTCGGAGCCCGACTCCGGTAACGGCTGTTCATCGTAGAATTCGATTAACGGCTCGTTTGCCGGCAGGTCATCGAGCCAGGGCATCTCGTCCGCCAGCGTGACCGTGCAGCAAAACAACAGGATGAAACAACGATGCATCTGGTAATGTAGTGCTTCTGCAGTCTTCGGAAACCTGCGCATTCATTGCGATTGCACAGTATATTTTCGCCTTATCGAGCCGAACCCGTTTATCGCTCTACCCAACACTTTTCGTCCGATGCATCGAATTTTCGCCATCTGCCTTTTAACCGCGACCTGTTTCAGCCTTCCGGCGGATGAGGTAACCAAACGCATCACGCGTATTCTGAGTTACGCCGAGAACACCGGCGACACTGAACGCAGCGCCACCATCGCGGGTATGTACGGAGTCTGGCTGCGGGACGAAGAAGAGCGATTCCGGCTTCTACAGGAATGTCTACGATCAGACCGCTGGGAAACAATCACCAGTGTGGCAGCAAAGAACGTCGAGAACCTTGGCTTTACCTACGGCTACGGCAATGACAACGACCTGATATTGACGATTGTCGAGGATGCGCTGTGGAATATCAATCTCGAAAACCTGGGCCGACGCCAGAAGTTTTGTGCACGCGCAGCCGAACTGTTTCCCGAATACGACGTGCTCTCGATCGTCAGCAAAATGCTGGAGGAAATCGTTGCCAATGCAAAAAAGCGCCGCGGCCTGCTGCGCCAGGCAAAGAACTACATCAAGGATGCCAATCGTCGTCTTTTAGAGTGGGAACGCCAAAACAAGCCGAAAGATCGTCACGATGCACTGCGCCTGCAGCAGATGCAGACATACGAAAAGCAGGCTGTGGAGAATGAGCGCGCAGCGATCATCAAAGATCACAAGCTCGGCGAGAGCTATGAGGCCCGGGCAGCTGAGATCGCGCCGGCCGAGGCACAGCTGAAAGCCTACGCCGACTCGATTCTCGCAGCCTTGTTCCCGAATTTTCCGCGTGCCGAGCTGGAAACTGACACCGGGTTCGAACATGACTGAGCCGATGAATTATCACCGATCGAAAATCGTCGCAGCCCTGATAGTCGTGCTGGCGATGATCGCGGGAGGTTGTGGCAAGAAGCCGGTCCAGAAGGTGCAGGATCACATGTTCGGCGAGGTCACGCTTGACCAGGCCTATGGCAAACTGCTCAACGACCCGGTATGGCTCAAGGTGAAGATCGACAAGGTCAATTACGTCCAGGTCAGCGGCACTGTGAAGGCAAACGGCAAAGCGTTCGACATCAACTACGTGTACAAGCAGACTCCCCCGGTAGCCGCCTACGCGCAGTACGCCGGCAATCGCTACGAGGCCGAAGCGCTGGCCGAGTTGGTCGCCGATATGTTGATCATGTACGAATTGGAATGGTAGCCCAGGCACGGCGTTATGAAGGCTCACACCCGGCGCGTCCTCGAATACGATCAGTTTCTCGAACTGCTGGCCGCGTACACCTGCTCGGCCAGCGGTGGTGCTGCAGTTCTGGCTTTGCGCCCAGCCGGCGACAGCACCGGTATCGACGACCTGGCGGCATTGATCAGCAGCTTCATGACCCTGCGCCGGCACGATGTCCATCTGCCACGGGCACGTTTCGATTGTCCCAGCGAAATTCTCCGGCGCGTCCGCCCCATCGATGCTGTGCTGGCCGCCGATGACTTCGCAGTACTGAGTGAGTTTCTCGGTGTTGCGGCGGAGGTGCACGCCTTCCTATCCGACCGTGAATCCGCAACTGATCAGGCGGTTGCCGAGCTCGGTGAGCAAGTCCATGACTGCCCCGAACTGCGACAGCGCATCAACCGTGTCTTCGACGACAACCATGCCGTCCGTGACAGCGCCAGCACAAAATTGCAACAGATCCGGCGGAGCCTCAGCAACCTCGAGGCACATCTACGCCGACAGCTCGAAACCCTGTTGGGCAACTCTGACTACAACAGCGTCCTGCAGGAGAAATTCATCGCCACCCGCAACGACCGTTTCGTCGTGCCGGTGCGACGCGAACTCAAGAGCCGGCTGCCCGGGGTCGTACATGATCAGTCGAACAGCGGCCGCACGCTGTTCATAGAACCGCAAATCACCGTCGAGGCCGGCAATGAGCTGGCAACGCTGCGATTACAGGAGCGTGACGAGATCCAGCGCATTCTTGCCGAACTCAGCCGCCACCTGCGCAGCCAGGGCGAAGCTCTGCAGGAAACGGCCAATGCCCTCTGCCGCTACGACCTTGTTTTTGCCGGCAGCCACTGGGCTGGCGACTACCAGTGCAACTATCCCCAACAGTCGCAGGATCTGCGCCTGTGTAATGCCAGGCACCCGTTGCTGCAGCAACAATTCCGACGCGACGGCCAAGAGGACGTGCTGGTGCCCCTCGATCTGACGATACCACCTGATTGCAATGTCATGGCGATTACCGGCTCGAACACCGGCGGCAAGACCGTGGCGTTGAAGACGCTTGGTCTGCTGGCACTCATCTACCAGACCGGACTGCCGATTCCAGCGGAGCCCGGCAGTCAAATGCCCGTATTCCCGCAGATCATCGCAGATATCGGCGACGAGCAGTCGCTCGAGCAAAACCTCAGCACGTTCAGTGCCCACGTCGTGCAGATAAAGAACTTGTTGGAGACAGCGCGGTCACAACGCACACTCGCCCTCATCGACGAACTTGGATCCGGCACCGACCCAGTCGAAGGCGGCGCCCTCGGCTGTGCAGTTCTTGACGCCCTGGCCGCCGCCGCGGGCCTGACATTCGTGACGACGCACCTCGGCATCATCAAACATCATGTGCACCGGCAGGACGCCATGGTCAATGCCTCCGTGCAATTCAATATGGAGTCGCTGCAGCCGGAATATGTGGTTCAGGTCGGCCGCCCCGGCGCCAGCTACGCTCTGGTAATTGCCGAACGCTACGAGATGCCCGACGATGTTCTCGAGAGTGCCCGTGAAATGATTGGCAGCGAAACCGTGGCGCTCGAAGGCATCCTCGAAAAACTCGACAACGACCAGCGCCGTCTCAGCAGCGCCGCAGCAGCGGCCAACGAAACGCTT
>CAUZJQ010000042.1:0-21061 GCA_963580095.1 Lentisphaeria bacterium | reverse complement strand
ATGACCTGGGAGGTGGCCTGCAGCGCCGGAAAATTGGTTGGCAGGTTCTCGCCCAAAATTTTGCAAGCCAGGGCGACGGCAGCATCGGTGACTTCGGCGCATGGCGTACACGGTGCATCGGCACCAGTCGCACCATCGGCACCAGCCGCACCATCGGCACCAGCCGAGCCATCGGCACCAGCCGAGCCATCGGCACCAGCTGAACCGACCTTGCCCTGCGGCCCCTGCGGGCCCGGAGTCAGCTGGATCCCGGTGATCAGTGTGAAGGCATCGCAACCGTCAGCATTGACCGCGTTTCCGGCAGCCGTGCCAGGGCACGTGTCGTCGTCGTCGGCAACGCCGTCACCGTCTGCATCCGGCGGTGGTGGTACCACGACGGTGACTTGCAGCCGACCGTGATCGCCGCTATCCATCACCGCTGTCTTGTTGCCGTTCGACAGGGTCCATACATCCATCTCGTTCGAGCGCGGCCTGATGGTGCCATCAGGCAAGACAGCGAAGATTATCGGCCTGTCGCTGATGACGCCCGGCCAGGTCGCGTAATAAGCCTGACCAGCCTGGACCGGGTCTGCATTCCACAGTGCACCCGATGCTGGTCCGACAACCTCAAACACACCGTTGGTGGCCCCAGCGACCCCGGGGAAGCCATTCATGGTGGCAAGCGGATACGGCGATATGTCGGTGCTGCCGTTTATGGTCAGGCTAAAAGACAAGGTGAACGTTATGTACGTGAGCTTGTCGCCTTCGGGGGAAATCGTGAAAGGGAAATTGTAATCGCCCCACGGGGGTCTGGTGACCTTACCGTCTTCTCCGACGAGCCAGTGGCCTATACCGGGCCCATTGGGCATGTTAACCCAAAAACGGTCAACGACAGGGTTAGCGATTACCACCTCCCCGGTTACCCCAGCCAGTGCAACACTGGTACAGCCGTTGCAGGCGACCTGACTTTCGACAACCCCTTGATCCGGCGCAAAGCCGTTGAGGTCGACCGTGAAATCTGCCTGGGCGGCGACAGCGAGCATCACCAGTGTTGTGACTGCGACAAATAGCTTCTTCATTTCCGGGCTCCCTTGATTTGTGTGGCAACTGCTCAGTTACTCGAGTTGCAAGTGGTTTCGATTCAAATGTCTCCATCAGGACCGCGATCGTAGTTCCTACGACTGCATCAACAATGCTTGTATAAGCAATTTTTCGGCCGAATTGCAAGCAAAAAAATAAAAACATTTTTACTTTTTTTTGGGGGGGGTAATGCTCTGTGCTGGCATGGCTTGCGCGTTTTAGGTGACTCAGGTTGACGAGGTTCTCTGAGGTGCGATAGTACGGGTAGTTGGAGAGGGTGGGTTGGCGGAGCCAATTGGTAAATCAGGCCGGTGCCTACACCTCCAGAAACAGATTGGATTTCATCCACTTCATTCATGGCACCGAGGAGATCGAAATAATGCAAGCAAGGATACTCGACAGAAACAGAAAACGGACGACGGGCGCGTTCATTGCCGCCGTGCTGACCTTTGCCTTCTGCATGGGGGCGGCGCCAGAGGTGAATGCGGCCGGGGCGGTTTCGCTGGATGACCTGCCCGCGGTGGTGGCGCGGGTCAACGGCACGCCGGTCCCGAAGTCGGCTGTCGTCCCGGAGGAAGGCGAGACGATCGCCGCAGCGGTCCGGCACGCCGTCGATCAGGAGCTGGTCGCCCAGCAGTTCGTGAAGGAGGGGCTCGACAAAGACCCTGGTTACCAGAGACAGATCAGCAGGAAACGGGAGGATAAGGCACGTCGGACGCGGCAGGAGACAACGGCTCTCGCCAATTTCTATGAGAAGAGCATTCCCGAACTCGCGAGTAAACCGGACCCGACAAAGGTGACTGAGGCAGAGATCGACGAATGGCTGACGGGCGACACGGTGATTCTTGGCTCGCTTACCGGGCAGCAGGCCCGGGACGCGGTCCGGAAACTCGTGTCCAGGGGGAAGAAGGCCGCGGCGCGTGGCGAGTGGCTGAAGGCGCGCCTGGCGAAGGCCAAGGTGCGGGTCTACGGCAAGCGCGTGCCGCAGGCGGCCATCGCCGCCGGCGTGGCAGAGATGTCTAACCGGAGAATAGGTTCCAGGGAGAAACCGAAAACCCCGCTCCGGGACAAGATCAGGGAGATGATCATCGGCGGCGAGGCACGGCTGCGCGGGGTCGCGCCGGAGACGATCGCGAAGGACGCCGTGCTCGTCGAGGAGCTTTTCTCCGCGGCGGAGATCGAGGTAGACGGCGATATCATGTATCCGAGCATGCTCATGTCGCTGCCCAGAGCCCTGGGGCAATTCCTGCTGGCCGCGGAAGCGCGTAAGAAGGGCGTTGACAAGGATCCCGAGTACCAGAAGAAGTTCACGGAGTCGTTCCCGCCGATGCCTCAAGAAATGGTCACCCACGAAGCGCTGCTTCGGGCCGAGATCTTCTACGCGCGTCACGGTCTGAGCCCCGTGGATGCCAAGATCAGTGACGCCGAGCTCAACGAGTGGTACCTTGCGTTGATGCGCGCGCTCGTGAACAAGAAGTCGGATGGTGAGCAGGACTCTCTGCGCAGTCAGCTGCGGGCCGTCAAGCTGCGCTGGATGCGGCAGGGCGCGAAGCCGGCAAACGTTGCAGACACCAACATTAGTGATGCCGAGCTCGATCGGTGGTACATAGCGATAATCCGAGGGCTGGCGAACGGGGAAAAGTCCTCGCTGCGCGGCGACCTGAATGCCGCCAAGCTGCGCTGGATGCGCGACGGTTACCTCGAATCCCTTCGCCAGACGGCAAAGATCGAGTATATGGCGGAGTTGGAGTAGCTTGTTGTTGCTCAGATGCCTGATGCTGGATGTGAGTTCCTCGTAGCGCGGTGATCGCACCGGCAGGCTCGAGTGTCCAGCATTATTAGACCGGCAGTTTCATAGTAGCAATGCAATCGCCTTTGAAAAGATACAGTGTGTCACCGTCCCGCCACGGGTTGATCAACCCGCCTTGCCACTTCGCTGCTGGCCCCGGATCCCGGGTGACGGTCCGGAAGTCGGTCGTTCTGCCGTAGTGCACGCGTTCGTTGTCGGCCCAGACCACGAGGTATTCGTCGTTGCCCAGGTAGCCGATCATTCCGACCGCCAACCCTTTGCCGTCATCCTCCACAAATGGATTCTCGGGCGAGTAATCCCAGGAAATACCGTCGTCCGACATGGCAAAACCGAGGCCGCGAGACGTTATCTGCCATTGCCCATCGATATATTCGCCACCGGTGCCGCTGAGATAGGCTACGAACCGTCCATCAGGCAGACAGCAGATGCTGTGGTAGCTGGATTGGCTGTTCATCCAGGGCTCGGCGGTGACGGGCAGCACAATCTGCCACGTACCGTCCGGATTTTTCAGAATCTCCCAATCGTGGGTGGCTAGATCCCGGCAGGTTGCCAGGTACGTTTGCTGGTGCCCGCCGCCCGAAGGCCAGAGGTACTGGTAGGTGTGGAAGTACAAAAGCCACAGTTCCGCCTTTGGATTCCACAGAACGCATGGACTGGAGAGATGATGGAAGTTGCCGATCAGCTCGTGATCCAGCGGGGTCGAGCCAAAGGCATGTTTCAGCAGCACTGCGTTGTCGGCTGTCACGTCGTCCCGGGGCAGTTCCAGTACCTGGCTGTGGTCCCGGCCGGCGTCGAGCTCGGCCAGCTTGAGGTAGGGGCCGCAGAGCTCGTCGGCGATGGCGCAGCCGATCCCCGAAGGGATGTCATGGTGTGCGTAATAGAGGTAATACTTGTCATCGGGTCGCGGTCCGCAGGTATTTCTGACAACTGTGGGATAGCGCAACGGATCTTTATCCGGGCCCTTCAGGAGGCTGTATTCCCACGGTTCCGTCTTGGTGAGAATCGGACTGACCAGTTTCGAGATCTCTCTGGGAACGTCTCCGGTCAGACCGGTCAGGTCTGCAACGCGTAGATTATTGTCCAGCATCATTATAGGTGCCTCCGTTCGATGCGTTCGAGAGAATCGATCATTTTCGAGCCCGGACAGGAACCGATGATCTGGCTGTCCACGGCGACAAGACGGCTGAATGCCTCCCCCAGGCTCATCTCGCGGACGCATTATTCATTGTAAAGGAGAGAGAGTTGACAGGAAGTCGGACCGGCCTAATATAGCTTGTTGCCTGCATTCGTAGCAATCGATATTCCAAAGTTGTTCTGTAGTGAACGTGGTATCCCAATCGCCAACCGGCAGACCAGTTTCAAAAACTCCGAACCAACACTCCAGCACGCCGCCAAGATCACCATGAGCCAATAGATCCCCGCGTCGGCTGCTAGCTCACGGAGTGCCTTTGGGTACCGGAATGGGAAGCGATTTTTGACACGACGGTCAAGGAATTTCTGGCGCAGGTTTAATTGAGGAAATGATGAACATCTTTATCGAAAAACTGATGGAACCGCATAGCCCGGCTGTCTACCAGATGGACGCCGAGGCGGACAGCGTCGATGGTTTCCAGGCGATCGATCAGGCGGCCCTGGACCGTTACGAAGCCGAGGGGTTCCTGCTGATTCGGGGTGGGCTCCCGGCGGATGTCGTGGCGGCTGCCGTGGCCGAGCTGGAGGCAATGCGCGGAGATGACGACCCGGGTTGCGAAGCTGTTTATTTCGAAGGCATGTTGCGGGAACGCCTTGGCATGGCGGCGCTGCATCTCGACCTGCCCGACACGCCGAGCTTCGAACAGCTGGCAATGAGCGATCGAATCGACGCGATAGCCGACCTGCCGCGCGATGTGCGCCGGGAGCTGGTTCGCAAGTTCATGGGATTCGTCGAGAAACATCCCCCACTGCTTGCTGCTGCCGAGTATCCGCCCCTGCTCGAGGTAATTGAACGGATCGCGGGTGTGCCGATGCGGCTGTTTCAGGACATGGCCATGATCAAGCCACCTGGCGGCCGTGAGAAACCCTGGCACCAGGACCACGCGTATTTCAACCTGCCGCTCGACACGCGAGTTGTTGCTGTCTGGACCGCACTCAGCGACGTGACCGTTGCGAACGGTTGTATGCACGTGATCCCAGGCGGGCACCGCGACGGGCCGCGGCCGCACTTCATGCGCCGTGACTGGCAGCTCTGCGACGACCACGTTGCCGGGGACCGACGCCTGGCGCTGCCGATGGAGCCTGGCGATTTGATGTTGTTCGATGGGAAATTGCCGCACGGCACGCCGACCAATCAGACCGACCAACAGCGTTGGGCCCTGCAGGTTCACTACATGCCCCGGACCGCAACCGAGGTCGGTGAGGCGCTTCGCCTCCAGGCCTTTGGCAGCGAAGGCAAAGGCGTCACATGCTGACAGGTGCCCTGGCCGGAATGCCTGGCGATGGATTCGCGCCTCTCAGACGGGACTTTGTCGGGCTATGCCCAGAAACGTATCGACGACTATCCGTTTGCTGTTTTGATACCGCGCCACTATCTTGCTGATAGTTTCACAAACCATTCCATAACCACACGAGGCACCTATGTTCACTGGCTGGCATCACACAAACATAATCGTCTCTGATTTCGATCGTTCCCTGGAGTTCTACACCGATGTTCTGGGGCTGACAATTGCGGCCCAAACGGAGATTGACGACGCGGAGTTTTCACGGGGTGTCGCGATTCCCGGCACTAAGGTTCGCGCGGCTTTTCTCGCAGTTCCGAATTGCTCGGCGGTCATTGAAATATTTCAGTACATGAGCAGCGACAGCAAGCCCATCCCGGAGGATGCGCTGCCCAGTGATATCGGTGTCGGGCATATCTGTTTTCAGGTGGAGAACATCGACGAAACATACGCCGCGCTCAGCGCGAAAGGCGTCAAGTTCACGACGACACCCGTAACGATATCCGAATCGCACCCCGACGTTGGCGGCGTGCGGTTCTGCTACTTCTCTGACCCGGATGGGACAACCCTCGAGATACTGCAGACGCCGTGAGTGCGCGCGCGCCGGGTTTGCGAGCCATCGCGTTGCGCAAGACAATCGTCAATAGTGCAGGAGACAGTCATGGATATCGCATTATCCGGGAAGGTCGCGATCATTACCGGTTCGGCTCGCGGCTTGGGACGGGTCATCGCCCAGACACTTGCCGAGAGTGGCGCCGACGTTGTCATCGCGGATATTCAGGAGGACGCCGGCAAGCTCGCGGCTTCCGAAATAGCGGAACTGGGCGTGCGCAGTATTTTTGTGAAGTCCGATGTCGGTAAGGCGGCGGACTGCCGAGAATTAGTTGCAGCGAGTATCTCGCAGCTGGGGCGGCTGGACATCCTGGTGAATAACGCCGGGATATGCCCGATTACGACGATGCCGGAAATTGACGAGGAACTCTGGAATCATGTCATGGACGTCAATCTCAACGGCACATTTTTCTGCTCCCAGGCCGCTGCCGAGCAGATAAAAGATCGGCCAGGCGGCCGCATCATCAATATAACCTCAGTCGCAGCCCACAGTGGCGGCGGCCTGGTTCCCGTGGCCCACTATGCATCATCAAAGGGCGGGATCATAAGCATGACCCGATCGTTTGCAACCTATCTGGCGCCCCACGGGTGTACCGCCAACGCCATCGCGCCGGCACCGTTCTTGTCCGACTTAACCGAGCACTTCAGCGACGAAGTGATGGCGGGCTACAAAGAAGTTATCCCACTCGGCCGCCTCGGCACGACACAGGACATGGCGAATGCGGTTCTTTTTTTGGCGTCGGACTTAGCCAGTTTCATCACTGGCACTGTCCTCGACGTCAATGGCGGCTGGGTAATGCGCTAACCAACCACAGCCAAACCGGGGCAGACACCGAATGAAACTTACGTCATTTCTCGTATCCACAGAAATCGGGAAGCAGACCCGCATCGGCGCGGTGACCGATGACGAGCTTGTCATCGACCTGGAAGCCGCCTATCGCTTGGCCATGCTGGAGTCAGGCATCACTGAGCGGGCGGCCGCACGGTTAAGCAACGCCCTCCTGCCGCCGGACATGGTTGCCTTTATCGAAGCCGGCGAACCCGCCATGGAAGCGGCGCGCAAGGCGTTGGATTGGGTATCCGAACAGGATCAGATGCAAAGCAAACACGGCATTACCTTCGCCGCTAAGCTCGATGATCTTATGCTTCTATCGCCAATCCCCAGGCCGCCATTAATGCGCGATTTCATGGGCTTTGAGACGCATCTCAAGAACATATATCCTAAGCTCGGACTCGAAATTCCCCCGGAATGGTACAACATACCCGTTTATTACAAGGGCAATGCCGGCAGCGTCAGCGGACATAACAGTGACATCGTCATTCCGACCTTTGCAGACGCGATTGATTTCGAATTCGAAATTGCCGTGGTCATCGGGAAAGGTGGAATCAATATCCCCGCTGAACAGGCGATGGACCATGTTTTCGGCTATATGATCTACAATGACTTCAGTGCCCGTGACATCCAGAATCAGGAAATGTCAGTGGGGCTCGGCCCCGCCAAGGGCAAGGATTTCGCCGGCGCCCATTGTCTCGGCCCGTGGATCGTCACCGCCGATGAAATCGATGATATCTACAACCTGAAAATGGTCGCGCGCGTCAACGGGGAACGCTATTGCGATACCCACTCCAGTACGAACCACTGGCATTTCAAGGACATGATCGCCCACGCTTCAATGGATGAATATATCCATCCTGGCGAGGTCATGGGGTCCGGCACGGTTGGCGGCGGTTCGGGGATCGAGGGTGACACGTACTTGCGCAGCGGCGATGTCATTGAACTGGAAATGGAAGGTGTCGGCACCTTACGCAACACAGTCGTCGCCGCCGATCCCGACAGGGGAAATTAGGGCTAAATGTGGTTGGACCCCTATTCAACTGGTTGGAACCAGGAAATTGCTGGTGCTCCCGACAGCAGCGCAATTACGGGAGCCGCTGTTTTGCAAAGTTTCGATCATATGGGATTATTGGCAAACGGCGATGGCGGTGGCTAGATATCGGTATTACAGCGCCGTCATCACTGTGTGCATCGAATATTTGTGGATCCATTGAAACTTTGAATGAGGGGTGAATTTATGAAACGTCTTGAAGGTCAAACGGCGTGGGTCGCCGGCGGCGCCTCGGGTATGGGCGAGGGCATTTCCGAATTATTCGCGGAGGAAGGTGCCAACGTCGCAGTCACCGACGTGCAAGTTGACCGCGGGCAGGAACTTGTTGAGAGAATTAACGCGGCAGGTGGCAGTGCGGTCTTTTATGAATGCGACGTTACCTCCGCTGATTCAGTGCGCGACTCCATCAATCAAACAGTGGAGAAGTTTGGCGGCCTTCAGTCAGTCCTGAATTGTGCGGGAATCGTCCATGTCGGCATGCTGCACGAGTATTCGGAAGCGGATTGGGATACGCTGATGGGAGTGAATCTGAAGGGCATCTTTCTGGCTGTCAAATACGCAGTGCCGCATTTGGAGAAGAATGATCGCAGCTACGTTGTAAATATCGGTTCTGTGGGTAGCTTCATTACTCAGGCAAAGACGCCCGCCTATGTCGCATCAAAGCATGCGGTGCTCGGTTTGACGCGGTCGATCGCCGTCGACTATGCAAACGTGGGTGTTCGCTGCAACTGCATTTGTCCGGGGATCACTGACACTCCGATGCTGCGTTATCACATGTCAACGATGCCGGATCCGGATGCGGCATTGCGCGCCCGCCTTCAGCGAGTTCCCATTAACGAAGCGCTGACTCCGAACGACATCGCCCGCAATGCGCTGTATTTGTGCTGCGAAGATTCCGCCGGTGTCACCGGCACATCACTTGTCGTCGACAACGGTTATATCACAACGGCAGAATGGGATTGTGCGCAGGTTTAACTGACGAGTTTCTGATGGGTTTCTAAAAGCGCCCCGCCAAGAAGACGGTATCTCTAACGAAGGAAATAAATTCTATGAAGCATCTTCTTACTACCATACCACTCCATCTGCCGGTCATTGCGCTGCTCGTTTTGGCTGGATGCCATACACCTGACACACAGGCGTCATCCGAAGGTTCGAGGATACCGACTGCAGCCAACAAAGGGGCGCAGGCGTTTCGGGCCAATGGTGAGCCGGTCACATTGGCGCCGGACGGCAACTACTACTGCGAGGCCGAGGAGTTCCAGGTACAGAAACCGGGCTGGCAGGCAAAGTCCTGGGGCGAGAATTATTATGCCGCCACTCTGGCCAATACGTATCTCAGCCGCAAGGCATTCCTGGGCGCGCCGGCGCAGTGTGCAGAGACGGTTGCCACGATCAACGTCGACGTTGCGAAGGCCGACAAGTACCTCGTATTAGTTCGCTACGAGGCGGCTTACCGCTTTGAAACGCAGTTTCGTATTACGGTCGAGCAGGATGGCGAAACGCGGCTCGACCGCCTCTACGGCGCGCGCGATAACGTGAAGATCTGGGCATTCGGTCAGAAGTTGAAGAAAGAAGTCGAGTGGTCTTGGGGCGCCGTTGAGAACGTCGTTTGGGAAGGACACGACGCCTTCGCTGAATTGAAAGCCGGGAAAGCAACGATCAGCCTGATCGCCGGTAAGCAGGAAGGGCTCGCCGCAAAGCGCAATGTCGATATCGTCCTCCTCACCAACAACTTTGCTGATGTCAACAATCGGATTGCGACGGAAAGCTATCTGCCGCTGGACGGGCTGCTGACGCAGACGGGGGACGTATGGCTCAAGATCACCAACATCGGCGCAGAAAAGCTGACACTCAAGAGCCTGACGTACCCCGGCGGCCCTTGGCAGCAGCATTCTCCCTATTGGATTCATCTGCGCGATCCGGAAGTCTGGAAGCCGTTGAGTGTCGAGGTAGCGGCGGGCCAAACGACGGAGTGGATCGATGTCGGCGGGACCATGGATACGATGAATGATGGCCAATGGGGTTTCACCGGGGACGGCAAGTACAAACTCGAGCTCGGCCTCAGAAAGGCGGACGGCAACACCGAGGGGTTCGCCGAATTTCATGGTGAAGGGGACCTGCCGCTCGTGGCAAACGCGGATGTCCGTTATGTCCAGCAGGTTCGGACCATGGACCAGGCGCTTTATGACCTGTTGGAGGTTCTTAGAAAAGTACCGGTCCATGGTAAGGCACCGACGGACACGTTCATCTATGCCCAAATGATTGCTGACGAAGACTCGATTGCTTTTGGCTTGAAGCGGGGTGTCGACGAGAAGTACGATGCCGCGGTCGCGGAGTTTCGGGCGATGTTCAATATTCGCCCACTGCGCTTGGACAATGCCGGGGCGGGTGCTTATTTAACTATTCCCCCCGGCGTTCCGGCGGACAAGCTGGCCGCGCACTGTGACCAGCTGGGCGACGCGAAGAAGGACATTGCGGTGGTATCGCTTGGCGACGAGATCGGTTTGCCACGGCCAGGCGGCGGGGCGCCGAACGAAGGGTTCCGCGCCTTCCTGAAAGCAAAGGGCCTGGCGCCGCAAGACATTGATCCGGCGGCCGGCGACGACTGGCAGAAGATCGTCTACAACCCAGACGCGAACCTGCAGAAAAGTAATCCGGGCGTGTACTACTGGTCGCAACGTTATCTGCATCACTACGGCATCGATGCGATCAAGGAACGCACGGATATCGTTCAGGAATATCTGCCCAACGCCCATATCGGCGCCAACTTCTCGCCGCACCACGGTGGCGCCAGACATTCGTACCTCGGTGAAGTATTCAAGTGGGTTAATTGCTTTCGGCGTGACGGTATGACCATGCCTTGGTCGGAAGACTATATCTGGCAGGTACCAATGGGCACGCAGCAGATGAACGGTATCAATCTCGACCTGTTTCGGGCGGGACTGCGCGGCAAGCCGGACCGCAAGATCATGTATTACGTCATGCCGCACTGGCCGGGCAATAGGCCCGACAGCTGGCGGCGGCTCTTTTACAATGCGCTCGGGCACGGCATGAAAAAAATCAACCTGTTCGAGTTCCGGCCGGTATGGAACGCGTACTCGGAGAATCATGTCACCAACGACGACACGTATGTGACCGTACTCCAGACGGTGCGTGAACTTGGACTGTATGAAGATATTGTGCAGAGCGGTCAGGTGCGCCAGGCGGACACGGCCCTGTGGTTCAGTGAAACCGGCGATATCTGGGATGACAACAAAGGCTCGTTCGCCGCCGCTAAACGCGGACTGTACGTGGCTATCCTGCACGGCGGGGCACACTTGGATTTTGTGGTCGAGGCCGATGCACAGGACGGCACGCTCGCGCAATATAAGGTGCTGTTTTTGACTGATAACCACGTCAGCCTGGCCGCGTCGAAAAATATTTCCGCGTGGGTGAAGAACGGTGGCGCGCTGTTTGCTACGGCCGGCGCCGGAATGTTTGACGAATACAACCGGCCGAACCAGATCATGCGCAAGCTTTACGGAGTCGACCAGACGGCACTGGAAATGCCGGAAGGCGGGCAGGTTGATTTCATCAAACAGGATTTACCGTATGTCGAACCAGTCGCGACGCTGCGGTGGAATGGTGCTGATCTGTCGGCCTACGGCGTCCGCAGCAAGGTAACAGCTGCTGGAGCAGAAATTGACGGGAAGTTCTCCGACGGCTCAGCGGCCATAGCCACGCGGGTAGTAGGAAAAGGCAGTGTGGTGTACTGCGCGTTCCTGCCGTCCCTGGCCTACTTCGCACCCGCGATCCCGCAGCGGCCCCTGGACCGCAGCTCATCGGACGACGCCATGTCCCACTTCATCCCGACGGCATTCGATGCAGCGGCCGCACAGCTTATTAATCGGCAGGTCGATGCCAGCCGCCATCCCGTCGTGGCGTCGGAGCGGTTGGTTGAGACCACGATAATTGAATCGAAGAAAGGGGTCCTGATCACGTTGGCCAATTGGAGCGCAGCCCCCGTGAAGAACCTGACTGTCACGGTGAAGATCCCGATCCCGAAAACGGCGGTGCTCGCCAGCGGCGCAAAGCTGACGAGTAAAAAAAATGGGGATGGCACAGAGTTTACGCTGGATCTCGATGTTGCGGACGCGCTGATCCTGCGCGATTGATCAGGAATACGAAAGCGTCACCGGCCCGAACAGGCCTGACCGCAACTGCAACAGATCGAGTCGTCGGTAGATTGTTTCGTAGGTGCCCTTGAAGGCACCGCTCGCCGTCAGTTCCTCGTACTTCGCCGGGTCACCGTAGACAGTGTTCGCCATCGTATTCAGCACCTGGACATCCAAGGTATGTCGGATTAAATGATTGGAGCCAGGACTGGAAGTCCTTAAACTCGGATGGCTGGCCCAGCAGATCGAAACAGGTGAGCAAAAGATAGTTCCGCAACGCATCAAAGTATTTCCACGGATGGGTCCAGCCTTTCTCGCCAACCTTTCGTATTAACGAGGGATCGAGAAACTGCTCGTTGAGGCGGGATATTATTTCGACGAATTCCAGACGTTCTTCAACCAACCTGAGCGTGTCGTCTGACTTTGGTGGACTCACGGTCATCTGGAATATTGGGCATCTCAATGCTTGGTTTGGCCTGTTTTGCGCGAAAAACAGCTGTTTATGCTGAATATCATCAAGAAGGGGGAAGGCCGGCCGGCCGGCCTTCCGTTTCTCTGTGATTTCTCCTCTGATGCCTTGGATACTGTACCCTGTCAGCATATCTTGGCAGTATCGAGGAAAAGCAATTTCCTATCAGGTTTCAGGGCCGTTGGGTGCCTGATGGTTCCCGAGGGTAGGAGAACGAGCGATGCACTACAGACTGATTCTGCGCTGGGGGACATGGCTGTGCTATTCCGAGTGGCGACCCGATCAGCCGCACGAGGACTGGTCCGGTTCTCTGTCGGCCCACGGCGGCAATCTCTACAACCCGCGGCAACTGCTCTATCACGGTTGCTGGGGCGCCCAACACCGCGTGGCCGTTGAGCTGCCCGCGCCCGAATGGCGATCCCCGCTCCTGGAGTTTGAAAGGCCCGTATACGGGTACAAGGGCCTGGAAGGCCTGCGGATCGACGTGGAAGGCGATGCGGAGACGCGGCTGAGCTTCCGGTCCCGCATGCTGGACGCGGACTTCCGACTCGGCGACATCCCGTCCGGCGACCGGCTGGTCTACGCTGCCGGCCCCAAGTACTCCTGTGCGCAGCTCGTGATCTGCCGCGTGGAGGACGAAGGAATCTACTGGAACGCCGAACGTTTCGCGGCGAGCGGTGCCCGCGACGGCCGGCGCCGGCTCGCACTTGGGCTGCCGGACATGCAGGGCACGTTCCTGCCACGCGAACTGCATCACCGTGAAAGCGCCTGGATCCCACCCGGCGCCGAGGTGTCGATGCCTTTTTTATGGGAGCCGGACAGCGCGGCGGTGGTGACCTGGCGCTTCACCGCGGCGCCCTGGGTTCCGTTGTCCGAGAGCGCCACCTACGAAAACGTTCGGGCCTGCAACAGCCCGTTCGTCAAGCTGCTCACGGCCCTGGATGGGGAGCCGCTGTCCCATGCCGAGCTTAAGGCCAAGTACATGCGCGGCGCGTTCAGTGCGCTGGAACACGTCGATGAACTGGGACCGGCCGGCCGACCCGGGCCGCGGACCCTCGCGATCCGAAACATGTCCGAGGACGGCGTCTACCTGGTCCTGCACGGGGCGACGATCGAAGCCCCCCCGCCGCACTGGCCGACCACGCGCACGCACCTGCCGTTCAGGGCGGAATGGTTTGACGGCACGCGGCCCGCGCGTGATACGGCCGCTGATGTTCCCAGCGGGGGCAAGGGGCTGATCCTTGGCTTTGACACCAACATGATGGCTGCCGAAAACGGCTGGATCGACGCCGCCGTCCGATACATGGCGGCGACAGCCGCCGGGAACTACGTCCTGTTCCGCACGGAGTCCGACCGGGTATTCCCCTCGGACTGGCGCCGCATGTTCACGGCATGCCGGGAGAACGGCATCTACTTTGCCGTCAACGTGGACACGACCAGCGCCATACCCGAACCGGGCGGCCCGGCCTTCACGCTTACGGACCTGATAGCCCTGGCCGCGGAGCTGGGCGGCGACCGCTTCGTGGGGATGAAACACCACGAACTGAGTCTGCCGCTTTATGCCGGAAGGCGTGGTGTGGACTGGCCGGCGTCGCGAACCGTCGCCGAGGCCGAGCAAGCCTACCTGGACGAGGTGCGGGCCGCGTACCGGACGGGCGATGAGTCGGTCCCGCGCCTGCTCGGCGAGGCCATGTTGGCGCACCGCTACGCCTACAAGGCGGGCGTCGATCTCATCCTGTCGGAGACCATGACGGGGAACACGAGCCTGCTGCTGGCCGAGGCACGCGGCGCGGCCCGGGCTTACGCCAGGGACTTCTGGGGTCTGCACATTGCCTGTCACGTCAACACCTCGCCCGAGGACTTCCGCCACGAGCGCATGTACTGGATGAACCTGGCCCTGGGCTATCTTTCCGGGGCCTCGCTGATCGAAGACGAGGAAGGCGGGCTGGCCAAGGTGCACAGTTTCGTGAGCGGACCGAGCGATCCGCTGCCCGCCGAACGGCAGGCGTCCACAGCGCGCTTCTTCCGTTGGGCCGCCGAGCACCCCCGCCCCTCGTTCCCGGAGGTCGATATCGGGTTGTTGTACGGGCGGCACGAGGCCATCACGGGCGGCATGAGCCTGAACCCCCAACGACCGGTCCGGGTCTGGGAAGGGTTCGGGCCGGCAGCACCCGAATGGGAATACGGCCGGCCGGAACGCGGCTGGCTTCTGGCCGACGTGTTCCTGCCCGGCGTGTGGCTGTGTCCGGTGCTCCGGGATGCATCCACGTTACGCCGCTGGTTTGCGGGCACGCCCCATGGCCAGGTTGACGTCGTCCCTATCGAGGCGGATGCCGCATGCCTCGCCGCTTACCGATTCCTGCTCATGCCGGGCTGGCACACCATGCAGGAGGCCGACATGGAAACGCTTGCCGCCTGGGTAAACGAGGGCGGGACGCTGGTCCTGGGCCTGGCCCAGCTCCAGGTCTCCGATGACAGAACCACCGTCATACGCGACGGGGCCGTTAGGTTCCCACCGGCAGCCGCGGTCGAGCGGCTATGCGGTCTGGGC
The DNA here is from genome assembly GCA_963580095.1 of Lentisphaeria bacterium. Taxonomy (GTDB): domain Bacteria; phylum Verrucomicrobiota; class Lentisphaeria; order JABSQK01; family CAJWLW01; genus CAJWLW01. The sequence continues at coordinate 6,046 of CAUZJQ010000042.1, read as the reverse complement.
ATCGACGGGCTGGAGCCGGCAGAAGCCGGCACAGAAGTGGCATTGAACAGGCGCCGGTTCTGTCTAACCCATGATGAAGACGGCACACCGACGTTGGCGAATGTGACGTTGGGTGCGGCGTCCAAGGCGCTCCTTCATGCCGGGGACCGGCCGCTTCTGGTTGAGCATCGCCTGGGAAAAGGGCGGGTCTATACGTGGGCCACCAGCGACTACTTCGGGCATGGCGGCCTGTTGCCGCTTGTTCGCGCCTGGCTTGACGACATCGCGGGGTCGCTCGACAGCTCGGTACGGCTGACCGGCGGCGGCGGCGAGGTGGCTTACTTTGTCTATCCGGAAGGTGACGGCAAGCGGGTCTACCTGGTGAATACCGACTGGACCGTTGCAGGCAATATCAAGCACTGCACCGTTCACGCCGGCGAAACGTCCGTGGATGTTGACGTGGAAGAAGGGGTTGTGGCAGAAGTGGCGATTCTATAGAAAGAGGTGATTGATGCGTGATCGACGACTTGGACAATATGCTTTGCTTAGCCTATAGTCGACGGTCAAACAACATCGTGAATTCGAGTGCCCGCCGGGGACGCTCACCGAAAAGGAGTTGAACAAATGCTTCGAATCTTCGCATGGGGCGCTGCGCTGACTATTGCCGCGACGCTCCCCGCTTTGTCACAGATTCCCGGAAACTTCGGGACCCAGCGTACGCTGGAGGTCGTGCGTGCCGACGCGCCGCCTGAGATCGACGGCAAGTTGACCGACACATGCTGGGAAACGGCAAACTCGATCGGCGACTTCAAACAGTACGGAAGAACAAAGCTGGCCAACCTCCAGACTGTCGGCTACGTGGTGTTTGATGACACCAACCTCTATATCGGTGTGCGCTGCAACGAACCGGATCCGGCACACATTGGGGCGGACGTCGTGGAACGCGACGGCAGTGTCTGGGACAACGATTCGGTGGAGATCATGATCGATCCGGGTGCCAGTGAGCAAACGTATTTTCAGTATATCGTCAATGCTGCCGGCTCGGTCTTTGACGCGATACGCACCGGCGGTGGCGGTGGCGAACAGGGCAGCTGGAACGGTGAGATTACGGCCGCGGGTCATATTGGCGGCGACTACTGGTCCCTCGAGATGCGGATTCCGTTCTACTCGCTCGACCTGTCCGCGGACGTCGGACCGAAGTGGGGCTTCAATATCTGCCGTAACAAGAAGAAGCCGAACGAGATGTCGTCTATTGCCGCCGGCGGTGCTTACAACAGCGCCGACAAATTCGTTGCCCTGACCGGGCTTAACACAGATTTCTCGAAGCTGGTCATTCCGGTCAGTCGACCGCAGTATACCGGTGAGGTGGGCGATGATGGTTTGAACGCGTCAGCGTTTGTCCGGGTCAGCAACGAAACCGGCAAGGACCGGCGGTTGACTATCGAGTATCATGGCGGCGAGTTGCTGCGTCGCGAGACAAAAACCGTGGCCACCGGGGCGGCAACTGTGCTCGACCTTGGCCCCGTGCGCATGCAGCCGACACCGGGTCGGACCGACGAGTACCGCCTGATGCAAGCGGCCGAGATCCGTCGCCTGATCGTGTCCGATGCCGACAGCGGTGAGCGGCTTGCGCTCTCGAATCTGCAGTATCCCGGTTCGTGGCGACTGATGAATGTGAGCTGCGCCGAACCTGAACCGGGAACTGACGGACAAGTCATTGAAGTCACTGCAGCCTTTAGCCGGGAACAGCTGGCGACGGGCCGTCTCGACATCGTCGTGAAACTGGAGAATACCAACGTCGTCGTGGCGTCGAGGACCGTGACGACACCGGCTCGCACGAATCGCGTCATCTTCGACAACCCACCATTGCCGACCCGCCGGCTCACCGTTGTTGCCGAATTTCGAACAGCGACAGACAACCCCGGTGCAGCAATCGAGGATCGCAAACCGCTGGCGTCGAGCACCCGCTCATTCGCAAACGTGATTGCCCGTCACAAGGTCGGCAAGGTGCTCAATAACCTGGTCACGGAACTCGATTTAGTGACCATCGACGACCACGAGCTGGAGAACCGGCGGCAGACCACGGTCGAGTTCATCAATCCTCGCGACGGCTGGATCTTCATTGCCTCGGTCAGCGCCGACGAGGCGACCCTGAAATTTCAAAAGACGCCGGGGCCGGCGATCACCGTGCATGGCCCCGACGTTGCGCCGGCGCAGGAAGCGATGCGCTGGTTGCCGGTCGGCAAGCAGCGTCTGTCGATCTCCAAGACTGGCAGCGCACCTCTGGAGAAGCTGGTTGTCCGTGCCATTCCAGAACTGGCCTACTGGCGCTACCCAGTAGGCGGCCCGGTGCTGCACCCGCTCAATGAGTGGGATGTGCTTCGCGATCAGGTGCTGGTCCACATGAACGTGCTGGGATGTTCACGCGCGGCTACTCTGGAGCCGGAGAACCAGCCGCGTTTCGAGCGCTGGCGGCAGATCGGGAAGCAGACCATCACTGCATTGACTATACCCAAGTCGGGCTGGGGTGAAGAGCGGATCTACAACGACGCAGTCAACTATGTTGCCTACACGAATCCACGCCTGGACGGATTGATTATCGACGAAGTCGGCATGTCGATCATACCGCTGGAGGATTTCATCGACTATACGGATGCAGTACGTCGACTCGGTGCGAATCATCCGGATAAGCGGTATGACATCTGGGCCCTCGATATCTACGGTGTCGAAGAGCTGCGGCCGTTCCTTGAGGCGGTTATTGACAACCGCAACCTCATTTACTGGGAATGGTACGAGCGCGAAGAGCCGGATGTGGCGAGTGCCGCCGACAAGCTGGCGACCACAGTTACCCGCGGGATGCGCAACTGGCGTGACTACATGTGGGACGTTGCCCCGAATCTGGGGATCTGTCTCGGTTACTTTGCGGCGCCGCCGGAGTCGCTCAACGAGAACCCCGCGGTCGACATGAAAGTGTGGATCGACATGCAGATGCAGTGCATCGCTACAGATCCGGCGTTCGACGGGGTGAACGGGTTGATGGAGTACAACGCCAAGCGCGCCGACGAAGAGCTTGTGCGCTGGTCCGCGGAGTTGTTCCGGCATTACGGTATCGAGGGCAAACGCGAGTTGCTGTCGGAGCAATACAGCTACAGCTATGCCCTGTCGCATATCAAGAACCCGGACTTCGATGACGGCACGGACGGCTGGCAGATCGCGGCAGCGGCGCCGGACAGTATCGAACCGGGATCGATAACGGGATATGGACGACTTGAGGGGCGGGTGCGCGGCAGTTCGCGCGGTGACAACTTCCTGCGCATGAAACGGCAGGCGACGCATCCGAACCGTATTTCACAGACGATTACGGGCCTTGAGCCCGGTGCATTGTACTCAATTAAAATGTTCACCGCAGACTACCAGGACCTGGTGGCTGGGCGCTCCAGGAAGTATCAGCACGCGGTCTCGATCGACATAAAGAATACCGAGACGATCAAGAACATCCAGCAGGTGTTTGAGAGTTCCCGTGGCCAGGAGGTGCCGCCGTTTTCTTCCGAGAATCATCCCTGGTTGAATTATCATTGGCGTGTTTTCCGGGCCGGTGCGGCAACCGCTGATCTGACAATTGCCGACTGGGCTGCGCCGGCAGCGGCCGGCGGCCCCGCGGGGCAGGAGCTGGTGTTCAATTTCATCGAGGTCCAGCCGTACCACGAGGTAAGAAATCCAACACATTGATCTGACTTGGATTATATTCATGAATCTCCGGGTTGAAACGGCGTGTGCGGGGCTATCCGGGTTGTGTGTGGCGTCCGCATCGAAGCAGGCTTTTACCTGCCAAAGCAGAATTAAGAGCCCAGCGAAAATGAACGAAAGATAAAACCCGAAACCTCATTCATTTATGTTCGAGGGCGTGGAGTTTGCATATCATGAAACTGATGATCATGACCGATATCGAAGGCGTGGCAGGTATACTCAACTTCGAGGACTGGTGCGTCCCGGCAGGACGGTACTACGATAAAGGAAAACGTCTGCTGACTGAAGAGGTCAATGCCGCTATCGACGGTTTCTACGAAGGCGGCGCCGGGGAGATCACGGTGATCGACGGCCATGGCAGCGGCGCAATCGATCCGGAACTGCTGGACGAACGCGTTTGGCTTAGCCGTGGGCATTATGAGCACATATTTCCGTGGGGATTGGATGTCTCTTACGACGCGCTGGCATATGTCGGGCAACATGCCAAGGCCGGCACCCCTTATTCGCAGCTGACCCACACCCAGGGATGCAGTTTTCTCGACATGACACTGAACGACATCTCCATCGGCGAGTACGGGCAACTGGTCCTGTGCGCCATGGAACTGGGTGTGCCGACCATCCTGGCCTGCGGTGAGCAGGCGTTTGCCGAGGAAGCTGAGGCCCTGACCCCGGGGGTGGTCACGATTTCGGTCAAGCAGGGGCTGCTGCCGGACGGGCTCGACCATCTCGATGAGGATGCCTACCGCTCAGCCAAACTGAGTGCCTGCCACCGTTCCCCGAAAAAAGCGCGTACCATGATCCGTGCCGGCGCACTTGAGAGTATACAACGGCTGAAAACGGACCCGTCCTCGTTCCAGTACCCGTCGCTCACCCCGCCGTATGAACTCAAGGTAGCACTGCGACAGACCAAAGATAACGCGCCGCGAACGGAACGCTTCGAGCATCCGGACAGTATCATCGGTGCCATGAATCTGCCGTTTGCGCAATAGCCCGTCCGTCGCAGGAAGCCATCCTATGAGAGACGTTTTCATCGTTGTTCTCCACCACCGCTCGGGGGCTATCAACTCCATGCCACTCCGCCGCTGCCGGGGAATTCCCGTTGTCTGTCCGTAAATCGCTGGTGGGCGGGTATCACACCGAACTATGGCTTTGGTAAACTGGCCGAATGAAAAATCCCCCAAAAAGATATCGGATCAAGCGCGGATGGCTCAAATATTTGATAGTGCCGTTGGTCCTCGGCTATGTACTTTTTAATCTTTTTTCCTGCTGACGCGCGGGCATAGGGCATCGACAAGGATCCCGCGTTCCAAAAGCGTTTCGAACGCCGCCGCAAGCAGGTGACAGCGAACCGGCCGGGTGCCAGCCGCACCGATATATCTACGAGCGTCACGGCCTGGCCCAAGCGGATGTCGAGGCGTTGCATCAGGCAATCATGCAGGTGCTGCTGCACAAGGGCAGTTAGCTGTCATAACCCTGCCAGTCGATCATCGTATTGCGGCGCCAGGTGCGGCCACAAATACTGCGATGCGATGCGAACGCCGCACTTGTCCGGTGGCAGCAGATCGCCTTTTTCTTCCAGGCGACCTGCCAGTGCAGCCAGTGCCGTTGCCAACTCCACAGCGGTGTTCCCATAGAAGAATCCCGCGGTCTCGCTGCCGGCGAACACCTCGGGATAGGCAAGGCGTTGCGGGAGCAGCACGAACGATTCCGCCGCCGCCGCTTCGATGGCGCTGATGCCGAAGAACTCGTGCTGTGCTGTAGAGACAAACACGTCGGCCGCCATCAACGCTGCACGATATGCCTCGCGTGTCGGCTGGAAGCCCCAGCATTCGATGTGATCGGCAAACTGTCGCCGGGCTGTCTCAAATACCTCGGGGACGGTGCGGAACTGTTCGCCGATAACGCTCAGCCGAAAATCTGTACCGGCTTCCTGTAAGGCGGTCAGAGCTTCAAAGAAAGAGTCGGGATCTTTGTCATGTTCCCAGCGGGCGGCCCATAGGATATGCATGGGTGCAGCGGGATCCCTCGCTGGCCTTTGAGGGAAAGGATCTATCCCGGGCGGGTGAATTTCGCTGCGGTCACGAATCATCTCAAGCGCCGACATCGGTTGATGGTCCGGCATGCGTTTCAACCAGGTTTGCAACGCCGCCAGAAAACCATCCAGATGGTATTGGGAATTGAACCAGACACTGTCGGCGGCGAGTGCCGTCGTCAAGTTAGTCATCACCGGCTGGTTATCGCGCTTGACGTCGGCACGCAGCGGATAGGTCAATTGGTTCTCGTGAAAATAGACAATCGTCGGCAGGTGCGAGATTTGTGG
>CAUZJQ010000041.1:0-21144 GCA_963580095.1 Lentisphaeria bacterium | reverse complement strand
CAGGTCTTCGAGACCTTGAAGCAGCACGGCGCCATGGAATACACCACGATCATCGCCGCCACCGCCTCGGACCCCGCGCCGATGCAGTTCCTGGCTCCCTATTCCGGCTGCACCATGGGTGAGTTCCATCGTGACAACGGCCGCCACGCCCTGATCATCTATGACGACCTGACCAAGCAGGCGCAGTCCTACCGTCAGCTGTCGCTGCTGCTGAGGCGGCCGCCGGGGCGTGAAGCCTACCCGGGCGACATTTTCTACCTGCACAGCCGTTTGCTCGAGCGTGCCGCCAAGATGAGCGATGACGAAGGCGGCGGCAGCCTCACGGCCCTGCCGATCATCGAGACGCAGGCGAACGACGTATCGGCCTATATCCCGACCAACGTGATCTCGATCACCGACGGTCAGATTTTCCTGCAGTCCGACCTGTTCAATTCCGGCCAGCGCCCTGCCATCAACCCGGGTATCTCCGTCTCCCGCGTCGGTGGCGACGCCCAGGTCAAGGCGATGAAACAGACGGCCGGCCCGTTGCGCCTGACGCTGGCACAGTATCGTGAGCTGGCGGCCTTTTCACAGTTTGCTTCCGACCTGGACGCCAGTACGCGCGGCCAGCTCGAGCGCGGCGAACGCCTGATGCAGGTCATCAAGCAGGGCATCAACGTGCCGCTGTCCGTCGTCAAGCAGGTGGCGATCATCTACGCCGGTGTCAACGGCTTCCTTGACGACATTGATGTCGACAAGATCCCGGCGTTCGAGGTCCATTTGCACGAAGCTTTGGACTCGGCCTACGCGGACTTCTGCGAGCAGTTCAACCATGCCTTGGCGATGACCGACGATATCAAGGACCAGCTCGAGAAACTTCTCGAAGAAGTTAAGCGTACTTTCAACGCCTGAACATACAGAGTCTTTACATGCCCAGCCTGCGCGAATACGATGTCAAAATTGCGAGTCTCAAGAACACTCGCAAGATGACCAAGACTATGCAGATGGTTTCTGCCAGCAAATTGCGGCGGGCCCAGGATGCACAGCGCAAGGCTGTTGACTATGCCAACCATCTCCACGACTTGATCCAACGTCTGGCCGGTTCCGTGGAGAGCGTTGCCCACCCGTTGCTGACCAGGCGTGATCCCGTGCGCAAGGCGCATATCCTCCTCGTCACCAGTGATCGTGGCCTCTGTGCCGGCTTCAACAACAATCTGATCAAGAACGTTGCGCAGTGGATCAGCGAGCACAACAGTGATTACGAAAGCATCTCGATGAGCTGTTGCGGGCGCCGCGGCAACATGTATTTCCGCACGAAAGAGGATGTGCGAAAAGACTACCCCGACACCACGGCCAAGCCGGAATTCCTCAAGGCCGAAGAGATCGCAGAGGAACTCGGTGAACTCTTTGTCAACGGCGAGTTTGACGAGGTCTATCTGGCGTACAACGTTTTCAAAAGTGCCTTGAGCCAGTACCCGCTCATCGAAAAAATTCTGCCGATCGCACCGGTTGAAATCAAGGCGGACGAGAGCAAAGAGCCGTTCACGCGTAATTACATCTTCGAGCCGGCCGAGCCCGAGCTTTTGGCATTACTGCTGCCGCGATCCGTTTCCTACACAATTTTTCATGCCATGGTGGAAAACTCCGCCGGCGAACATGGCGCGAGGATGACCGCCATGGACAACGCCACCAACAATGCCGACAGCCTTATCGAAACCAATACGCTGCTGCGTAATCGCGCCCGTCAGTCGGCCATCACGACGGAACTGACCGAGATCGTTGCGGGCGCTGAAGCGCTTTAACCATAGAAGGAACGCTAAAATGAGTACCGAAACTAGCCAGAATACCGGTAAGGTTGTACAGGTAATGGGAGCCGTCATCGACGTCGAATTCCCATCTGACAGTCTGCCCAATATCTTCAATGCTTTGACTCTGCACAATCCGAGCATCGACGACAACCCCGAGAATCTCACACTAGAAGTCGCCCAGCATCTCGGGGACAACGTCGTGCGGACGATTGCCATGGACATCACCGACGGCCTAACCCGCGGCGTCCCGGTGACCGATACCGGCGTCGGTATTTCAGTGCCGGTCGGCGAAGGCACGCTTGGTCGCGTCCTCAATCTTCTCGGTAAGCCGATCGATGGCAAGGGTGACATCAACGCCACCGAGTACTGGCCGATCCATCGCGAGGCCCCGTCTTTCGACCAGCAGGATACCGGTTCCGAGCTGCTGGTCACCGGCATCAAGGTCGTTGACCTGCTCGCCCCCTATCGCAAGGGCGGCAAGATCGGTCTGTTTGGCGGCGCTGGTGTCGGCAAGACCGTGCTGATCCAGGAACTCATCCGCAACATAGCCACCGAGCACGGCGGCTACTCTGTATTTGCCGGTGTCGGCGAACGTACCCGTGAAGGCACTGCACTGTACGGTGAAATGACCGAGTCCGGCGTCATCGAGAAAACGTCGATGGTGTTCGGTCAGATGAACGAGCCGCCCGGCGCCCGTGCCCGTGTCGCGTTGTCTGCGCTGACGGTCGCTGAATACTTCCGCGATGCCATGAACCAGGACGTACTGCTTTTCGTTGACAACATTTTCCGCTTCACCCAGGCCGGTTCCGAAGTGTCCGCTTTGCTCGGTCGTATTCCCTCTGCTGTGGGCTATCAGCCGACGCTCGGTACCGACATGGGCGAGTTGCAGGAGCGCATCACCTCCACCAAGGCTGGTTCGATCACCTCGATCCAGGCGATCTACGTGCCGGCAGACGATTATACCGACCCGGCTCCGGCAGCGACTTTTGCTCATCTCGACGCGACGACCGAGTTGTCGCGAGCCATCTCCGAACTCGGCATCTATCCCGCCGTGGATCCGCTCTCCTCGAGTTCCACCATTCTGGCGCCCGAAATCGTCGGCGAGGAGCATTACCAGACCGCTCGCGGCGTTCAGGAAATCCTCCAGCGCTACCAGGAACTCATGGACATCATCGCCATCCTCGGTATGGACGAACTCTCCGAAGATGACCGGCAGACCGTGGAGCGGGCCCGGCGCATCCAGAAATTCCTGTCGCAGCCCTTTTTTGTCGCCCAGCAGTTTACCGGCATGGACGGCAAGTACGTACAACTCGAAGACACGATCCGCTCCTTCCGAGAAGTGCTCGACGGCAAGCATGACGACCTGCCTGAAGACGCTTTCTACATGGTCGGCAGCATCGAAGAAGCACGCGCCAAATCGGAGACATTGGCCAAGTAACCACCAGGAACTGTAATGGCCTACGCATTTTCATTATTGACTCCGGAAGGGGAAGTCTTCTCCGGTGACGTCGAATCCGTCGTTGTCCCCGGTGGCGCTGGATTTTTTGGCGTCCTGGCCGGCCACGCCCCCATGCTTGCCGCTGTCCAGCGCGGCATCCTCGCTGTCACTACGGACGAGGGTCGTCGGGAGTATCTGATCGAGGATGGTGTCCTCGAGACCGACGGCAAGAAATGCCTGCTCCTGTGCGACAACGTCCGCGACCGCAATGACGACGACAGTCCGGTCCTGAGCTGGTAGGCTCAAAGCCTTTAGCCTCAAGCTTTACCGACTCTTTCTCCCCTCGTTTCGCAGTGCCCACAGCCGTTTCGTGACCGCCTCGCAATTCTCGCCGAGCACCGCGCAGGCCGGCAGGATCTCGAGTTGTGTCAGTCCTTGCAGGGTCTCCAGATTTTCGGCCGACGTCTCGCCGTCCATTTTATTGGCAAGAATCAACGACGGAAGATTGGTCATGCCGCGTTGATAGCATTCGAGCTCGAATTGCAGCGCCGCGAAGTCGTCCCAAGGCGCGCGGCCGTCGGTGCCGGCCATGTCGAGGACATACAGTAGAACTTTGGTGCGCTCGATGTGCCGCAGGAATTCGTGGCCGAGGCCGATGTTGTCGTGTGCCCCTTCGATCAGGCCCGGGATATCCGCGATCGTGAACCGCGAGTACTCCTCGATCTCGACCACCCCGATGTGTGGCGACAATGTCGTGAATGGATATGATGCGATCTCTGGCGTGGCATTGGAGACGGCGCCGAGGAACGTAGACTTGCCGGCATTCGGAAAGCCGACAAGCGCGACATCGGCGATCAGCTTGAGCTCGAGCTCGAGGTAGTGCTCAGTGCCGGGTAGGCCTTCCTCGCAATGGCGCGGCGCCTGGTTGGTGCTGGAGGAGAAGTGGGCATTTCCGCGGCCGCCCTTGCCGCCGGTTGCCGCGACAAACTGTTGTCCGTCGTGATCGAGGTCGCAGAGCACGGCGCCGTCTGCATTCAGGTCCTTGATGAGAGACCCGATCGGAACCTTGACGATGACGTCCTCGCCGTTGCGGCCGTAACAGTCCTTGCCCATGCCGTGCCCGCCATTGCTGCCCTCGTAATGATTGAGGTATTGCAGAGCAATCAGACTTTGCTCAGCCGTCGTTGCCGCGAATATCACGTTGCCGCCGCGCCCGCCGTCACCACCGTCGGGGCCGCCTTTGGGCAGTGAGCGGGCACGATGAAAGCTTGCGCAGCCGTTGCCGCCGTTGCCGGCTTGTACGCGGACCTTGACCTTGTCTATAAAACGTTGGCTACTTGCTGATTTCATTGCCTAATGTGTATACGTTTGAGATATCGTCAATGTCTACACCCGTTACCAATGGAATGTTGTTTTGAGCTCGGGCGGTCTCTATGGCTGATAATGAACAAGACCGAGACGATGAGCCTGCGAGGAAGCGTACTACGATTCCATCAATAAGTCGGGCACTGCGGAATTGAACATGCCCGCCATGTACCTGCGACGGTTGAAGGACGTCAATCGGAGATTTCAGCAGGAGGCGGAAAAGAAGAAGCGGCTGTCGCCCGGACACGCCGCTGAACAGGCAGAGCCGGCGCATGATGACCGATGAAGAAATCCAGGCCCCGGGCCTGTTTGCCTCTGGCGAGCACCAAATAGGCTCGGCATCGCTGCCGGACAGTCGATCTAAGAACCATTTCTTCAGAACCTGCGCCCTCGGTACAACAACCCGCTCCGGCCGAGGATGCAGAGCCGATCGAGTCCAAGCCAAGCGGTGCCGGCGGGCGTGCTGAATCTGTCGTTGCCCCCCCAAAGCCGAACCGTAAACAGTCTGGAACCGGCCCAAAGTTATTTCTGCGCCTCCTCCGCCAGGATGATTCATAATATTCCTGCTGCGAGCGCTCACGCCATCCGAGTACTCTGGCGACGAAATTTTGCGAATAATCCAGGTTAGTTGTCGAAGAGGGTTTCCGGCAACTCAGCCTGTTGAGTTGCCCGCAGGGGCACCGCGCGAATATTGTAGTCGATGCCGTCAAGCGCGACCTTACCCCCGGTGACCATCACCCGCCCAATGTCCGGGTCACGGATAAGTTTCGGCATCGTACGGTTGATGGTATAGAGCTTGCTTTGCGTGACCTTTCCGTCCAGGTCGATCATCCAGTAGCGGAAGAGTTCGGGCGCGATCTGCACGAGAACGTGAACCTGATTTAGCGCGTCGACTTCAGCCTGCGGCTCGATGCCCTGCACGCGCGGCCCCAGGCGGATCACGGCGTACACGAGATTTACGTCTTCGATCTTCAGATAAAAAATGTCACCATTCTCGCCGTCGAACATGTTGATACTGACGTCACGCACGGCTATGGCTTCCTCGGCGTTGCGGTTTGGTGCGCCGATCTGCTGGTGCCAGACCCGAGAGCCGGTGTTGACCCTGAATCGACAGGGCTTCGACTCGTACTTGTCCCGCAGTCGCCGATGGCCGATCCGCGCCACCAATTCGTACTCCTTGTCGTCCTGCAGGTCGTAAAACTGATTGATCGGCAGCGAGAGCTCCCGCGTAGTTCCAGGCGGCAGAACGAGGCCGACCGCGGGATTGAAACTGCGGCTCAGCGGTTCAAGCATATTCTTGTCCTTGTCCTGGATACGGAATTGCAGTTTACCGCTGATTTCGGAGTCGCGATTGAACGACAGGGTTTCGCCGCTGTAATTGCGCAGTGTTACTTTGACGTCGATCGGTTCGTACTGGATGTACCTGTTGCTGTCGGTACTCACGGTGACGGAGATCTGGCCAAGGCCTGTCAACGGCAAGCCGACAATAGCAAGCAGGATAGGCAATCTGTTCATTTGTTACTCCGGGTGGTGGGGCGGCGCATCAAGGATCTCACATTATGTCGCCAGCATGCGTACTATACAGTCACCTACACCTGCAGGCGAAATTACATCGTATCGGCACAATTGCTCGGGCAGCGGGCACTGCCGCTTGAAACACGGTGCGCAGTCAACTTGCGTCCGAAACACGTGGTGCCCGTCACCGTATGCTCCGGTCTTGTCCGGGTCCGTCGGGCCGAACAGGGCGACGGTTGGTACACCAAGAGCGGCGGCGATATGCATAGGCCCGCTGTCATTGGTCAACAGCAGCCGACTGCGCCGTAACAGGTCCATCATCACCGGGAGGTCGGTGGCTCCCATGAAGCTGCACACGCTGTCGGACCCGAGCCGATCGATGATTGCCCGGCCCACCTCTGACTCGGACGCCGTGCCAAGCAGCCAGAACCGTGTGTCCGGGGCGGCTGTATTCATGATGTGCGTGATCGTGTCGGCAAAAAAGGACGGTGGCCACGACTTGCTTTCCCAGCGGGTCGCCGGCCCGACGGCCACCAACTTGTCGCTGTCTGCCAGTCCGTGCTGCTGCAGGAGATTCTCGGCCAGCTGTTGCGTTGCTTGGTTGCACCGGAAACGTGGCGCCACGTACTCGTGAGTAGTGCCGAAGGCGCTGTTGAGCAGGGCGATATTACGATCGACAGCATGGCAGATATCGGTCGGAATCGTTGCTTTGTGCTTGTAGAAAAATGATGCGCCTTCTCGGGCGTCGGCGAATCCGACTTTTTGCGGTGCCCTGGCGAACCAGGTGCAGATCCCGCTGCGGAAGAGGCCTTGGAAATCGAGCACGCAATCGAAGGTCATGCCGTGGAGTTCACGCAGAAATCCGAACAACTGGGGGACTTGGGTCAGCCGCGCCCATTCGTTGCGTTTGAACTCGATCAACTCGTCGACATCGGCCGACATGCCGGTGAAGGCATAGTAGTGGGTATTGACCAGCCAGGAAATGTGTGCCGCTGGATCTTTTTTTTTAGGATACCTGCGATTGGCAGGGTGTGCACGATATCGCCCAGACTGCTGGGCTTGACGATCAGATAGCGCATGGGGGTACTTGCGGAGGGTTGTTCAGGTGCCGCGTTCCAGACGCAGAGCGAGGCGTTCCGGTAAGCCGGCGTCGAGAATCTTCTTCTGCGCCGTTTTGATATCGTACGGGATACGATAGAGTGTCGCGGCATTTTCGTCGGTGTCGTAGACCACGAAAGCTGCGCGCCAGTCGCCGTCACGCGGCTGCCCGACGCTGCCGACATTGATCAGGTATTTGTGGCCCGGCTGGATCTTGATCTCTGTGTACTTGCCACCTTGGATTGTGCCGAACTTCTCGAACGCCAGCGGTACATGGGAATGGCCGCAGAAACAGATCTGTGAGAACTGATAGCTGAAGCTGGCGCCGGCGGAAAGCTTGTCGAAGATGTAGCCCCATTTCTTGGGCGAATCGAGAGTTGCATGTACGACCGTGATTTTGCCGACCTGGATTGTCAGCCGGAGGTTGCGCAACCACTCGCGCTGCTCTTCGGCCAGGTGTTCCCGAGTCCATTCGATGGCCATCGCAGCCTGCGGGTTGAAGCCGACAAGGTCGCTATCGGCGGCGGCCTGCTCGTCGTGGTTGCCCATCACCACGCCTGCCAGCGGCAATGCCTGGATTGTTTCCATGCACAGGCCGGGATCTGCATTGTAGCCGACGATGTCCCCAATGCAGAAGTACTTCTCTACGTTCAGCTTCTCACACTCGGCGAGAACTGCGGTCAGTGCTTCATAATTCGCATGGATATCACCGATAATACCGTATCTCATAAGCCCGTTCCGTTCCCGGTCTCAGTTGTGGTTGAACTGCAGCGTTTTAACCGATGATGACAGTCGGCAAGTCTTCGCGCCGGGTGGCTATAATCACACCAAAGAACCAGGCATAACATCTATCAAAAAAATTTTGATTCCAATGATGAAAATTGATTAAGCAATATAATGTGCCATCATTATTAGTCAATCGCTTCTCAATCACCCAAAGCACTCGTGGCACATGTTACATGCCATTGATCGCATCCCGTCCAGCCCGATTGACCCTGGCGCGGACAGACGTATACTGCCTCCATGCCAGAGCTTCCGGAAGTTGAAACTGTCACCAACGCTTTGCGGCCGCATCTTGTCGGTCGCTGCATCACCACCGTAGAGGCGCGTAAGACACAATTGCGCACGCCGGTCGTGGTTCATCAGCAGCCGGAAATCTGCGGCGCCACGATCATAGACGTCCGTCGCCGAGCCAAGTACATTCTTGTCGAGCTCGACCGCTGCCTCGTCATCCTCGTGCATCTGGGCATGACTGGTTCCTGCCGCATTGTCACCGCGGCGTCTCCGTCTGTTGACCATGAGCACATCATAGTCTATCTCGATGACGGCATGACCTGGCGCTATCGTGACCCGAGGAGGTTTGGCATGTTCGAGCTGCATCCTATTGGGAAAGAGGGTGTCATCCCTGAATGCCTGGCTGCGTTCGGGCCTGAACCGCTGGCTGCAGACTTCACCGCTAAATATCTCCGGGACGTTTGCCGACAGCGCCAGAAGCCCATCAAGAACCTGGTCATGGACAACGCTTGTGTCGTCGGCGTCGGCAATATCTATGCCAGTGAAGCGCTGTACCGCGCCCGGATCCATCCGGGTACGCCTGCCGCCAGACTTTCCGCGGTACGCTGCGACCGTCTGGTCGCAGCCGTTCGGCAGGTGCTGCAGGATGCCATCGATGCCGGCGGTACGACGATCTCTGATTTCCAGACGGTCGATGGTTCAGAAGGGAAATTCAGCCGCCACCTCGACGTCTATGACCGGGCGGGTGAGCCGTGTCATGCCTGTTACCGCGATATTCGCCGGGTGGTTATGGCGGGTCGCTCGACGTTTTACTGTCCGGCGTGTCAGCGCTACTGACCTTTGCTGTTTCGCCGATTTCTTCGGGATCTGTGCCGACTGGCCCGTCGGCGAGATCGACGTCGGGCTCGCCGGTGCGGGAGATTGTCTCGACCGGCAGCCGGGACGGCTCCACCTGGTCGCTTCGCAACTCGTCCATCGCGTCGCGTGTCAGGTGTTTGAAATGATTCAGCTGCCGCTGCAGGTCACCATAGAGGCGGCCGACGTATCGTAGTAGCTTCGGCAAGTCCTCCGGCCGCACGAAGATGATCAGTGCCAGCATCACGATGGCGATTTCAAAGAGACCGAGTCCGGGCATGGCTGTTCATTGGGTTCGGGTGGAACAAGGCAAATGTCGTGTGTATTGGTTCGGTAACTTATCCGAATTCGAGGGAAACGCGAAGCATCCATGGCTGACCACCGCCGATCAAAACGCATTCAAGGAGGAACTCCTGACGAGGAAAACCCAAACACGCCACGGTGTCCCGGTGCTTGAATTTTTCCGAAATCAGGTTACATTTCCTGCCATTCGGGTGGGTGTAAATATTGTTAATTTTGGCAAGTTCAATGGTTTTACGGACACAGTATGGCTGACGACTTCGAACTCGACGATTTCGAACTCGACGAAGTAACTCTGCGGCAGATAGAAGAAGAAGCACGGCGTAGCGTCGAAGCGGAATTTGCCCTCGACACCGACAAGCTCAAGGCCGTCGAAAGTGAAGAAAAGTCGTTGGATTTGGACTTCGGCCTGGACGCGGATACCTTGCGCCAGATCGAACGTGAGGCTTTGGAAAGCGTTGGCCTGGATCCCGATACCGACCTCGAGCTCATCGCCAGTGTGGATGAACCTGCCTCCGACGGACTGCCGGACATCGATGACGTCATCCCCGAGATCTCGGACGACGTTTCGGCTGGCGACCTTCTGCCGCCGTCATCCGGCGGTGGTGCTGCAGTGGCCCGGACTGCGGCTGCGGAGAAAGCCAAAGCCAAGGCGAAGGCCAAGCACGTGGCGCTGGCAAAGGCGCACTACACAGCGATCGCCCGTCGCACCAGCATGGCAAGCGCATCCTCCATGGCCGTTGCCGCCGACCCGAAAGACAGCAAGACGGTCATGCTGGTCGTGGGTGGTTGTCTCGCCGCCCTCATCCTGATGGCCGTGATTGTCGCACTGGTCACGAACTCCGGCCGCGATGATGGTCCGGGCGGCAGCGAAGTCAGTACCGTTGAGCAGCCGGGGACGACAAAAGACGAGTTCGCCGAACTGAAACGCGATATTCGCAAGAAGACCAAGGTGATGACGCCGGAGAACTTCAAGGCGGCGATCGAGCAGGTAGAAGCCTACAAAGCGGAGCATCCAGAAGAGGCTGAGAAATGCGATGCCGAGCTGGCGCGTCTGCAGCAGCAGCTCGACTTCGTCAGTGGCGGTGCTGCGGGTCCCTAAATCCCCCCCCTTTGGAGGCTACTGGCCGGTACCGATCGTCCAGCCGTTCTGTTCCGCGGCTTGCTCGATGCTCATAGCTTTCTGCCCCGACACGTGGCCGTCCACAAACATCACGTTCATCCACGCATAGTGGTGGTTCGCGGGGTCGCAATAGGCCAGCACCGTGGTCACTGGATCGCGGTTGGTATCCTTGAGGCCGGCACCGACGTAGACGTAATTGCTATCGGCTGCACTTTCGGACATGGGCTCGGCGCTGGGACAGCCATAAACCTTGCCGTTCATGAGATATTTCTGCTCGTGCAACTGCGCCAGGTTGTCCGGAAACCTACCATGTTCCACATCGTCACCGGCGTACATGATCGAAGCCAACGCGATCTGCTTGAGATTGCCGGCGCAGTTCATGCGGCGGGCCTTTTCGCGGGCCTGATTGAGCGCCGGCAACAACATGCCCGCCAGAATAGCCGTTGGCCCGACAACCGCCGGAATCACAATAATGTTGCCGACACCGGTACTGGCGTTACCGGTGAAATAGAAGCCGTCTTCGCGATGCTCGAACACACCGTAGCTGTGAAAGCCCTTGGCATCGTCTACTAATGCCATGGCGACTTGCACACCGCCGTTATCCGGGTCCGGAGCCTGTTCCAGCGCTTGCTCCATGATGCCGGCAATGCTGCTTCCGAGACGCTCGCTGACGTAATGGAAATTGACGCCTTGGGTCGGCACGTCGCGCGCCAGCAGCTTGAATTCACTGGTGGTCGTCAGCCCGTTTTTGTTACCGTCGAGTACGGCCATTGCCTCGTCGATGATATCAGCGTTTGATGCCAGCATGAGATAGCCGTGGCTTTGCGCCAGGGTCGGTTCGAACTTGATCGGCACCGGCACGGGGATCGGCATGGTCACCGCTTTCATGGCGGCTGTATCGGTACGGCGCACACCGATATCCGGTGGCACCATGGAGGTTGCCAGGTCGTAAATGGAACTGTCCTTGACCTGGATGACAATCATCAGCGCGATATCCGGGACCTGCAGCTGACCGTCGGGGCCGTCGAACACCTGAGTCCGTGATTCGTCGATAGTGAACACCACACCGATCTGGCCGTCAATTGAACCGATCAACTTGTCGAGGTCGATACCCATGGACTGCAACTGCGCTTGCTGCCCGTTGAACTTCGTTTGTGCGTCCGGAATGCCAGAATCATTGATCATGTCGCCAAGCCACTCCCAGCCCAGCTGCCCGTCGAAATCGCTGAAACAGGCGAAGGCAGTGGTCGCTGGCAACATCCTGAGCGTCTCCAGATCGTGCGAGCGGCTGCCCATAAGGTCCCAAAACTTGCCGCGCTTTGCGTCCGCATACCGGTGAAATACCGCCTTGTTCAGGTACAGGTTTTTTTCGCGGGGAAAGGTGCTTAGACCGATGCCACTCAACTGGGCAATGCCGCTCTGCGAGAAGCCATTGCCAATGACCCTGTATCCGTCCTTGATCCCATCCATTGTATTGCCCGGGAGATCACCTGCGAATGTGAACATCTCTCGCATGTCGTCCCAGCTGCGGGCGATGCTTTCGATCCATTCCTCGGTGCTCAGGTACATGTAAAAGCTGCCGCCGGCATCGAGGTGTTTGGTGGCCGGAACGAAGCTGGTCTTTTTCGCTGGTTCCCTTGTAACTTCGATGGTCCCGCCGCCGGCTGCAGCAGTGTCTTCGCCGCCGGCTACAGCAGTGTCTTCGCCGCCGGCTGCAGCAGTGTCTTCGCCGCCGGCTACAGCAGTGTCTTCGCCGCCGGCTGCAGCAGTGTCTTCGCCGCCGGCTACAGCAGTGTCTTCGCCGCCGGCTGCAGCCGGGTCCGCAGGGCCGCCAGGCGTTTCTTCCTTTGTCCCACACCCTGTCAGGAGTACGCAGGTGAGAACGACCACAATGAGATTTACGGGCGATTTTAGAAAAATGAAAAGGCAACAGAAATTCATGGGCATGGTTTCCACTTTGGTACTTTGTTACGGCGGGCGGATGCAAGTGTAAAGATCGTTTCTGCAGACACCCCAACTGTTGGAAGTATGCGATTAAGGCGTAAAATGTACCGGGAACGATCCCTGTGCAAGAGCCGTTGCTGGAATTTTAAAACCCTACATGAGGGCACGAAAGCCTCAGCATCGTCCATTCCGCCACCGCTGTGGAACAGCTTTCTGCGCCTGTTCGTTTCCAGATTGTGTGAGAGAGGTACCGGTCGCGGACGCCGAACCGGAAGCTGGGGATTGTAAATTACGGCAATGGGCGGTTTAGAATGACTCATCCCCTACCGTCAGGTGCTATTGAGATGAATGAGCTGGAGGAAAGCACAACTCCTGCCCGGCCGAACTCATGGGAGAGTGAAGCCGTCCTCACTTGTGCGGGGCCTGTGTGGAGTCCACTGTTTTCTTTGCACCTGCTTTTCGCACGCTTCGGTGCCGGCGAGTGGGACTATTGAGAAGATCCTCCGGATTTTTGCTGCCGGCGAACAAAAGCCGGAACTTAAAATAACTACAAAGATTCAAGCTGGGAAGAAGAGCAATGGCCGCAATGCGGCCCAGTCATCCCCTCATCCTCTTCATCCACGCCCTGTATTGGCAGGTACCCGAACAGGGGATATACTATTGATTCGCCTCCGGATGCCGTCGTGGCACTGGGCACAAAGCATACATCGCATTGCAGGAGCGATCATGGGAAAGCAGTATAGAAAAGTGGTGAAACGCGCGCGACGCAAGCAGTATGTTGCCCGCGTCAAAGCCCTCCAGCGCCAGGCCCAAAAGGACCGTAACTCCACCTAAGCGGTTCGGCCGGCGCTAACGTCGACTATCGAATATCAAAACAGACGCACGGTATTTCCCTGTGCAGAGACTATTTCATGAAGCTCGAAGGCTGTTACACCGCATTGGTCACGCCCTTTGAAAACGGCAAACTGTGTACGTCTGCCCTCCATGACCTGGTGGAAGCGCAGATTGCCGGCGGCGTCGCCGGTATCGTGCCGGTCGGCACCACCGGAGAATCGCCGACCCTGAGTATGGCCGAGCATAACAAGGTGGTCGCACAGGTTATCGACAGTGTCGACGGCCGCTGCAAAGTTATCGCCGGTACCGGCGCTAACAGCACCGCCGAGGCCGTCGAACTCACCGAGCACGCCCGTGGCGATGGCGCCGACGCCACGCTGCAGGTGTCGCCTTATTACAACAAGCCGACGCAGGAAGGCCTGTACCGCCATTTTTCGACCGTCGCCGACATTGGTCTGCCGGTGGTTCTCTACAACATCCCCGGTCGCTGCAATATCGAAATTTCCATCGAAACCGTCAAGCGCCTGGCCGCGCACCCGAACATCGTCGCAGTCAAGGAAGCTGGCGGCGACGCGGATCGGGTCAGCAAGACGCTGCGCGCCTGTGACATCACTGTGGTGAGTGGCGATGACGCGCTGACGCTGCCGATGATGGTGCTTGGCGCCACCGGCGTGATCAGTGTCGCCTCCAACGTTGTTCCGGCCGAAGTCACCGAACTGACGACCCGCGCACTGGCCGGGGATTTCGTCGGTGCGCTGGAAGTTCACTGCCGACTATATGAGTTGTTCGAAGCACTCTTTATCGAGACCAATCCGATCCCGGTGAAAGCCGCTATGGCGGCGCTTGGTCTGATCTGCGAAGAATATCGCCTGCCGATGTGCGAACTGGCTACAGCGAATCGTGAGATTCTCCTGCAGGCGATGCGCAACACCGGCCTCGCCGTCTGACACATGCAACCTTGCCTGAACTGTTTCTGCTCAACCGGACAGGAATATGATCCGAATCCTTATCATAGGCGCAGCCGGACGCATGGGGCGGCGACTGGTGAGCCTGACCGCCGAAGCACCGGACCTGACGCTTACCGGCGCGATTGAATACAGCGGTTGCCCGCTGCTTGGTGAAGATGCTGGTACAGTGGCTGGCGGCGCCAGCCTGGGCGTGGCGCTGACTGACGACATCGCCACGGCCGTGGCCGACGCCGACGTCACGATTGATTTCTCGACCGCGGCGACCGTGCTGGCCAACGCCCGCACCGCGGTGGCTGCGGATTGTGGTGTCGTCATCGGCACGACTGCCATGCCGGTGGCGGACCGCGAGAGTCTGCGCCAGCTGGCCGAGACGGGACGGATCGTGTTTGCACCGAACATGAGTGTCGGCGTCAACCTCCTGTTCAAGCTGTGCGCCGAAGCGGCCAGCATTCTGGATGAGGACTACGACATTGAAATCGTCGAGATGCACCACAACCAGAAAAAAGATGCGCCGAGCGGTACTGCCGAGCGGCTTGGTGAGATTCTGGCCGAGACCCGCGATCTTGACTACCGCAGCGATACGCGACACGGTCGCGAGGGCATGGCAGGCGCCCGCACAAAACGCGAAATCGGCATGCACGCCCTGCGCGGCGGCGATGTCGTCGGTGATCACACCGTCATCTTTGCAACCGGCGGTGAGCGCCTTGAACTCACCCACAAGGCGGGCAGCCGCGACACCTTTGCCCGCGGCGCCTTGCGGGCCGCGAGGTTTCTGATGACCGCAGAGCCCGGGTTCTATGACATGCAGGCGGTTCTGGGGCTGGACAACACGTAACAAATCAAGCGTGAATCCCAATGAAGGCTACCCCAATCAGCGACTGCAATGACCATTTTTTTTGAAACGCTAAATGCATGTGATCGCTTGATATCGGTCCGGCAAGTGATCATTTTATCCGCATTCGCCGACCGCGGCAACTGAGGCATTGTGGCGGCCACAGTCAAGTTACGAGGGTGCCATGGATCTGCAGCAGATGTTTCAAGATTACGGCGACTTTTTTCTCGATGTCGACAACCAGATAAGGGTTGCGATTTGTGTTGCCGTCATCACGGTGTGGATCTGGTCCGGCTGCTTCGCGTCATCAGTGGCGGAGACACGCATGCACGGGCCGTTGAAGCATTTCATCGCTGGCCTGGTCATCCCCATCCTCTACCCCCTGATCATTCTGGTCGCGCTGCCCTATCGTACCGTGAAGGAAACGGTTGCGGCCGCTACCAACGAGGAGAGGATCGAGCGCGTCGATGGTCCGCCACCGGCTGAGATGCTGCCGGTGGCATCGATTGGCGAGGATGGTTCGGTCGGCTTGATTGATCCGGACATGCTGGACGCCACCGTCACTTTCGGTGAATCCTATTTCAAGCACCGAGCCGTAGACTCGACGGGTCGCGCATTAGGACCGTACGTGATCACCGTCGGCGGTGACGAATTGCGGGCTGAACGCATCGTCGAAGTCCTGCGGAACGCGGTAGTCATTGAAATCGCTATTACAGGCGGCGAAGGGCAGACTTTGCGAATACCCTACGACAAGATCGATAACTGCGTCGAAGTCCATGATTAGCGACTCAATCCGGTGCGTATCCTGACGACGGCCTTGCCCGTCAGATTTCCCACCGGACGGCGTCGGCTTTCTATTTCCCCAATACGGTGACGAGAATGTTCAAAAAAGTTTCTCCGCAAGTCAATTTTTCCGGCGAGGAAGAAGCGGTCCTTCGGTTTTGGAAGGACAACGGGGTTTTCGAAAAATCACTCGAACAGCGCCGCGGCAGCGACGAGTACGTTTTCTACGACGGCCCGCCGTTCGCGACCGGCCTGCCCCACTACGGGCATCTGCTCGCAGGGACTATCAAGGACGTGATTCCGCGCTACCAAACTATGCGCGGCAAATACGTCGAACGTGTTTTCGGTTGGGACTGCCATGGGTTGCCGGTCGAAAACGAGATGGAAAAAGAACTCGAAATCAGCCGCAAGCATGAAATCGAGGCCTACGGCATCGACAAGTTCAACGAGTCCTGCCGCAAGATCGTCCTGCGCTACACCGGCGAGTGGGAGAAAGTCGTCCATCGCATGGGCCGCTGGGTCGATTTCGACAAAGGCTACCGGACCATGGACATGTCCTACATGGAATCCATCTGGTGGGTCTTCAAGAGTTTGTGGGACAAGGACCTCGTTTACGAGGGACAAAAAATCCTGCCGTACTGCCCGCGCTGTGCCACGCCATTGTCGAATTTCGAAGCCACCGGAGAAGGCGTTCATCAGACCGTTTCCGATCCGGCCGTGACTGTCCGCTTCAAAATGGTCGACGTGGCGGATACCTGGATGCTGGCCTGGACCACGACACCCTGGACATTGCCCGCCAACCTCGGATTGATCGTTGGGCCCGACATCGAGTACGTAACCGTCGCAGACGATGGCGCTCACCTCATCCTGGCGGCGGATCGAGTTGCGGAATATTACAAGGACAACACACCCGAGATCGTCGAGCGCTGCCAGGGCCGCGACCTTGTCGGGCGGCGGTACGAACCACTCCTGCCGTATTTTTCGGACCTCGCAGACGCTGGTGCCTTCGTCGTCGTTGATGACGCCTTCGTCACGATCGAAACGGGTACCGGGATTGTCCACAGCGCCCCGGGTTTCGGTGAAGATGATGCGCGTGTCGCTAAGGACCACGGCATTCCCGCCGACGTCTGTCCCGTCGATGCCGAATGTTGCTACACGGAGGAGGTCAGTGACTGGGTCGGGCGCTTCGTCAAAGACTGCGATCGCGAAATTATCGATCGGCTGAAAGCCGACGGCAACCTGGTGCATCGCAGTTCGTACAGCCACGCGTACCCGCACTGCTGGCGCTGCAACTCGCCGCTGATCTACCGAGCCATCTCCACCTGGTTCGTCAGGATCGATCGAATCAAGGACGCCATGCTCCGTGCCAACAGCCAGATTCGCTGGGTGCCTGATCACATCAAGAACGGTCGCTTTGGCAAGTGGCTGGAAAATGCCCGGGACTGGGCTGTGTCGCGCAATCGTTATTGGGGCTGTCCGCTGCCGATCTGGCGCAACGAGGAAACCGGCGAAGCTGTCTGCGTCGGCTCGGTTGCCGAGCTCGAAGAAATAAGCGGCCGCAAGTTCGACGATATCCACAAGCATTTCGTTGACGACGTCGTAGTGAAGGCGCCGTCCGGCAGTGAACTGCACCGGGTGCCCGAGGTGCTGGACTGCTGGTTCGAGAGCGGTTCGATGCCGTATGCGCAGAAACACTATCCATTCAACAACCGCGAATGGCTCGAAGACCATTTCCCGGCCGATTTCATCGCCGAGGGCCTCGACCAGACGCGCGGCTGGTTCTACACGCTCGTGGTGCTGGGTGCCGCGCTGTTCGACAAGCCGGCGTTCAGAAACGTTATCGTCAATGGCATGATCCTGGCGGAAGATGGCGAGAAAATGTCGAAGAGCAAAGGCAACTACCCGGCGCCTGAGAAAGTCATCGACTCCTATGGCGCCGATGCTTTGCGCCTGTGCCTGCTGACGTCGCCGGTCGTGCGTGGTGCCGATATGCGGTTCTCCGAAGATGCGGTCAAGGAAGTTATGCGTGTAGTCATGTTGCCACTGTGGAATTCCTACAGTTTTCTGGTCAACTATGCCATCGCTGATGACTGGTCGCCGGAGGACAACAGTTTCGACCTAAGCGCGGTCGACAACCTGCTGGACCAGTGGATTCTCTCGCGCCTTGAGGGCACTGTTGCCGATATTGCCGAGGCTCTGGATGCCTATGATCTGTACGCCGGTGCGACGCGGTTAGCGCCGTTCGTTGACGATCTGACCAACTGGTACATCCGGCGTAACCGCCGACGCTTCTGGAAGAGCCAGAACGACCAGGACAAGGACGCCGCCTATACGACGTTGCACCATGTGCTGGTGACCATATGCCAGGTGGCGGCGCCATTCATCCCCTTCATGACCGAGACGATCTACCGGAATTTGCGAACATCTCAAATGCCTGAGTCCGTGCATCTCTGCGATTTTCCGACTGCTGCGGGACGTTTCCGTAAACCGGAACTTGATGCGCGCATGGCAAATGCCATGACGGCCGTGTCTCTGGGGCGGTTTCTGCGGCGGCAGGCGACGGTCAGGATCCGGCAACCTCTGCAATCGGTCGTGCTCGTTTCATTGGATGCCGACGCTCGCGCCGATCTCGATGCCATGCAGGATGTCATCGCCGAGGAATTGAATGTCAAGTCGGTCGTCGTCCATGAAGACGAACAGGCGCTGGTGCATCTGAGTGCCAAAGCCAACTTCAAGCGGCTGGGACCGAAACTCGGCAAAAACGTCAAGCTCGCTGCAGCCGGCATCGCCGCTTTGACAGGCGAACAGATCGATGGCTTGCGCCGCGGCGAGACCGTCACCCTGACGATGGAAGGTGGAGCCGATGTCGAGCTCGAGTTCGCCGACATAGAGATCCGCCGACAGGAGAAAGAGGGGCTCGCGGTCGCCAACGAAGGCCAGATAACCGTGGCGCTGGATCTCCAGCTCGATTCCGCGCTGCTCAATGAAGGCCTGGCTCGCGAAGTCATCAATCGCGTCCAGAATCTGCGCAAGGCAAAGGACTTCGATGTCTCTGACCGCATCGACGTCCATTATCGCTGCCCGGATGAATTGGAAGTCGCTATTGAAGCTCATCGGACATATATTTCCTCTGAGACTCTGGCCCATACATTGCAGCGGTGTGCCGACAACGAGGGCTTGGATAACGTCGAGATCAATGACCTGACTTGTGGATTCAGATTGACAAGAGTGGGATGATCCCATGCAGATCACCGAAATGTGTCCAAATTGCGGTTCCGAGCTCGCACTCGAGATGGTCGTGTCCGAAATCGAGTGCCCGCACTGCCACCTGACGCTCGAGGTCGAGATCAACTTCGATAACGAGCCGGATACACCGCCGCCGGAGAGCGCTGAGGATTGGACCAACCACAACGTCTCGACCCAGATACGCATTGTCAACTTCGACAGCAAGATCTCGTCCACTGCAGCACCGACGTCGGGTTCGACCATGCCCAGCACAGACACTGGCAATCTGATAGATTCGAAAATTGCGGCAGCGACGAAGAACGAAGAAATCAAGGTGGCCAAACCTGTCCAGGCCGATTTCATCACCAGCATCACCGAGCATGAAAGGATAGCCGGCACCGATGCACTGTATGTTGTCGAAGAGGAGGCGCTCCGTCGAGCTGCAGAGATGCGCCAGGAAGCGGAAGAAGCGATGCGCGCCATCGAGGAGGCCAAGCGGGCGGCGTTCGCCGATGCTGAACGCGCCAAGGAAGCCGCCGAAGAGGCGAAACGCATGGCAATGGAAGAAGCGCAACGCGCCCGTGACGCCGCCGAGGAAGTGAAGCGTGCCGCGGAAGCTGAGGCCGAGCGCGCCAAACAGGAAGCGGAGCTGGCCAAGCAGAAGGCCGTGGAGGAAGCAAAGAATGCACGAGCCACCGCTGCCAGTTTGAAGCGCCAGAAGGCGATCGCTGCCGCCCGACGTGAGGCCGAAGAAAAAGCCCGCCGTGTATTGGCCGAGAAACAACGCCAGAGCAAGCCGGCATCTGCAGAAGCCGCCCAGCAGAAAGCACTAAAATCGGCCGAGCCAAAGGCCAACGTCGCGCGTCAGAAGAAGATGGAAGAGGCGAAAAAGAAGGCTGTCGTAGCCGCCCGCCAGAAGGCGATAATCGCTGCGAAAGAAAAAGCCAGACGGAAAACACGGTCCGGTGACCAAGGGAAGAATGATGGACCATAAACCTGACGCTCACGAAAAACTCAAGGCGGAGGTCCGCAAAGACGTTGAGGAAAAGCTTGCCGCTGCTCGGTACGAGAGCGGCGAGCCATCAACGAGCAGCAGTGACCAAACGCCGGATGAGGACCTCCAAGCCCTCGAGGCAGAGATCCGCCAGCAGGTCGAAGCCGAAATCGAAGGTAAGCGCCAGCAGGTGCAACAGGAGGCCGATGGCAACGACAAGCCCGCAAATGCACCGAAACCTGCGGACAAGGATGATGCCAAGCCCGTTGACCAGGACGAACTGAAGACCGGTGACAAGAGCGGCGGTGAACCTGCCGACAAGGTCGCTGAGTCCGGTGACAAGAGCGGCGGTGAACCTGCCGACAAGGGCACGGCTATAGGTGAAAAGAAGAGAACTGGAGATTCGAGCACCGGTGTGACTCGACGGGGTGCCAGAAAAGGTGCCAAGCCTGCTGGCAAAGGCACCTCTTTCGGCGGCGGCGCGCGGGGAAAAAAGAAGCCCACTTTCAACGCCACGATTGCAAAGAAGCTGCAGTCGGCCACTGGCAATAAGAAGCATGCCGCCAGGCTGCTCGAAGAGAAGCAGGTGATTGACAGTCACTTCCGCAAACGGCAGATGGTGATGTATGCAACGATCACCATGGCCACGATCGGCGTGGCTATCTTCATTCTTCAGGCTACCCGGAATCGCGACAACAGTGCCTCCGAAGAACCGAGGAATAAAAATCTGCAGTTAGCCATTGTCGATCAGCCAGCGCCGCCTCCGGTCGACCACAGCCAGGCCATGGAGCCCAGTCCCGCCCTGCGGGCGCTCATGGACGAGGCGAAGGAGCTGATGGCGGTGGGCAAGTTCAAGGAATCCATCAAACTCTTCCAGGACCACATCTATGATGAACCCGTGGACAAGCTGCTGTGCGAACGGGCGATAGTCCAGCTTATTGCCGAACGTGATCGCGTTGACCGCGGTTCGCCGCGCTGGCAGAAGGTGCACGCGCAGGCGAGGGAGT
Source organism: Lentisphaeria bacterium (assembly GCA_963580095.1). Taxonomy (GTDB): domain Bacteria; phylum Verrucomicrobiota; class Lentisphaeria; order JABSQK01; family CAJWLW01; genus CAJWLW01. The sequence continues at coordinate 62 of CAUZJQ010000041.1, read as the reverse complement.
TGATTTTGCAGGCGCGTGATACTAAGGACGCGGAGAAGATTGTCCAGGCATTGACGCTGGTC
>CAUZJQ010000040.1:0-21236 GCA_963580095.1 Lentisphaeria bacterium | reverse complement strand
CTGATGATCTTCTCCGGCTCGACGTCGGCGGGGCGCGTCGGATTCATCTCGGGAATGGTTACGGGCATGCCCATGGCGAGCGTGAACAGGGCGAAGAGTGTGAAGCCCGGCATATCGATGTCGTCAGCAGTCACGTCGAAGATCTCCTGCAGGATACTGCGCTGGGCGTCGAACATGCCGTGCGTGTACATGACCCCTTTCGGCAGCCCGGTGCTGCCGGTGGTAAAGATGATCGCCGCCAGGTCCTGCTTCGTCGTCGCCGCCGTAGGGCTGCCCGAATCGTTGTCGACAAAGAGGTCACTCAGGTCATAGCCGCCCCAGAGGAACTTGCGGCCGATCGTCACGTTGATGCGCACCGTGCGGAAATATCGGCGAAAAACCAGCCGTACCAGGTGTGCCAGCGGAATCCCCACAAACGCCGCCGGCCGCACCTGTGAGACGCAACCAAGCAGATTGCCGCGGCTCATGCCGGGATCGATGAGGACCGGGACGGCGCCGATCCTGAACAAGGCGAAGGTTAGCGGTAGAAAATCGATACCCGGACGGACCATCAGCACGGTGCGCATGCCAGGTTCGACTCCGATCCGGCGAAAGCCGCGGGCATAGGCACAGGTGCGATTTGCCAGGGCCGCAAAAGTGATTGATTCGCCGGTGGCACGCACGGTCACCGCGGTGCGGTCACCCTGTTTTTCCGCCCAGCGATCGAGGTGGTCAGAATAATTGAAGGACTCGGTATTCAGAAACTATATCGATGGTTCGGAGTGGGCGTTGCATGTGCCGTGAACTTCGCACTGTTTATCGACCGCATGATCATCCGCTGCCTCGCATCCGACAATCCGTTGTCGGCGAAAACACCAGTGCCGCACAGTTTCGGCTTATCGTGGGGGAATAGCTCTGCGTCAGCTTACTTGCCGCTGCCTTCGCGATTGTCGTTTCTTTTCTTTTCCCTATCTTCGTCTTCGTAGGGCTTGTTCTCGTACTTGTCGATGAGCTTTTTGAGGTGCTCAACGTATTTCTCCGCACCGCCGCGCTTATATCCGGTCTTGGCGACGAACGTACCGTCCGGTGTGAGGATGATGATGCTCGGGTAGCCGCGGATACCGTACCTGAGGGCCAGGTCCGCGTTCTGCTTCTCCAGGGATTTTCCCTGCTTCTTCTTCCGCGGAAAGTCGACCTCGACCAGGATCAGCTTTTTCCTCGCATAGTCTTTGAACTCCGATTTATTGAACACTTCATTGTTCAGCTTGATGCACCAGCCGCACCAGTCGGAACCAGTGAAGTCCAGCAGCATATACCGGTCCTTCCGGTCCGCTTTCTTGGCAGCTCGTTTGAAATCTGTTTCCCAGGCGGGGGCCGCGAAGGCCGAGGCTGTAAAGCACCCCATCAAAGCGATGAGTATGAGTTGTCGATTCATGGTATGGTCCGCGGAATGTTGTTTTTGATTAATCGTCCAGTTTGTCTGAAATCCAGGTGATGAGGCGACGCGCACAAGCAGACTTCTCGATATGCCCCCAGTCTGTAGGCGCCTCTTGCTCCGACCGTGTCAGCAACGTATATGTTCCCTCCTCGCCAGCTATGCTGGCCAGGTCGTTGAGTACAATAGCATCGAGGTTTTTTCTGGCCAGTTTGCGACGGGCCTTGTCGACTCCGTCGCAACTTTCCAGGGCGAAGCCGACGCAGAGTTGGCCACCACGTTTTTCGGCGCTGACAGTTGCTGCCACGTCCGGCGTTGTCGCGAGTTGCAGCGTCATGCCCTCAGGTGTCTTCGGCAGCTTCTGAGCTTCCGGCGCCGCCGCTTTGTAATCGCCGACTGCGGCGGCGAAGATCGCTGCGTCGGTGGCAGTGAAACAGGATTGCATCGCGCCCAGCATCTCGTCGGCGCTGGTAACCGGATGTGTCGTGATCGACGGGTGCCGAGGCAGGTTGGCATCGGCCACCGGCCCGGTCACATAATCCACCTGGGCACCGGCAGATACCGATGCCAAAGCCAGAGCGCGGCCCATTTTTCCGCTGCTCGGGTTGCTGATGAAACGCACCGCGTCGATACGCTCCTGTGTCGGCCCGGCAGTGATCACGATCCGTCGGCCGCAGAGGCTGGACGGGATGGCGTCCTCGATCAGTCGTTGGACGATGGCCTCCGGCTCGGTCATCCGGCCGATGCCGGTCATGCCGCAGCCGAGCGAGCCGCTTTCCGGACCGAGCCGAAGCCAGCCCTGGTCTTCGAGTCGCGCGACATTGTCCGCCACCGTCGGATGCTGCCACATCTCACAGTTCATCGCCGGGCAGAAATAGCGCCGGCAGCTCGACGGCAACGACAAGGCGCTCAGCGCCACGATGTCATCGCCGATGCCATGCGCCAGCTTGGCAATCAGATCGGCTGTTGCCGGCAACACAACGAAAAGATCGGCGGTAGTCGCCGGATAAAGGTGCGGGTAGATTGCTTCAACACTATCGGCACCGGGCGACGGCGTCATGCCGGTCTGTGCTTCGCGTCCGGTGACCGCGGCAAACGACAGCGGCCCGACGAACTGCTGGGCTGCCGGGGTCATTGCTACGGTGACATCAGCACCGACCTGCCGCAGACGGCTGGCAACAGTCACGGCTTTGTAGGTCGCGATCCCGCCGCCAATGCCGAGAATCACTTTTTTGGTACTCAGAGAAGACATGCCTATAATGTACTGCACGTATGCCCTGCCTGCACCACGTGCTCATGCTCACCAACCGTTTACCCAATGCGTGGCTTTTACGTGTGACGTGAGTTCCGTGATAAATATGCATGTAAATTGCGCTGCCAACCTCTGGCAGCCCCGCCGAGAAGTGAAACGAAACGGCGTTGACGTGCATGCTGTCGTTGACACTGCTATGATTGGTGTTTTTTGTATCTGCTCGATTGTGAAAGGTTCCCGGACGAGATCACAGGATCACCGTCTCCCTGTCAACCTCTAATCCTTGCCTGGTCGTCATCCCCCACCCCGCGCCAGCGCAGCGCCGATCAGGCGGGCGCACAGATCGGGAAAGGCCAGGCCCTTGGCGGCGGCAGCCTTCGGGATCAGACTGGTGGCGGTGAAGCCGGGAATGGAGTTGCCCTCGAGAATAATCGTCTCGTCGTCGTTGACGATTATGTCGACGCGCAACAGGTCACGGGCGCCGAGGGCGTGAAAGGTAGCCAGCGCCAGGGCCTGCAGGCGTTTCTGCGTTTCTTTCGACAGCGAGTGCGGTGGGCACCGGTACTCGGTCTTGCCGTGCTCGTAAACGTACTTGGCATCGTAGTCATAAATCTCGCCGGGTGGCACGATCTCGATCACCGGCATCGGTTCGCCGAACAGAATGCCAATCGTCACTTCGCAGCCAATCACGAATTTTTCAACGAGGATATCGGTGTCGTACCGCAACGCCTTCTCGAGTGCCGGCCGCCAGTCGTCGGGACCATCCACTTTCGCCATACCGAAGCTCGAACCTTCGCGATTCGGCTTGACGATCAGCGGCAAATCAATGCTGTCCGGCAACGGTATGTCCGGCCGCGTCACGACGATCCCTGCAGCGACCGGCAGGCCGTTCTGCTCCAGCACATCGCGGGTGCGGGCCTTGTCGAGCAGCAACTCGCTGACGGCGGGGTCGCAGCCGACGTACGGCAAGCCGCGCTCTTCGAGGAGGCGTTGGACCGTGCCGTCCTCACCGAAACGGCCATGCAGCGATGGGAACACGGCCCGGACGTCCTCATGCAGCAGCGGCAACTCGCCGGTTTCAAGAACGATGTCGTCGACTGTAAATCCGGCCTCGCGCAAAGCCCCGGCAACAGCGCGGCCGGAATCCAGCGACACCTCGTGTTCGCTGGACGGGCCGCCCATCAGCACAGCAACACGGGTCGTCTGTTGGAGCTGGGGCATAGTAATAGGGGCTATAGTGATCTGGCGGTTCTGCACCGTTCCACGATTGCAAAATGCGCCGGTCTGAAATGAAACAAAGGTGCGCTCAAAAATTCATCCGGTTGTGGCGAGTTCGGCGGTGAGCAGTGGCGTCAGCTGGGTGACTGTGCCGGCTCCCATGATAGCGATTACATCGCCATCCCGAGCGGTACTGACCAGCTCGCTTGCTAACTCCTCAAAGTCGAAGTCGCAATAGCGCACCGGTACATCACGGATTGCCCCGATGATGGCCCGCGGATCGGCAAGGTGCTCATCGTCGAGCCAGGCATTGAAGGTCGGGATGACGATGACCTCGTCCGCCGCTGAAAGTGCTCTGCCGAAATCGGCGGCGTAGCGGGCGACACGCTCAAAGCGATGCGGTTGAAAAACGATGCGCAGCGGCCGGTCAACGTAATGTTCGCGCAGCGCAGCGATACCGGCTTCGACTTCGGACGGGTGATGGGCGTAGTCCTCGATCACATCGATAGTGCCGCTGTAGCGCAGGGACAACCGGCGGTCGACGCCTTGGAAACCGCCAACAGCCTCGAGCGCTGCGGATTCCGCAACGCCAAGCTTCACAGCCTGGCGCACAGCCAGCGTGGCATTGATCTGGTTGTGGTGTCCCGGCACCAGAAGGTCGAGCACCTTGGCCGCGCCGACGTCGACGAAAGTGACGTTTGGATGGTCGTCGAAGAGCGCGTGGGTCGCATCGGTCGCGTAGCACAGCAGTTCCGCGGCATTGTCGGCAAAGGTCTGGAAACACTGCCGCAGAGCGGCCTCGCCGCCGACGCTCCAGCAGTGGTCGTCCCCAACGTTGATGACAATGGCATGCGAGCTCCTCATGGCAGCCTGGGTGCCATCGCTTTCATCGACTTCGGTGACCAGCAGCGCGCCAGCACCGGCGGCAGCAGGGGCGGACAGGCTGGGAACCGCTCCGCCGATCAGGTAGCCCGGTTCGTGACCGGCCTGTAGCAGGATATGGGTGAGCATGGCCGTGACGGTGGTCTTGCCGTGGGACCCGGCGATCGAGACAACGGTCGGCCAATAGGGCGCCAGGGCAGCCAGAAATTCGCCGCGCAGCAGCAGCGGCAGGCCGCGAGCAACGGCAGCGGCGTATTCTGGATTGTCTGAGTCGACCGCGGAAGAATACACCACCAGGTCCGGGCTCTGCACATGTGCGGCGTCATGGCCGACGACAACTTCGGCTCCGCGCTCGCGCAACAAGTCGACGTTTTGCGATGCTGATTTGTCGCTGCCGCGTACGTTGACGCCGAGGTCGCGGCAAATCAACGCCAGCCCGGTCATACCGACACCGCCGATACCGATGAAATGGAGGTTGTTCCAGGGAAGGTTTCGCCGCGACATTAGTCCTCTTCCGCTTCTGCTACCTTGAGTTTGTTGATCAGAGAAATTGCCGCTTTCGGCTTGACACGGAAGTCGTTGTAGCGTACGACGCCGTCGCGGTCAATGATGATCGTCCAGGGCGTGCCACCGGTGCGGTAGCGGCGCATGATTCTCGAATACTCGTCACGGCTGCCGCTGTGGCCGACGGGGAAGTCGAGCTTGTACTTTTTCGCGTTCTCCCAGGCACGCTTCGGGGTGTTGCTGCTGAACCCTTCAAAGACGGTCTGAATAGCGACAAAGGCGACATCGTCATCATCGCTGTAGTGTTCAGACAGCGCCTGCAGCGCTGGAAAGCCGCTGCTGTGACAACCCGGGCACCAGGACTGAAAGCAGAAAAGGTAGACGACCTTCCCCGCATAGTCACTGATATCAATGGATTGCTTATCTTCGGGCAGGTTTCTCCATTGACCGACTTCCCATTTCGGCGCTTGCTGGCCTCGGATGCCACGAATCCGCTGGCCGCTAGCCCGGCAAGCGGTTATTGCCAGCGTCAGCATCATCAGAAGTGTAAGCGTGCGCATGATCTCGCTCCTCTTTGTGCCTGCGATATCCGGTAATTCGCAGTCCCTTCCCTTGACTGTCAATATAGTCGCGCCGCCACGTTTGATTAGTCGTGACTGGCTCAGTATATTTGCTGCTTTGCTTCATCCAAGGCCTGACTTTACAATCGACGCATTTCCCAAAGCAATTTCATGGCCCGCAAGAAATACGCACTCATAGGCGCCGGCGGTCGCTCTGCAATGTTCCTGCAGGCGATTTCTGATGACTATTCCGACGTTGCCGAGCTGGTCGCCCTCGCTGACGTCAACCAGACTCGGATGGACTTCCACAACCGGAAGCTCCAGGACGACAAGCACGACCCGGTACCAACCTACCACGCTGCCGACTTCGACCGCATGGTCGCGGAGCAGAAGCCGGATACAGTGATCGTCACGACCATGGACCGGGCCCACCACAAGTACGTCTGCCGCGCCATGGAACTCGGCTGCGACGCCATCAGCGAAAAGCCGATGACCATCGATGCTGAAAAGTGCCAGCAGATCATCGACACGGTTAAGGCCACCGGCCGTAACCTGCGCGTTACCTTCAACTACCGTTACGCACCGCGCAACAGCAAAGTCAAAGAGCTTATCCAGGCCGGCGCCATCGGTGAGGTACTCAGCGTACACTTCGAGTGGCTGCTGAACACCCGTCATGGCGCCGACTACTTTCGCCGCTGGCACCGCGACAAACGCAACAGCGGCGGGCTCATGGTGCACAAGGCGACACACCATTTCGATCTGGTCAATTGGTGGATCGACTCTCGGCCGAAGACCGTATTCGGCATGGGCGACCTGCGATATTACGGCAAGGAGAACGCCGAGGGCCGCGGCATCACAGACTTCTACAGCCGCACCCGCGGCTCGAAGCTCGCCATGGACGATCCCTTCGCGCTCGACATGGCGGAAGGCGGCGAATATCTCCATGGACTTTACCTTGATGCCGAGCACGAGGACGGTTACTACCGCGACCAAAGTGTCTTCGGCGACGGCATCTCAATCGAGGACACCATGGCAGTGATGGTGCGCTACCAGAACAAGGCGGTAATGACCTACTCGCTCAATGCCCACTGCCCGTGGGAAGGGCATCGGGTCATGTTCAACGGCACCAACGGCCGGCTCGAAGTGAACGCTGTGGAGGCCGCCTATGTGAGTGGCAGCGCAACCGATTTCAACCTGCCAGGGCTGCACGAGATTGATGAACCGGAGGAGGGTGCCGGCAACGTGCCGGAATTAATTCTGCAGGCGCATTTCGAGAAGGCCCACACCGTCGATTACGAAAAAGCACATGGCGGCCACTACGGTGGCGACGTGCGGCTGCTCCGCGACCTGTTCCGCGGCGCCGGGGACGATCCATTGGGGCGCGCCGCCGGCTATATTGACGGGATCAACTCGATCATGACCGGCATTGCCGCTAACCAGTCGTTCAATACCGGCCTGCCAGTGGACGTAGACACGCTTTATAAACTGTGAAAACATCGGTACAAACATGATCACGGGCAATCCAATTTTCGCAAGAGAAGTCAAGGCTGCCTCACGTGACCCCAAAGTGATTGGGCTGATCATAGCCTTTCTGGCGATGCTCTCGTCGATCTTGATTTTCCTCTGGCCATCTTCCGGCGTCTTCTCGCTGGCCTCGGACAAGAGCATGGAGATCTTCACGATCTTCCTGATGAGCAACCTTGCTCTGATTATTTTGCTGGTGCCGGCGCTGACCAGCCCTTCACTGACGACGGAGCGGGAGAATAACAGTTTCGACCTGATCAAGACTTCGCTGATGACGCCCGGCGAGATGCTGCGCGGCAAGCTGATGGCATCATTGGCGCTGATCATTGTCGTCGTCCTCGTGTCGATGCCGATCGGGGCGTTGTGCTCCCTAAGCGGCGGCATCGGGCCCAGCCTGCTGCTTCGAGCCTATGCCGTCATCACGATGGCAGCAATTACCTACGGCATCCTCGGTCTGGCGCTCAGCGCCCTGTGCCGTCGGACCTTCACTGCACTGATGGCCAGCTATCTGGCTGTTGCCCTTTTGGCCGGCGGCACCTGGTTGCCGTATTCCCTGCTTGGGCGTGTTCTGCAGTATCCGAAAGTCTGGCTCTTCATCCGCAGCTTTAGCCCGTTCGATGCCATGTACTCGCTGCTGTTCCCGGCTCGCCACGAGGCGACGCAGTTATCGCAGCTGACCGAGAGTCCGTACGCGGTCTTCAACATTCATATAGTGGGCATGGCCATCCTGCTGGTATTGTTGTTGGTTGTCTTCACCAAGTTCCTGCTGGCGCCGCCGCGGCCCGAACGCATTTACGGCTGGGTTGCCAAGGCGATGATTGTCGTCATGATCCCGGTCGTCATCGTGGAAGCACACACGATGTTCATCATTTACAGCGACCCAACGATACTCGAGGAATTTGCCAATCCGACATTGCTCCTGATTCTCTGCGTGTTCATCGATCTGCTGGTATTGCTTTTCTTCTTCAAGGTTCTCAAACTGAAGCGTACGGCCGGCAGCAAGTACTCGGAACAGTTCACCGGCTTTCGCAAGTCGGCCAAACGCAAACTCACCTGGCCATTCTATCTGATCGATCCGCTGAAGCGCAAGAAACCGATCCGCTTCATGAACCCGGTGTTCATCGCTGAGATGCGCGGGAAAATTTTCGGCAAACCGCAGTTTGTCATCTGGAGTCTCGTCGGTTGTGTGATCCTTTGTCTCACCCTGTTGATTCTCGTCTGTGTCCAGTATGCCGACGAACTGTCGCCCGACACCGTGCGCTGGGTGGCAATCCTCTACCAGATGGGCATCGTCGCGATCCTGGCGCCGGCAATCACCAGCGGCTCGATCACCGACGAAATCTCCAGCCGCACGATGCTGATGCTGCGGATGACGCCAATCACCGCAGTGCGGGTGGTCATTGGTAAGCTGCAGGCCGCTTTTGTCTATGTCTCGATCTTCCTGATCAGCAGTCTGCCGGTGCTCTATTCGCTGGCAGACCTCGAGGTGGAGGCAAATTACTGGCGTATCGGCGCCTGGTGCGCGGTGCTGGTGTTGACGACTGTCGCTTTCATCACCGCCGGCTTGTGTGCTTCGGCGTTTTCACAGAAGACCAGTCACGCCACCGGCATCAGTTACTGTTTTGCAGCGTTGATCTGTATCGTCACGCTGGCCGCCGAGCTTCCCGGTGTCTTCAGCTTCAACGTGCGCCTGTTCTGGCTGACGCTCAATCCAGTTGTCGCCGCCCTGCGCATAACCTCCGATGAATTGTTCCAGGACATGCCGGATGACCTCTGGCTCAATAACCTCGCTTTCCTTGGCGGCATCTCCCTGTTCTTCATCATCCTCGCCTCCGGCCGGCTGTACTACATCCTGACACGACGAAAATAGTGTCATTTAGGCCGAAACCGCGCTGCTCCCCATAACCGCGAGCGAGCGCCCACCGGGCAGACGCTGTCCGGAAACGGATTCGCCGCGGTCTGGCTGAATACCGAGATTTTCCGCCACCCGACTTGTAGACGGAAGATCCAATACGAAAAACTTGCTGGAAAACCCCGAAATTTTCAGCATGGGCCTGTTTCCAAATGCCCCCTCCCGTAGCATTGTTTTCACCGAACACGTGGTGCCAAACGTGGTATGCTATCTGCGTCTTCTACTGCATTGGTAATTGTTTGAGGAAGAGCGAGTGGCTGGTTGTGCGCGCATTTGTGCACGAACAATAGGAGCACACAGTGGATACGGGTATTTTAATGCCGACTGAATGCCGGCTACACCACCTGCAGCGGCGAGTATTCGCACGCTTTCCAACTGATCAGACGAAACGGCAATGTGCCGTCTCGACTGCGTGCCCTCAAACCTGTACATCATATAGGAGCACGCAATGGCCGATTCTCCATGCATTCTGATCATTGACGATCGAGCAGATGTCACAGCCATACTCAAACAGTACTTCGAGGCAGTCGGCTGTGAGGTACTGACCGGCGCCAGCGGCACTGAAGGCCTGGCGCTCGCTCAAGAGCACGAGGTCCACGCCATCCTTGTCGACATCTGCATGCCCGACATGAACGGCGACGACGTCCTGGCCCAGGTCAAACGCATCTCGCCGGATGTCCCTGTCATCGTCATGTCCGGCGCCGAAAACGCCACTACCGCACGCCGATGCCTCGACCTCGGCGCCGCCGATTTCGTCTGCAAACCGTTCGATTTCAACTACCTTAAGACCTCCGTCTTTATGTCAATCTTGAGCAGCCCCCGCATCTATAATTGAACAAATAGATAGCCAGGCACACAGCAGCCTGCATCGAGGCAAATCCGCCGCATCGATGTATCTGCATATTGAAGCAACTATGGAGCCTTCACCGCTGTGACAGAGAATAACGAAAAGTCCGAAAAGCAAAAAATACTTGTAGTCGATGACGAAAGAGAAGTCAGGCGACTACTCTGTGTTGTGCTCCGGCAAAAAAATTACCAGCCGTTCGAAGCGGCCGATGCCTCGACGGCAATGCAGATGATCGTCGATATGAACTTCGACATGATCATCAGCGATGTGAACATGCCCGGCATTTCCGGCATCGAGCTGCTGCAGGAGATCAAGCGCCAGCAACATGGTATCCCCGTGCTGATGCTCACCGGCGCCTCGCGTGTCGAAGATGCTGTCGAATGTATGAAGAACGGCGCCGTTGACTTCATGTCGAAGCCGATCGACTTCGAGCAATTCACCAGTTGCATTCAGGACACCCTAGAAAAGCCGACCGGCAACGCAGAAAACCTCGAAAATGGCAGTCGGCAGCCCCGTCAACTCGCCCAATACCGCATCCTCGACCTGCTGGGCGAGGGCAATATGGGCATCGTCTATCTCGGCTGTGACGAAGCCGGCGACCGGTTCGCCGTCAAAGTTCTAAAATCATGCTATGCCGCCGACGACAAACGCCTCAATCGATTCTACCGGGAGATCAATGTCCTGGAGAGCCTGGCCCATCCGAACATCGTCAAGTTCTATGAGTGCGGCTTTGACGACACTGAACAGTTGCCCTATTATGTCATGGAATACGTCCAGGGGCAGTCACTGAAGATGATCTGTCGCAATGTCGTGCACAAAACAATGCACGATAAAATGGACATCCTGCGCCAGACCGCCGATGCCCTGACCGCCGCCCATCGCATGCACATCTGGCATCGCGATATCAAGCCCGACAACATTCTTGTTCTACCCGACTTGACTGTGAAACTCACTGACTTCGGAATCGCCCGCGTCATGGACTCCGAGTTGACCGTAACGGGTCAGTTCCTCGGAACGCCCGCATACATCGCGCCGGAAGGCCTGGAAAGCAGCACCCATGTCGACGGCCGCGCCGATATCTACTCACTCGGCGCAGTGGCGTATGAACTGCTCCTCGGCCGTAAACAGTTCGATGCTCGCAGCGTCGGCCAGTACATAGCGGCCGTCGAGAAACGTTGCCCACCGGAACCACGCAAGCTCGAACCGAACTTCCCGGTAGCACTACAGGCCATTTTAGCAAAAATGCTGAAAAAAAAGCCCGGCGACCGCTATCAGACGGCCGATCAGATCGTCCGCGATCTCACTGCCTGTCTCGAGGCTCCCGACGTTCACCGCCTGAAGCTGTCGAGGAATTATGAAAACAACGATTGGGAGTGAAGATCAACGACGGTTCGAAAATCAACCCACCACAAAGCACCCCCAGCACATCTGCCGCCAAGCGTATCATCATCGTCGATGATGAAGCGCAGGCGCGAAAGCAGTTCCGAGACCTGCTGACCCGGCACGGCTACGAAGTACATGAGGCCGACGGCGCCCCGGCCGCCCTGCAGGCCATGGAAAACACCCATTTCGATCTGGTCATTTGCGATGGCCAAATGCCAGGTGTCGCCATGCTGCGCGGAATCAAGCGCATGCAGTACGGCGTGCCGGTCATCGTGGTTAGTGGCGTTGTCGAAGAAGCCCTGACCGCCGAGTGCATACAGGCCGGTGCCAGCAATGTCATCACCAAGCCCGTCGATATCAAGGCGTTCCTCCCTGCCGTCGCCGTGGCAATCGAATCCTCGTCCCGTCCCAAAAAACGCCGGCTGCGCCCGCCTCGGACGCGCCAGACGTCCGAGCATCGTGTCGGCCAGTACAATCTCGTCGGTAAGCTGGGCGAAGGCGGCATGGGTGTCGTGCACCTTGCCGAACGGGCTAATGAAGACGAGTCCGGGCAGTACGCTCTAAAAATTCTCAAGACCTCCGCCAGGGGTGAAATGGATTGGCAACTGAACGAGCGGTTCCGTCGTGAAATCGCGGTGCTCAGCAAGCTCGATCACCCCAACATCGTGTCACTCGTCGACCACGGCGGTGGCGGCAACCACATCACCCCGTATTTCGTCATGGAATACGTTAACGGCCGATCACTCAAACTCTTCTGCACCGGCCTGCTCAAAGTGCCCTTGCGTGACAAAGTCTCGTACGTCCGTCAGTTGGCCGATGCCCTTTCGGCCGTGCATCAGGCCGGCCTCCTCCACCGAGACCTCAAGCCGGATAACGTCCTCGTGCTGCCCAATGGACAGATCAAGCTCATGGACTTCGGGATCGCCGGCATGGAGAACTCCGATCTGACGAAGACCGGCCAATTGTTCGGTACGTTCGAATACATGGCGCCGGAAACACGGGCCCACGGTCATACTGATGAACGGTCCGACATCTTTTCCATAGGCGCCATCGCCTATGAACTGTTGACGCAAGTCCGCTTCCCCCGGCTGCCACCGAGTAAGCTGGACGATTATATCGCACCGGAACCGCCGCGCGATTCGGCACCAGACTTTCCTCTCGCCCTTGAATCTTTGCTGGCGAAGATGCTACGGCGGGACCCCGCCAATCGGTATACCACCGCGATGGCCGTCGTCAACGACATCGATATCTGCCTGCAGTACGCCGAGCTGGCCGATGCACCCGCCCTGGCCGGCTACAAAAAGGCCGGGTGGAACGGCGCACCGCGGCGCAGCATCAGGTCTGCCATCAAATCCATCTTCACACGGCAGAGTTGAGGCGGATAGCCCCTCGCCCGCTACCTCAACGCACCACGGCGACACCCTTCACCTGTGCATAGCAAGCAAGGCCCGGCTCGACATTCAACGCCGCAACGGACTTACGCGTGATACGCGCCAGCAGAGCAGTACCGGCCAGGTCGAGCTGGACCAACACCTGGGACGGCGAGTCATCCGACAGCGCCACAACCGTTGCCGGAAATATGTTTAGGATGCTTGACCCCTCCGACCGCTCCAGCGCCAGACTGACGTCAGCGGCATGGATCCGCAATCGCACCGGGCTGCTTGGGGCCGCGTCCAGTTCCGGCACCATGATCACTCCGCCGGAAAATTCGACGCTGGCCAAAGCAAAGGACTCGTCGACAGACAGGACGGCCCCCTCAACGACGGCCGCGGCGCTCGGTGCATGGCTGAGCGGCAAGTCGAGCCGGGTGAGCATGTCGATCAGTGGCCCAGACCCTGGGCAAGCACCGTTTTCGAGCAACACCAGATGGTCGGCGATCCGGGAAATCTCCTCCTGTGAATGGCTGACGTAAACAATCGGAATCGACAACTCCCGATGCAGCCGATCGAGGTACGGCACGAACGCCTGCCGCCGCCGCTCGTCGACCGCTGCCAACGGCTCGTCGAGCAGTAGCAGTCGCGGAGAAGTCAACAGGGCGCGGGCGATGGCAACCCGTTGACGTTCGCCGCCGGACAAATCGGTAGGCCCTCGCGCCAGCAGCGGCTGCAGGTCGAGCCACTGGACAACCTCGGCAAAGTCGAGACGGTGGAGGGCGTTGCGTTTCCAGCCGTATTCGAGATTCCCTTTGACCGTGAGATGGTCGAACAGGCCAACGTCCTGAAAGACAAAGCCGACACCGCGCTGATGGGCCGGCAAAAAAATATTTTCACTGTCATCCTGCCACACCGTGCCATCCACATCGAGGCATCCGGTCGCATGCTCGAGGCCGGCCAGACAGCGCAGTAACGTGGTCTTGCCACTGCCCGAGGGGCCAAACACGGCAGTGACGCCACGGGCTGGAAATTCAAAGTCGAGATCGAGTACGAAATCACCCGCATGCTTGAGAAATCGGCCATGGATTGTGCTCATCGGGTGATGCTCCAGCGTCGATTGATCGCGAACACCAAGAGCAGGACAAGGAACGAAAAGGCCAGCAACCCGGCAGACAGCACATGTGCGTGCTGGTATTGGAGGGCCTCAACGTGGTCGTAGATGGCAATCGACAGAACCCGGGTTTCCCGGGGGATGTTGCCGCCGATCATCAGAACGACGCCAAACTCACCGACGGTGTGGGCGAACCCCAAGGTGATCCCCGTAACCAGACCGCGGCGGGCTTGAGGCAAGGCGACAGTCAGGAAGCGGTCGAGTGGTGCCGCCCGCAGTGTGGCGGCAACTTCCATGGGCAGGCGCCCCATGCTTTCGAAAGCGTTCTGGATCGGCTGGACGACAAACGGCAGCGAGTACAACACCGATCCGATCACCAGACCGGTAAATGTGAAAGCGAGGGAGTACCCGAAAAGTTGTTGCCACGGTCCACCGATAGCCCCATGCGGCCCCAGGCAGACCAGCAGATAAAATCCCAGCACGGTTGGCGGCAGCACTATCGGCATCGCGATGACCGCCTCGATAGCCGTCTTGAATCTGCTGCGGGTGCATGACAGCCACCATGCCAGCGGGATGCCGAGCAACAAAAGAACAACGGTCGACACCGCCGCCAGCCGCAAGGTTAGCCAGATTGGACTGAGATCCATCAGTTTCCCGGGGGTTTACTGTCCTGTCGAACTTAATTTTAACCGGTAGCTTGTGAATGATTTCACATGCACAGGTGCTTGGGTTCGAAGAACGCGATGCTGCGGTATCGTTGTTGTCGCGACAAGGCGGTGGTGCACCGAAAGGGCGACAAGATAGCCATCATCAAAATTGGGCGACTGGAGACTATGCAACTTCTCAGATCTCCACCATTACGTCATCGCCCTCGATAGCGACTGGATAGCTGTGGACCGAATCGAAAGCTGGCGGTGTCAGGGCTGCACCGGTCTTCAAGCAAAACACCGCGCCGTGCAGCGGGCACACGACCGTCTCGCCATCAACCCAACCGCCGCCGAGCAGCACACCGGCATGTGTGCAATAGTCCTCAATGGCATAAAACGCGCCTTCGATGTTGAACAGAGCGACGGCTTTACCCTCGATCCGAAATGAGCGCCCCTTACCGCTCTCGACATCGGCAGTCGTAGCTATTTTCACTTTTCCCATGACCGTGCTCCAACGGAAATGTCCGCAGTCAAGGTGAGAGGTAAACGATATCGCCCAAGCCGCTACCGTCTCGCATATCTCTTGCTTTGCCACCTCGTGAATCAATCAGGTCGGGACCGATGCTGTAGAACCGGTAGCCTGGACCGGCGCGCTCGTAGCGCAGCGGCTGGCCATCGAACGGATCGATCGGCAATGTCGGCAGCAACTCAGGTACCAGATCATCGAAGCGTGTCGGGTAATCACCGGTACTTTGGCGATAAATTTCGAGCGCCAGCCGGTAGATCACAGCGTCCGCTTCGAGCCTGCTGCCGCAGTCGCTGATCATGATATCCTGGACCGTCTGCATGACCGTGCCGAGCATGACTTTGAACTCCTTCGCCAAGCCATCGGTGTACAGCGCCACTACCGACTCGTCGACCGGCAGTTCGGTCAGTATGACTCCGGATGCCCTGATTATTTTTGCGAGTACAGCGCGCACTTCCTGGTGTCCTTCGCGGTCAAGGCCGTAGCGATCCATCATGTCCATCCAGGCCGACATCGTCCAAGTCAGGGTCGGCATCCGGGTTGCATCAATCACTTCACCGTAGACCAGTGTCGACAGATGTATGTACCACACCGAAACCCAATGATCGCTGAGTAGGCGGTGCCGACGCAGCACATCGATGTCTTCCTCACCGATGATCCCTGCGAAACGCCGCTCGAAAAACTTTTCGTCGAACATTCGCGACGCTTCGTTACGGACAAAAGCCAACTCGGTCGGCATGACCTCGTGCAGCGGCACGCGGCTGGTCTTGATCAAAATCAGCCGCTTCAGCAAATCGTGTCGTACCCGCTGCGGATAATTGATGACCCGTGCCATGCCGCGATCGCCGTATTTCTGAACGGCGATGCTCATCATCTTCGCCATCATCACCGCATCCTGCGCAATATGATTGGCAAGGATCCGGTTGGCGGCAAAACAGTCCGCGGCACGGCTGAACTCCTCCTGATCCTCGTACCAGATGGCTTTGAGCACGAGGTACTGCGACAGTAGCCGCGCCCGGTCGAGGTGCGGCAGGCGAAGTTCCGAACTGATCTTGCGGCCGTACAGGAAGTCGCACCGGTCGATCTCGGCCGCCTGCAGAACAATTGGCACGATGCCGCGGTCTTTGGTGATGTGGGCTTCCAAATCGGCGTTTCGGAAGGCCCAGCCATTGTCCAGCACTTCGCGGATGGTTCGAGTCAGTGATCGCGGTATCGGCTCGAGCAATTCGAACGCCTTCTGGTAGAGCCCGCTGGCGTCGCTGGGCCGGCCGTAGTAGGACTTGAGCGCGTCGGCGGCGGGCTGGTCAGCGCGGGCAGCAGTGGCCAGCAGCAGAGCGACAGCGGCGATTGTTGTCAGATTCTGAAACATCGCAGATACAGGATAATGGCACCAAGATAAGCGTCAAAAAGGTACCGGGTTTGCGTTCAGGCACTATAATAGCTCGCATCGGGAGCATATGAAATGCCGGTAACGGAAACGGACATCCAGGATATGATCGGTCAAATCCGCGTGGCATTGGCCGCGGATCACCGGGACGAAGCGGCGCGTCTGTTGCTCAAGCTCCATGTCGCCGACCGGGCGGCCCTCTTTGATCTGCTCGATCCCGAAGAGCGCCGGCGCCTGCTGCCCGGACTGGGCGCGACAGATGCCGCCGACCTGCTCGAGCGCGTCGAAGATGAAACAGCGCTGGTAGCGGCAGAAGCTATGTCGGTCGACCGGCTCGCCGACGTACTCGACGAGATGGAACCGGACGAAGCGGCCGACGTCCTTGGCGATCTGCCGGCCAAACGCGCCTCCGAAGCCCTGGCGCAGATGGCGGATGCCACGAGCGTCCAGCCGCTGTTGGCCTACGAGGACGACTCCGCCGGCGGCCTGATGACGACGTCGTTCCTGGCCTTGCGCGGCCACGACAGCGTCGGGGATGCAACGGAATATCTGCGTCGCGTGCCGACCAATGACGAAGTACCGTATTATCTCTATGTCGTCGACGATAACCGGCATCTGGTCGGTGTGCTTAGCCTGCGCCAGTTGCTCGTCGCCGAGCCAAGCGCACGCCTGGCCACACTGATGGACCCGGATGTCATCCATGTCCGAGACGGTGCCGATCAGGAAGAAGCGGCGCTGGTCATGAGCCACTACGATCTCGCGGCGCTGCCGGTCGTCAATAGCGATGGCAAACTGGTCGGCGCGATCACGCACGACGATATTCTGGACGTTGTGGAGACGGAGGCAACAGAAGACGTGTACCGCCTCGCGAACGTTGCAGACAACCATCTGGAGCCGGACAGTCCGGTGTTCGCACAGGTACGCGGCCGATTGCCCTGGCTCTACATCAACACCTGCACGGCGCTGCTGGCAGCGTTTGTCATCAGCCGATTCGAGGACATCATCCGACAGGTCACGGCGCTGGCGGTGTTTCAGGCAGTCGTCGCCGGACAGGGCGGTAACGCCGCGAGTCAGAACGTCGCAATGATCGTGCGGTCACTGGTCACCGGCAAGTTGGAGCGCGGCGCAACAATGCGTATCCTGATGCGCCAGCTTGCCGTCGGCGCGATCCAGGGCGTCTGTGTCGGCATAGTTGTCGGTATCGGCGCGTGGCTGTGGCGCGGCAACCCGTATCTGGGGCTGATTATCGGCATTGCGCTGCTTGGCAACATGATGGTGGCAGCGGTAGCCGGCGTGCTGGTGCCGCTGGGACTTCGCGCCTGTGGCCAGGATCCCGCTATCGCTTCCTCCGTGCTGGTGACGACGGCGACCGACTGCCTGGGGTTCTTGATTTTCCTGAGCCTCGCCGCATCGATGGTTCATCACCTTCTATGAGGAAGGTAAGAAAGCTTTCGGCCTTCAAAAGCTCGAAGACTCCGTGCCCAAAATCTGAAATTTGAACTCTTTGGCTGCTTATGTCTGATCGCAAGAATGAACTGATTCTACTGGCTAAGTCACTGCAAATAGACATGTTGCGCGTGGCGCCAATGACGCTGGCGCCGAAGCATCAGGACACCTTCGAGCGCTGGGTAGGGGAAGGTTGTCACGGTGAAATGAACTATCTTGCCGGACGCCTCGCCAGCGGGCGTCACGCCGGCACTGTCACCTCCGAGCCGCGCAGTGTCATCACGATCGGCGTCAACTACTATCATGAGCCACGCCGGCAACCAGCGTCGGATGAGGGTGCCGTCAGCCAATACGCCGTGATGCGCGACTATCACAAAGTGATCACCGGCAAGCTCAAGACGATTACCCGGATGATCGAAACGGAATGGGGCGGGGCCGCTCGTTACTATGTTGATACCGGCCCGGTACTCGAACGTGCTTTCGCGGAGTCCGCAGGTATCGGTTATGTCGGCCGCAACACGTGTGTCATCAACGAAACGTACGGCTCGTGGATTTTTCTTGCCGTAATCATTACCGATATCGAGCTGGCACCGGATGAAAACACCACAACCCTGCGCTGCGGCACTTGCCGGCGCTGCATCGACGCATGTCCTACGGCGGCGATACGCGAGGATTACACCATCGATGCGCGGCGGTGCATTTCCTATCTGACGATCGAACACCGCGGACCGATCCCGGTCGAGCTGCGGCCGCTCATGGGCAATTGGCTGTTCGGTTGCGACATCTGTCAGGACGTTTGCCCGCACAACGGGCGGGCAGTGCCAACACGGGTGGAGGATTTCAAGAAGATACGTATCGGCGAGGCGGTGCTGTCGCTGCGCGAACTGCTGGCGATTGCGGATAATACACAGTTTCTCGAGCGTTTTTCCGGGTTGCCACTGACCAGAACCAAGCGCCGCGGCCTGCTGCGAAATGCCTGCGTGGTGGCCGGCAACTCGGGAGATGTATCGCTGGTGGAACCGTTGCGTGAGTTAATCGAGCGTGAAACCGACGACCTGCTGCAGGAACACGCTCAGTGGGCTATCGATCAGCTAACGACCCGCTCTTGTCAATGTTGATCTGGAGAGCCTGCACAGACGCTGGGGATCGGTCTGGCAGCCGCCGACCGTGCCGAACTTGCCCGATTGGATCAATCTTGGAAACAGCTCAATGCTTTGCTTATGGCTAACGACAGTACTATTTTACCGAGTGCGCAGGTGAAATGGACCTGCACAAAACAGGCGGGCAGTGAAAGGTTAAGTGGGGTGGCTGAGGGGAATCGAACCCCCGACCTCCTGGGCCACAACCAGGCGCTCTAACCGACTGAGCTACAGCCACCATCTTGGGATGACTCGGCACTAACCGAAAATCGAGTACCGAGTGGCAAGGTGAAAATATGGTCTGCCCCCAGGCCGTTGTCAATATCAATGGAACAGGGAACGTCCCCTAAAAACACAGTAGCAGGATAATTGTCATGGAAGCAAGCAACCATTCATTTTTCAAGCTTTTCGAAGGTGAGACGGCAAAGCAGTTGATCGATCTGAGCGACGTCCGCCTGTTTCCAAACAAGACCATTCTCTTTAATGAGGGCGACTCGCCGGAATATATTTATCTGATCATTCACGGCCGCATCGATCTCGATAAGAAAGTGACGCCCAATACCTTTCTACCGATTGCGGTGCTCGAGGACGACACCTATTTCGGCGAATTCGGCGTGATCGATGGCACCGGACGCTCCGCCCGTGCCATCACCCGCGGTGACGTGCAGGCAGCAGTGATTCCGCGCAAGGACTTTCTCTCCATAGTGCTCGATAATCCCGGCCGCACTTCGATCGGCCTGATGCGCCACATCATCGCCAACGTCCGCAACATCGACAAACTCTGGCTCGAAGAAGTCCTGCGTGAGGAAAAAATCAGCATGGTCGGATCAATGACCAATTCGATTCTACACGATATCAAAGGTCCGCTGACGATTATCAAGATGGCTGGCCAGCTGCTGGGAGACGGACATGGTGATTCGGAAACGAAAGAGTACTGCGGCATCATTATGAGCCAGATCGATCGCATGCTGTCGATGGCCCAGGAAGTCCTGAGCTTTTCGCGCGGCGAAACGAACCTCGACAAGACGCCTACCAACGTCAAAACGATGATGGAGAATTTCCGCCAGGCCAACGAGGAGTACATCCAGAAGGCGGGCGTCAAATTCACCGCCGAAGCGCCGGACCTGATTGTCGAACTGGATGAAGACAAAGTCGAGCGCGCCCTGCTGAACATGCTGCGCAACGCCGTCGAATCGATGCAGAAACAGAGCGATGGCGAGATTCAACTGATCGTCCAGGAATTTTCCGACCACATCGAAATCATGCTCAAGGACAACGGACCGGGAATCCCGGACGAAATCCAGGACCGCCTGTTCGAACCTTTCGTCAGTCACGGCAAGCAGGGCGGCACGGGACTCGGCATGTCGATCTGTAAGGGGGTGGTCGACGCGCATCAGGGGCGGTTGACATTCAAAACCGGCGACGGCGGCACGACCTTTTACATACACCTGCCAAGAACGCATCTCGCCGCCAAACGCAGCACTGCCGATACCGCAACGGTATAGTTCGCTACCCCTGGCAGACTTCAGCTGCTGCTGCGCATCTTTCCGACGCGGTGCATTTTTTCCCTTGATATCGGCCCATAAGTTGCCAATTCGTTATTCCTTTGCGGGCGTCAACTTCCATTTGTGCGTAGGCGTTTTTCGTAACCCGGGAAAAATTGCGCAACGTTGCAAATCAAAACTGCCGACCACGCACTTTTCACTTGCCGATGCAGTACAGATGGCTGAACGTGCGCACGTACATCCGATCGCCGTCGAAGACCGGAGTGCTGCGATACCCTTCGATCGTGTTGCGTGCCACTTCCTGAAACGCCCGGCCAGGCTCGAGCACCACGGTAACGCCGTCGACAGAGCCGATATACAGGTACTTGCCGGACAAAACCAAGCTGGAATAGACGACGTTTTTTCCGGCGCTTATCTTGAGCGGCTCCTGGAGCAACACATCTCCGGTCGCATCATCGAGCACCGCAAAATGCCCTTCTCGGGAAGCCGCACAAATGAGACCGTTGTCAACAACTGCCGAGCTGTAGTGCCGGCTGCCTTTGATCTTCGTCGTCCACAACGTCTCGGCCTTGACGCCATCGCCGTCAGGACTGAGCCGGACCTTGC